>JAUNHS010000015.1:0-9127 GCA_030523805.1 Acinetobacter sp.
ATTAAATTAAGTGCGTGGAAAATCTTTTTTAAACTTTTGATGAAAAATGGGTTTAAAAAAGAGCGAGCGTAATATTTTAGCCACAAAGACGTTTAACCATTCCTTATCTCTCAAATAATCGTGCCGTGCAACATCACATTGATGATTTAATTTGCTTATGAAACTGTTAAAACTGTTGAATGATTATTTCACTATGTGGCTCAAGCTCGGCACATTCACCACACCATGCCACAGCAATCATCACTTTTTGCTGCCCAATGTCATAAGGAAATACTTGAAAAGCAATCTGCCCTAATTGCTCATGCTCAATCTTGCCGTGTGTACTGTCCAGCGTTATTTGCGTATTTAAGCTATTTAAATTTAAGCGAATACCCAAACCATGTGCTTTTAACACGGCTTCTTTCACCGTCCAAATTTTAAACCAATGTGCTACCGTTGCTCCTTGCTGTTGCCACAAAGCATATTCTTCATCGTGAAAGCAATGTTTTGCCAAAGCATCAAAACGCACATTACGATCCAATTGCTCAATATCTACCCCAATTTCTACCCCACGTTGCTCCGTCAGCAATAAAGCAAATACCTGTTTGCTATGTGAAATATTAAATGCCACTGATGGCTCACTGTGTAAAAATGGCTTGCCCTGTGCATGATAGGCAAATTGAATGGCTTCAGGGGAAATGTGCAAATGCTGGGCTAAAATTTGGCAACGTAAATTTGCCAACGCTTGCTTACGCTGTGCAAGGTGTTCACGCATTGCCTGTGTCGTATGATGTTGCTGTTGCTCAAGCAAAGAAAGGTATAAATGTAACGATAAAGGCATAATTTTTTCATCAAAATATGACATGGTATTGTAACTTAAAATGTTGCTATTATGCACCTATTCGTATATTCTTTACTCAAGAAATCAGAAACACATTATTACAACTATCAATTTTCCAAATATATCTGTTAATTACATTACATTACATTACATTATAAGATACGCCTTTTCCTTGATTTAGTCATGTACTATTTAGTACAATAATCTGAAATTTTAACCGATTTTTGGCTAAATCTTTTTTATTTATGGATAGTTATCTTAAATACTTGATATTTAACCAATTATCTCCCTATTCTATTCATTGCATGAGGTCTTATGACAAATTTAAAACGATCTGCTTTGAGCATTTGTGCATTAGCAGTAAGTATTGCATTGGTAGGCTGTGGTGGAAATGATGAGCAACAAACTCAACAAACCGCTGCCGCTGCTGCACCGAAAGCCACACCTGTGGGCGTAATGATTGCCCAAGCTCAACCTGTTGAAAACTTTGTAGAGTTAGCAGGGCGTGCCAATGCCTATGAAGTTTCACAAGTTCGCCCACAAGCGACAGGCGTGATTTTAAAGCGTTTATTTGCTGAAGGTTCATTTGTACAAGCTGGGCAACCATTGTATGAATTGGATTCTCGCTCAGGGCGTGCCGATGTAGAAAATATGCAGGCAGCAATTGCTCGTCATACAGCAAATATTGACGCATTGCGTAAAAAAGAAGGTCGCTATCGCCAATTGGTCGGTACGAATGCGATTGCTCAACAAGATTATGATGATATTGTTGCTCAATTACGTTTAGCCGAAGCCGATTTAAAAGCAGCACAAGCCAATCTTAAAACATCGCAAATCGCTTTAGGTTTCTCAGTCATTCGTGCTCCTATTTCAGGACAGACTAGCCGTTCAGCCGTTACAGCAGGTGCTTTAGTAACCAATGGTCAAGCAGATGCCTTGGTAACAATTCAGCGTTTAAACCCGATTTATATTGATATTAATCAATCAAGTGCTGAAGTTTTACGTTTACGCCAGCAAATTAGTCAAGGCAATATTGCTTATACAGGCAATGCCGTAGTGAAATTAAAACTTGAAGATGGTAGTGAATATCCATTGGAAGGTAAATTAACTTTTGCTGACGCAAGCGTAAATGAAAGCACAGGTAGCGTAACTTTGCGTGCGGTATTCCCTAACCCAAATCATTTATTGTTGCCAGGTATGTACGCTACAGCGAAAATTTCTCAAGGCGTATTACCAAAAGCCTATTTAATTCCACAAGCGGCAGTTACCCGTAATGCAACAGGTTCAGCGACAGTATTAGTCGTTGGTGCAGATAGCAAAGTGGTCAGCCGTACAGTGAAAACTCAAATGGCTCAAGGCGACAAATGGGTCATTACTGAAGGCATCAATGATGGCGATAAAATCATCATCGCTGGGAATGCCAAAGTGAAAGAAGGTGATTTGGTAGAAGCACAAGCCCTAGAATCATCAGCCACCACTGCAGCACCAAATACGCTTGCAGCACAAGACGCTGAAAAAGCAAAAAATGCTGAAGCAGCCAAAGCAACTGAAGCAGCAGCAGAACCAACAACATCTAACAACAATGCTGAAACCACCGAAAAAACAGCTGAAAAATCAGCTGCACAATAAGGGGTTATTGCATGGCTAGATTTTTTATTCATCGCCCTATTTTTGCATGGGTGATTGCATTGGTGATTATGTTGGCAGGTATTATTACGCTAAAGAATATGCCGATTGCCCAATATCCAACCATTGCTGCACCACAGATTAACGTATCTGCAACTTATTCGGGTGCATCTGCCGATACGGTGGAAAAAACCGTTACGCAAATTCTTGAGCAACAGCTCACAGGGATTGACGGTTTGCGTTATATTGAAGGGAGCAGTAGTGATGGTTCATCATCTATTAGTGTTTATTTTAATCAAGGCGTTGATGCCGATATGGCTCAAGTGCAAGTGCAAAATAAATTACAATCTGCAACAGCATCTTTACCACAAGATGTACAACGCCGTGGCGTAACCGTAACCAAAGGCAACACAGGCTTCTTGCAAGTTTTGGCATTTTATTCTGAAGACGGTTCAATGACCGATGCTGATATTAAAGATTATGTCGCATCAAGCATTTCGGAGCAATTAAGCCGTATTGAAGGTGTAGGTTCGGTGCGTGTATTTGGTGGTTCGTATGCCATGCGTATTTGGCTAGACCCAGCGAAACTCACCGCATACAATCTGACACCAAGCGATATTAGTAGTGCTATTTCAGCTCAAAATACACAGGTTGCTGTAGGTCAATTAGGTGCTTTACCTGCCATTGAAGGGCAAAGTATTAATGCGACCGTTACAGCTCAAAGCCTATTACAAACGCCTGAACAATTCCGTAATATTATCTTAAAAGATTCAAGCTCTGGTGCAGTTGTTCGCTTGGGTGATGTCGCTCGTGTAGAGTTAGGCTCTGACAGTTATGGCACAGTGTCTAAATTCAATGGTAAACCTGCTGGTGGTTTGGCAGTGAGCTTGGCAACAGGTGCAAACGCGTTAGATACAGCAAAACGTGTAGAAGCTGCTTTAGAGAATTTACGCAAAAGCTATCCTAAAGGTTTAAAAGACCAAGTTGCTTACGACACGACACCATTCGTAGAGCGTTCAATCAAATCGGTGGTTTCTACTTTGGTTGAAGCGGTGGTATTGGTATTTATCGTGATGTTCTTATTCTTACAGAACTGGCGTGCGACCATTATTCCAACTTTTGCTGTGCCTGTCGTTGTACTCGGTACATTTGCAGTCATTAATTTGTTCGGTTTCTCAATCAACACTTTAACCATGTTTGCCATGGTACTCGCCATCGGTCTTTTGGTGGACGATGCCATTGTCGTGGTAGAAAACGTTGAGCGGATTATGAGCGAAGAACATAGCGATCCTGTGTCCGCTACCGAAAAATCTATGGATCAAATCAGTAGTGCCTTGGTGGGGATTACATCAGTATTAACCGCTGTATTTATTCCATTGTCATTTATGGGCGGCACAACGGGCGTGATTTATCGTCAATTCTCGGTGACGCTGATTACAGCAATGTTATTATCGCTCGTGGTTGCGATTGTATTTACCCCTGCCCTATGTGCGACCATGCTCAAGCAACACAACCCAAATAAAAAGCCAAGCAACAACATTTTTGCTCGCTTTTTCCGTGGTTTTAATGCTGGCTTTGAGTGGGTATCGGAAACATACCGTAAAGTTGTAAAATGGCTCATCAAAGCACGTTTAGTCGCATTAGCAATCTTTGTTGTATTCTGTGGTGCTTTAGGTTTCTTGTGGAAAAGTTTGCCATCTTCATTCTTACCAACCGAAGACCAAGGCATGATCATGAATATGATTCAATTGCCAACCACCGCATCTATGGAGCGTACCGTTGCAGTCGTAGATAAAGTTTCTGATTATTATCTCAAAAATGAAAAAGACATGGTGGAATCTGTATTTAGCGTGTCTGGTTTCTCATTTGGTGGTAGTGGTCAAAATGCTGGTATGGCATTCGTTAAACTCAAAAGTTGGGACGAACGTCAAACGCCTGAACTGCAAAGTGCTGCTCTTGTACAGCGTGCCATGTCTATGAATGCAACCATTCCTGAAGCGAAATTGGTTTATCCAATGCAGCTCCCAGCCATGATGGAATTGGGGAACTCTACAGGGGTGAATTTGGTATTAAAAGATGTGAGTGGTAATGGCCATGAAAAACTCATGGAAGCGAGCCAAGCCATCTTAAAAATGATTGGTGAAGACAAACGTTTTGTATTTAGCCGTTCTGGTGCTCAAGATTATGCACCACAATATAAAATCACCATTGACCAAGAAAAAGCAGGTGCGATGGGCATTAGCTTAAGCGATATTAATACCACAATGAGTATGGCTTGGGCTGGTTCTTATGTGAATGATTTCCTTGACCGTGGTCGTGTGAAAAAAGTGTATGTACAAGGTGAAGCCGCTGCTCGTATGATGCCTGAAGATTTACACAAATGGCAAGTACGCAACAGTTCTGGCCAAATGATTCCATTCTCAGCATTTGCAACTGGCGAATGGGTCTATGGCCCACCAGGTTTAGATCGTTATAACGGTTCATCATCTGTAACGATTGAAGCCGTTGCACCAACCATTAGCTCGGGCGAAGCCATGAATATTTTACAAGGCTTTGTAGATAAATTGCCTGAACAAGGTTATAACGGTTATGCTTCAGAATGGACAGGTTTATCATTAGAAGAGCAAGAAGCTGGCTCGCAAAAAGCGATTGTATTCGCATTAGCTGGTTTGATGGTATTCTTAATCCTTGCTGCCTTGTATGAAAGCTGGTCTGTGCCATTCTCAGTATTGTTGGTTGTTCCTTTGGGTATTTTAGGTTCATTTATTCTGACTTTTGCTGTAATGATTACAACCAAAGACTTTATGAACATCAACAATAACATTTACTTTACCGTAGCGATTGTTGCCGTGATTGGTCTTTCTGCTAAAAATGCCATTTTAATTGTAGAATTTGCCAAAGAGCTACAAGAAAAAGGCGTAGAATTGGTAGAAGCCACCTTGCACGCATCTAAATTACGTTTACGTCCAATTATCATGACCACATTGGCATTTGGTTTTGGTGTATTGCCATTAGCCATTGCTTCTGGTGCGGGTGCTGCTGCACAAAACGCTGTCGGTTATGGTGTGTTAGGTGGCGTACTTAGCTCAACCGTACTCGGTATTTTCTTTATTCCTATTTTCTTTGTGGTGGTGCGTAGTATTTTTAAATACAAACCTAAAGCACCACGTCAGGAGCAACATTCATAATGCAAGTCTGGACTAAAACAGGCCGTAGCATTGCAATTACTGCACTCGCAGTCGCTTTGGCAGCTTGCCAAAGCAACTTGCGACCTGCACAGCCAATCGCACAGCCACAAGTTGCTAAACAATTTAGCTTTACCCAAGCCCCAATCAGCAATCAACCATCAATTGCAGAATTGGGCTATAAAGATTTCTTTGCCGACCAACGCTTAATCCAAGTGATTGAATTGGCATTGCAGAATAACCGTGATTTACGTGTTGCTGCTTTAAATATCCAAAAAGTACAACAGCAATATCGCATTACTGAAAATGATCGCTTGCCGACCATTGGTGCTAGTGGTAGCGTGGTACGTCAAGGAAGCAATGAGACCGCATCAAGTACTTATCGTGTAAGTGTCGGTGCAACGTCTTATGAACTTGACTTTTGGGGACGTGTACGCAATCTGAAAGATGCCGCATTGGACACCTATTTTGCCACTCAAAGTAGCAAAGATGCCACACAAATTAGCTTGATTAGCCAAGTCGCACAAGCATGGTTGAACTATGCTTATGCCAATGCTCATTTGCAAGTGGCTCAAAGCACTTTAAAAGCACAGCAAGAAAGTTACAATCTCAATCAAAAACGCTTTAAAGCAGGTATTGATAGTGAATTACCATCTCGCCAAACGCAAGTTTCAGTAGAAACTGCACGCAGCGATGTAGCAAACTATCAAACACAAGTCGCTCAAGCACACAATGCGTTAAACCTTTTGGTTGGTCAAGCTGTACCACAAAATTTATTAAGCACCAGTCCGATTAAAAATATCACTCATATCAAAACCCTTTCTACAGGTTTGTCTAGTGATTTATTAAATAATCGCCCTGACTTAAAAACAGCGGAATACCAATTAAGTGCTGCTGGAGCGAATATTGCTGCTGCCAAAGCACGTTTGTATCCAAGCATTAGTTTAACGGGTACAGCAGGTTTGGCATCTACAAGTTTGAGTAATTTATTCAAATCTGGTGCATTTGTATGGTCACTTGGCCCAAGTGTAGATTTACCAATTTTTGATTGGGGTACACGCAAAGCCAACGTACAAATTTCTGAAACAGACCAACAAATTGCTTTAGCCAATTATGAAAAAGCCATTCAAACTGCTTTTAGCGAAGTGAATGATGCCTTAGCCACCCGTGCTTATATCAATGACCGTTTAAATGCACAGCGTCGTTTGGTAGATGCAACCAACGTGAGCTACAAACTTTCTAATGCACGCTATCGTGCAGGGATTGATAACTACTTGGGCGTGTTAGATGCTCAACGTTCTTCATATTCTGCAACACAAAGTTTACTGACTTTAGAGCAAGCAAATTTGAACAACCAAATTGAGCTGTATAAAACTTTAGGTGGTGGCATCAAAGAGTATAAAACAACCACTTATACTCCACCTGCCAGCACTGCCGAGCAAAATCAGCAATAAATCATGGTTGCATAAAAATATCCCTATCATTTGATAGGGATATTTTTTTATCCAACGATTTCCACCATAAAATATTGATATTCCATTTAAATATTTCATTGCCAACAGCAAACAAAAAACTGCATACTTTCGTATGCAGTTTTATTATGAAGATTAACGTTAAAATTAACGGTTAATATCACGTTGCGTTTCGCCTTTGTACAACTGGCGTGGACGACCAATTTTGTACGGAGAAGCGTGCATTTCCAACCAGTGGCTGATCCAACCTACAGTACGAGCTAAAGCAAAGATTACTGTAAACATTTCTGTTGGAATACCAATCGCTTTCAAGATGATACCAGAGTAGAAATCTACGTTTGGATACAACTTACGCTCAATGAAGTACGGATCGCTTAATGCAATACGCTCAAGCTCCATCGCCAATTTCAATTGTGGATCATTGATACCTAAAGCGCCCAATACTTCATCACACGTTTGCTTCATTACTTTCGCACGTGGGTCAAAGTTCTTATACACACGGTGACCGAAGCCCATTAATTTCGCTTCTTTACGCTTCACTTTTTCCATAAACTCAGCAACGTTTTCTACGCTACCGATTTCGTCAAGCATTAACAATACCGCTTCGTTTGCACCACCGTGAGCAGGACCCCAAAGTGCAGAAATACCTGAAGAGATACACGCATAAGGGTTTGCACCAGTAGAACCAGCCAAACGTACAGTAGAAGTAGAAGCATTTTGCTCGTGGTCAGCGTGCAATGTGAAAATACGATCCATTGCTTTAGCTAATACAGGGTTTACTTTGTAGTCTGGGTTTGCAGGTGTAGCAAACATCATGTACAAGAAGTTTTCTGCATAACCTAAGTCATTGCGTGGATACATAAATGGCTGACCTACAGTATATTTGTAGCTCCATGCTGCCAATGTAGGAATCTTCGCAATCAAACGCATCGCAGTAATTTCACGATGGTTAATATCTTCAATGTTTAAATTGTTGTGATAGAATGCAGACAATGCACCAACAACACCAACCATTATAGCCATTGGGTGAGCATCACGGCGGAAACCATTATAGAAACGGCTTACTTGGTCGTGTACCATTGTGTGATTACGGATTTTTTCATCAAATTCCGCTTTTTGCTCAGCTGTTGGCAACTCACCATTTAACAATAAATAGCAAGTTTCTAAATAATCTGCTTTAGTCGCCAATTGGTCAATTGGATAACCACGGTGTAATAAAATTCCTTTATCACCATCAATAAATGTGATTTTAGACT
Source organism: Acinetobacter sp. (assembly GCA_030523805.1). Classification (GTDB taxonomy): domain Bacteria; phylum Pseudomonadota; class Gammaproteobacteria; order Pseudomonadales; family Moraxellaceae; genus Acinetobacter. The sequence goes on from JAUNHS010000015.1 coordinate 8,360, forward strand.
CACAAGATGCTGTAGACATAAAACCAGGGTCAAAAGTGAAATAACCTGCTTTTAATACACTACCCACATCAATAACATCTGGACCTAATGTACCACTGTAAATTGGTAATTCAATTTTATTTCCATCAAGCTCAAGAATAGCTTTTTTAGATTCAGACATTTGATTACTCCTGTCTAACTTAAAGTTTATATTGTGTACAACCCCATTTTGCTCCCCTAGCCTTATCCGATCCTTCATATCCTGAACAACGCTAAGTCAAATTGGGTTGCCTGTTTCGTTGAATTGAGCATAAGATGTAACACTATGCAATTTTTGTCAATAATACTAAAGGATAATATGTTATTTTTTCGCCGAACACACAGCACACTTTTTAAATTTTAATATATTTTTCAACAGTTTAACAAAATATCATTTGTACATTTTTTTCGCTTTGACTTTGGTCTATAATCTTCATCAACTGTTGATTTGTGTTACAATAATCGCTTATTCACCGTATATTTTGCCACTGATTGCACAATTATGTCTTCATCATTTCCCCTTATTTTGGCTTCTAGTAGTCGTACTCGCCAGCAACTATTACAACGTCTTGGCTTAAACTTTCAAGCCATTGCACCCGATATTAATGAATCGCCACAAGGCGAACAGCACGCTGACCAATTAGCCCAGCGTCTCGCCTATCAAAAAGCATTGCATATTGCACAGCAATTCCCCGATGCAATTGTGATTGGTTCAGACCAAGTGGCATGGCGTTTACATGAGCCACAGCA
>JAUNHS010000015.1:9227-23442 GCA_030523805.1 Acinetobacter sp.
ATGCAATTGTGATTGGTTCAGACCAAGTGGCATGGCGTTTACATGAGCCACAGCATTTTTTAGGAAAGCCTTTAACGGTGGAAAATGCCGTCAAACAACTGCAACAAAGTTCAGGGCAAAGTGTGATGTTTAGCACAGCACTCAGCGTAATCCACTTAGCAAGTGGCTTTGAGCATACTGTGCTAGAGCATTTCCAAGTCAAATTTTGTGATTTGAGTTTAGATGAAATTCAGCGTTATATCCAAGCTGATGACCCTTTACATTGTGCAGGAAGCTTTAAATGCGAGCAATTAGGCATTAGCTTATTTGAAAGTATGCAAGGCAATGATTTTACCAGTTTAATGGGCTTGCCTTTAATTCAACTGTGTCATATTTTACGCAAATTTGATTTTCAACTCCCTTAACGATTACAATCGTCATCATCTTTAAATGTTCGTTTTTTAAATGTTAGAGTAACCCATGAGCCAAATCCCTTTAGATGTATTAGGACACATCACCGCAGAGCAATTTTTAACAGAATATTGGCAAAAAAAACCGTTATTGGTTCGCAATGCTTTGCCTGAAGTAATTGATTTGCTAGAACCAGAAGAAATTCAACAATTAGCGTTGGAAGAACACGTTACTGCTCGTTTAATCCAACAACAAGGTAAACAGCACGATCAATGGCAAGTCAAATCATCGCCTTTATCTGCCAAAGATTTCAAAAAATTACCACCATATTGGACCTTATTGGTGCAAGCCCTAGACCATCATTCCTTAGACATTGCCGAATTATGGAAAAAATTCTACTTTTTACCGCAATGGCGACGTGATGACATCATGATTTCTTATGCACCACAAGGCGGGTCTGTAGGACAACATTTTGATTATTATGATGTTTTCCTTGTACAAGCCTATGGTCAGCGTCGTTGGCAATTGGGGCAAATGTGCGATGAACATAGCGAATTTGTACCAAATCAACCGTTAAAATTGTTACCTGAAATGCAAGTTTGGTTTGATGAAGTGCTAAACCCTGGTGATTTATTATACGTCCCACCAGGTTTATCGCACTATGGCGTTGCTGAAAATGAATGCTTAACGCTCTCTTTTGGCTTCCGTATGCCAAATGTTGCCAATATGATGGACAGAACCAGCGACCAATTTGCCGATCAAGCACGCTTTAAAAATCCATTAAGCGATATTGCTCGTCAAAAAGTACAAGCCATTGGCGAAATTCAAGCAGCTGAAATTCAAGATTTAAAAGCCAAATTAATAGAGCAATTACAACACAGCGATGCTTTTGATCAAGCCATCATGGCATTGATGAGTGAAGCGAAATATCCTGACCACATTCCAGAAGTAGATGAAATCACATTTGACGATGTGCAAGATTTAAGCGAAAGTGATGCCTATTTAAGCATAGAGCCAGCCAGTCGCTTATTGTATCGCCATACAGCAAATACTTTAGAGTTTTGGGCAAATGGCGAAAAATTATGCTTAAATTCAGCATCACTACCCATTTTCCAACGCCTTGCCGATGGTGAGCAAATTGCATTATCCGACCTTGATTTAACTCAAGATGATGTCATTGATGATGTATTAGAAGCCATCAATCAAGCGATTTTATTGCTCAATGTCGCTGATGATGAATATGCCGAAGACGATTTTTAAATCTACCGGGCTTTAAAACGATTGCATAATCCACTCTGATCTCCATTTGAGTGGATTTTTTGCAAATACACGCCATATTCTGCTACAAATAAGTACACATCTTTGCGAAATTATCGTTATAATAAGCCTTTATAATAAGCAATCCATGTTTAGGAGATTTTAATGACAGACAGCAGCACTCAATTGATGCCCCTGTCCATGACCGCCCCTGGAATTAATCTCGGTGCTTATATCAATAATGTCAATCAAATTCCCATCTTAACGCCAGAGCAAGAAAAAGAATTGGCGGAACGTTATTATTACGATCAAGATATTGAAGCCGCAAAAATTTTAGTGATGTCGCATTTGCGTTTTGTGATTCATATTGCACGCAGTTATGCTGGCTATGGCTTGCCACAAGGCGATTTAATTCAAGAAGGCAATCTTGGTTTGATGAAGGCCGTCAAGCGTTTTGACCCCAATATGGGCGTGCGTTTGGTTTCATTTGCCGTGCATTGGATTAAAGCGGAAATTCATGAATATGTGATTCGTAACTGGCGTATTGTCAAAATTGCGACCACCAAAGCACAGCGTAAATTGTTTTTTAATTTAAGAAGCCTGAAAAAATCAAGCAAAAAATTAACGCTAGAAGAAGCTCAAGCCATTGCTGAAGATTTAAACGTAACAGCTGAACAAGTGCTAGAAATGGAAGGACGTTTAACGGCTTATGATGCCGCCTTTGAAGCACAAAATGACGATCAAGATGAGCAATCGCATCATGTTGCCCCTGTGTTGTATTTGGAAGATAACCGCTACGACCCAGCAACATTGATTGAAAATGATGATTGGGAAGAGCAAAGCAATCAAGCCCTACATCAAGCGATGGGAACATTGGACGATCGTTCACGACACATTTTACAGCGTCGTTGGTTGGACGATGATAAATCTACCTTGCATGAATTGGCTGCGGAATATAACGTTTCTGCCGAGCGTATTCGCCAGCTAGAAAAAAATGCAATGGAAAAAATTAAAACAGCAATGTTAGCAGGTTAATTTTTCTTATCATTTTTATAGTCGTATTTAGACGCAATGTGTTACACTTGCGTTTATTGATTTCATCATAAAAGGTGCTTTATGTGGCTCATGATTGCCGCTTTAAATTTGGCAACTGCTGTCGTATTGGGTGCGTTTGGTGCACACGGTTTGGAAAAAATGGCGAATGCTCAACAACTTGCATGGTGGGCAACGGCAACCGATTATTTCTTTTATCATGCTTTAGGTTTGCTGGCTCTCGCTATTTTAAATAAAATCAACGGGTTATTTCCTATAAAACTCAGCTTTATTTGCTTACAAATCGGTATTTTATTATTCTGTGGGTCGTTATTTTTAATGGGTTTAGGCTCAAAAGGACTCGGTATGATTACGCCAATCGGTGGTTTATTTATGATTATCGGTTGGTTATCACTCGCTTTTCATGCGTTAAAATATCGTAATATGTAATGGCGTTGGCACATTTTAGGGGTTAGCTATGAACATTATTCTCAATGGCGAAGCAATACACACCGAACATCAGACTTTAGGTACTTTAGTCGCATCGTTATCACTTTCTGCTCAACGCTTTGCGGTGGAAATGAACGAACAAATTATACCCAAAAGCAAATTGGCAGATACGCCTTTAAGTGAAAATGCAAAAATTGAGATTATCCAAGCCGTTGGTGGTGGCTAATCTACATTTCAGGTTCACATGATTTCATTCGCATGATTTAAGATTTAATATAATTAGGATTGATAATGTCTATGATCACAATGCAAGATTCACCATTAATCATTGGTTCACGTCAGTTTAACTCACGCCTATTGGTCGGTACAGGCAAATATAAAGATTTACAAGAAACAGATTTAGCCATTCAAGCCAGTGGTGCAGAGATTGTTACCGTTGCTATTCGTCGTGTCAATATTGGACAACACCCCGACCAACCGAATTTATTGTCGGTCATTCCACCTGAAAAATATACTATTTTGCCGAACACCGCTGGTTGCTTTGATGCCAACAGTGCCGTGCGAACCTGTATGTTAGCACGAGAATTGCTAGATGGTCATAATTTGGTCAAATTAGAAGTATTGGGCGATGAAAAAACTCTATATCCGAATATTACTGAAACCTTAAAAGCCGCTCGCACACTTATTGATGATGGCTTTGAAATTATGGTTTATACATCGGACGATCCAATTGTTGCACAAGAATTGGAAAGCATGGGCTGTGTGGCGATTATGCCTTTAGGGAGTTTGATTGGTTCTGGTTTAGGGATTTTAAATCCACATACCATTTCCATTATCAAAGAAAATGCCAAAGTGCCTGTATTGGTAGATGCAGGGGTTGGCACAGCAAGCGATGCAGCGATTGCGATGGAACTTGGTTGCGATGGCGTGCTGATGAATACAGCCATTGCTGCTGCTCAAAATCCAGTTTTAATGGCAAGTGCCATGAAAAAAGCTGTAGAAGCAGGGCGTGAAGCCTTTTTGGCAGGACGTATGCCACGCAAGCGTATGGCAAATGCCAGCTCACCTGAAACAGGTTATTTTTTCAAATAATCGTAAAATCATTTTAATCCATCTCGCATAAAAAAAGAGCAGATGATTCTGCTCTTTTTTGTGTAAGGCTGAAGATAAAATCATAAAAATCCCACGTCTTCACGCAGGATTTTTATATCATTTCACGATGAACTATCACAATGATTGAACGATCACAATCATTAAGCACATTTAATACAACGCAAATCTAGCTCTACCAGCGTCCACGCTACACCAAAATATTCAGCTTGATATTGATAACGCTCCATCATGGTCGCCAATGGAATGCTTTCCCCTTGCATCATTAATTGTTCTACATAAGACATCATCATATCTTTGGCATAAGCCACTGCTTCATCTAAACTTTTTCCCGCTTGAAACGCAAGTGCAAAATCAGGCACTCGCACACTATACCCTTCCCGCTCATTGCAAGGAATATCAATCGCAATTGGATATAACATATTTCCCACCTTTTGCTTGTTGTGTAATTGTTTAACGTTTAGAAAAATATATCATAACCTTAACCGATACATTTACTCAAGCGTTTTGCTATAAAAAATGCAAAAAGTTGATTAAACAATGTATTTGAGAAATTTACCATCACACCATACTTTAAAACTATATCTATGATATTTATCGTTATTTTCAATAACGTTTACATTTACAATAAAATTGTTATATAATTACAATTATACGATATGTCATATTCCATTTAAATATGCCACATATTCACAATACATCTTTTTGTTGAACGCTTTAAACCTATGGCTAAATTATCATCTCAAATATTCTCAGATCCTGTACAGGATAGCCAAACTACGCTAACCCATCGTGGTTTAGAGCGTCGTCAATCTATTTTAACAATTGCTTATGAATTATTTTTACAGCACGGTTTTCATGCCGTATCTTTAGACGATATTATCCAAAAAGCTGGTGGTTCTAAAGCATCTATTTATAAATATTTTGGCGATAAAACAGGCTTATTTAGAGCAATTTGTGATTTTCATTTGAATCAGCGATTGGTCAAATTTTCACAAACTTGGCAACAAGATGTCTCATTAGAACAATATTTATACCAGCAAATGCAGGATTATTATCATCATGTAACCAATCCTGACTATTACTTATTTATGCATATGCTCATTAAGCAAGCCCAACCGAATGACGAACTCATTGCTCATTTAAATGAACGCTGGCGAAATGAAGTCGCACAAAGTTTGGAAAATTCTTTTGTGATTGCCCATCAGCTTGGGATTATTCATTGTCCAAATCCTTATTTTTCAGCATTGCACTTTTGGGGCATTAGTCATGAATTGCACTGGAAAACCTTATTGCGTTTAGAATTACCTAAAGAAGCGATGGTCATGGATTATTTGCAATATAGCTTGAAGCAATTTTTAAAAGGTCATGACTATCAATTTGTAGAATAATGAATTGCTGTGTAGCATGGCAACTATTCTCGCTTATTCTCTTCCCTTTCTATTTTTCGTGATTTTTATGCTATCATTTACGCCTAAAGTCTAGCGATTTTGGCTTGAATTATCGCTTTAAATTATTGTATATTCATTGTTTATTTTCCAATTTTCACTCTAGGGAAATGCTTTATTTCTCTAAAAAACAGGTAGTTCCAGCATGGCTTTAAGACATTTTCTCACATTGCATGATTTGACCCAAAACGAAATTGAAGCAATTTTGCAACGTGCAATAGAATTGAAAAAAATGCAACACGCAGGTGAAGTGTATCAACCTTTTGTAGGTAAAGTGTTAGGTATGATTTTTGAAAAATCAAGCACTCGCACACGCATTTCATTTGAAGCTGGAATGTGCCAATTTGGTGGCGATGCGATTTTCTTATCGCCAAGAGATACACAACTTGGGCGTGGCGAACCATTAGAAGATTCTGCACGAGTGATTTCTAGTATGCTAGATATTGTGATGATCCGTACCTTTGGACACGATATTGTAGAACGCTTTGCACAATATTCTAAAGTACCTGTGATTAATGGCTTAACCGATGATCATCACCCTTGCCAATTATTAGCCGATATGCAAACCTTTATTGAGCATCGTGGCTCTATTGCTGGTAAAACCGTAGTTTGGGTGGGTGATGGCAATAATATGTGTAATTCTTATATTGAAATGAGCCAAATTTTGGGCTTTAAATTACACATTGCCACACCACAAGGCTATGAACCTAAAGCAGAATTTTTAGCAAATACGCAAAATGTTCATTTATTTAATGACCCAAAACAAGCTGTAGTTGGTGCTGATTTAATCGTTACCGATGTTTGGGCAAGTATGGGACAAGAAGAAGAACAAAAATTGCGTGAGCAAGCCTTTGTAAACTTCCAAGTCAATGAAGAATTAATGGCTTTGGCAAATGCTGATTGTTTATTTATGCACTGCTTGCCTGCCCACCGTGGCGAAGAAATTTCAGAGCATATGCTAGACCATGCTGGCTCTGTGGTGTGGGACGAAGCGGAAAACCGTTTACACGCACAAAAAGCGTTGATGGAATTTTTATTGAACGAAGCAGCAAAAAATTAATTTGCTTGTTTCTTTCTGCTCTGCGAACAAGGTTCAATCGTGAACCTTGTTTTTTATTGATTTTTTTGCTGTTTGACTATGTTTAAAATCTGCTATCAACATGATGATTTTATTATTGTACATAAACCTTGTGGTGTGAGTGTGCATAAAGATGAGCAAGAGATTGGCTTTACAACGCAACTTGCTCAACAGCTTGCTGTACCACAATTATGGTTGGTACATCGGCTAGACAAAGTTACATCAGGTTTATTGATTTTAGCTCGCCATGCCAATGCCGCAGCAACCTTATCACAATTATTTGCGACACATCAAATTCAAAAGACGTATATCGCTCTCAGCACGCAAAAGCCGAAAAAGAAGCAAGGTTTAATTATTGGCGATATGCAAAAGGCACGACGTGGTGCGTGGAAATTGTGCCATAGCCGAGAAAATCCTGCCATTACTCGCTTTCATAGTGTGAGCTGTGAACCGCAATTGCGTTTATTTATTTTACGACCACAAACAGGGAAAACTCATCAATTAAGAGTGGCAATGAAAAGTATTGCCAGCCCGATTTTGGGTGATGAATTGTATCAGGGCGATGTGGCTGATCGGACGTATTTACACGCTTATCGTTTGCAGTTTAGTTATTTGGGGCAAATGATTGATGTGTATGATTTGCCAGAACACGGCGAATTTTTCCAAAAAGACACTGTGCAACAGCAGTTGAATTTGCTTGTTGCACAGCATGATGAATGTTAAAAATCTCTGTGAAATAAGTCAATGGGGGATTGTAAGGGCGAATTACATTCGCCCCTTTTTTATAAATTAGCATAAAAAAGTAAAAGGGCAAATATAATTTGCCCCTACAACAATTACAATTCATAATTATTAAATAATATCAATAAGATATGATATACTCATTGCAATATTTTATGGTTCTACCACACTTTTTGCTTCACCCTTTCAAACGCATGAACCACTTTAAACTCATCACGCTGCCACAACTCTGCCAAAGGGATTTTCACATCAGCTGGTAAAGGCAATTTGCGTGAATTGAGTTGCATATTCTGCAAATCATCGCCCCATGCAATCAAATCCACATCTAAACTAATCTGATGTGATGGACGAATACGCCCTGCTTGCTGTTCCAATTGCGTGAGTTGTTGTGTGATTTGTGCAACATCTTGCTCACTTTCGCACAAACACGCTGCATTCCAATAATCTGCCCCAATACCATCACGGCAAGGAATGATATAAATAGATGAAAACTGACACTCACCCCACTGGCGAATGTGCTGTGCAGCCAATTTTAAATGCTGTTCCATACCATCATTACTAGACAGTGCAATCGCAAAAATCATGAACGCTCTCGCACTAAACGTATCCCAACAGATTGTGCTTGTGGAATAATCGCAGGTTTGCGAATGTGAATGCTAATTTTCTCAATCGCTGTAAACTGAGCAAATAACGCCTGAATAACCAAATACGCAGCGTGTTCTATCAATTCTGGCTGGGCGTGTTGAATTGTTTCACTACAGATTTGACAAATTTCTGCATAATTGAGTGTATCTGCCAAAGCATCGCTTTCACTGGCTTTGCTCAAATCACAATCTAATTGCACATCAAGCATTAAAGGTTGCTCAATTTGTCGCTCCCAAGCAAAGCAACCAATCACCGTTTTAACTTCCAAACCTTCTATGATAATACTATCTCTGGCTTGATAATTTTGGACTGCGTGCGGTGTATTCATGATGTGTGTTCCATATTCAAACGTGGCGTAAAGTCATCTTGTACCATTTTTAGGCGTTGGTCGGCATAAATATCGGTATAAGGAGCAAGTACTCGCATAAAACGGTCAAAATAAAGCATTTGCTTGAGCAATAAGGCAAAATCTCGTGGGAATTTAATGCCATGTCGCTCGCCTACTGCCACTAAATCTAACATGACTGCATTTAAATCACTCGGTGAGCTGGTTAAAATTTGGTGTGGATCAGTGTCTAATGCCATGCTAAAAATACGTTGTAAATCATAGCTTAATTGAGCAATATTGACTTGCTGATGTGTCATGCCCATTTTCGCCATGTGTGTTGCCATAGCATCATAATCTAAATCTTGTAAAGCATCCATAAATGCCAAACTTGCCGCCCACACATCAGGTTTTAATTGCCCGACAATGCCAAAATCAATAAACCCAATCCGACCATCTCGCAGTAATAACACATTGCCAGCGTGCAAATCGGCATGGAAACTTTTACAATGCGTCAGACTACCAAACCATGTATTCATAATCGCAATAAGTACTTGCGATGGATCATTCACGGCATATTTAATGCTCGTCATATCGGTTAAAGGTTGCCCATAAAAACGCTGCATGGTCAGCACACGTTGCGTCGTGTGTTGATGATACACTTTGGGAGCAACTGCCAACGTATTTCCTGTATGCTGTAAATATTGTGTAAAATCATCTATATTTTGAGCTTCGGCATAAAAGTCAATTTCCTTGACCATACGATGCCGAATTTCAGCCGTAATTTCTGATAACGATGCAAATTTGATTTTCGGCATAATTTTTTCTACCGCCTTACTCACCCAATGCACCACATTTAAATCAGTATGCAAAATGGTATCTACATTCGGCTTTTGTACTTTAATCACCACATCTTCGCCTGTTACCAAGCGTGCAGCGTGAACTTGGGCAATAGATGCCGATGCCAAAGGCGTTTCATCAATCCATGCAAATAAATCATACACATTTTGCCCTGCAAACTCTGCCGCCAAAACTTGCTGAATATAGCTAAATGGCACAGCAGGCGTTTGATCTAAACATTGCTGAAATTCTTCTACATATTCTCGTGGAAAGAGTGATGGCGTACTGGCGATAAATTGCCCCAATTTAATATACGTTGCCCCCAGTTCTTCAAAAGTTTCACGCAAAATTTGTGCCGTCATCGGGCGATTTTGTTGTTTGGCTTGTGCATATTTAATCCCTGCTTTGGCACTTACGACAGCCGTTTCACCCATACGTTTTAGTGAGCGTAAACCGTCTTGCATTCGTAATTTATGCATCATTTTTGTCATTGATGGATTCATGATTTACTCCTGATTTTTCGCCTGTGTCGCATGGCAAACGGCACAATGTTCATCTTGCGAAAATGCCACAATTCGCTGTGTAAAATCTCGCCCATTCCACAGCAATAATTTAGATTTTAACGGCATTTCCCCCAAACCTAAATACAACAACGCATGATGTGCTTGCAAACTCGCCATGACATTTGGCGTACTCGCCAATACACCACTAGTTGCACATCGCCCTTGCTCTTCATCGCTCCAATCATCATCGGCTGGGAATAGACACGCATAGCACGCTGCTTGTGCATCTCGGCTATCCACCCACAATAATTGCCCTTGCAACGCAATCGCTGATGCACTTAACAATGGCACGCCATAAAATTTACACGCTTGATTGACCGCATAACGGGTTTTAAAGCGATCACTACCATCAAGTACCAAATCGCATTGTTGCACATACGCTTCAACACTCGCTAAACCTTGCGAAATATCAAAAGCGTGATTGTACGCTTGTACTTGAATATGTGGATTAATCTGACTTAAACGCTCTGCCAAACATTCTGCCTTAAAACGCCCCACCTGCTGTGAGCTAAATGCCACTTGGCGTTGTAAATTACTGATTTCTATACGGTCATAGTCTAAAATCGTGATATGCCCCACGCCTGCACGAGCCAAAATTTCAGCACATAAACAACCCAAACCACCTGCACCAATCAATAATACATGGCTATTTTTTAGGCGTTGCTGTGCGTCTAAATCCCACGCATCAAGCAAAATTTGACGGCTATATAAATACAGCTCATCATCACTCAATTCAGGGTGTTGCGTATTCTTTAGCGTTACGATTTGCGACATGATATAACAATCAAAACTATCCAACTACATTTTTCCTAGTTTAGCATAAGTCCAGCATTGAACGGCATATTTTCCAAGACTTCTTACATATTGATGTACATATTTACAATTTTTATGTGATTTCATTCGCCATTCTCCTAGATTAATATTCCACCTTTGCTGACAACATGATAAAATTAAAACTATCATTTTGCGTACCGCATATCATTTTAAGATAAATTTGAAATCAAAGTGGATTTTACATGAAACGTTTTGCAATTACCCCAAAACAACTTGCTTTAAGTGCAATGATGGCAACTTTAATTCTTTCTGCCTGTGTAAAAAAAGAAGATTCTGACGACCGTCATCAGCGTGAGCAACGCTACGAAGAAAATCGTGCTGAATATCAAGACTTACGCCCAATGGAAGAAGAGCAACAAGATCAACGTGATGAAAATGACGATGACCGTATGCAACGCCCTGCAATGCAAGACGATACCGTGTATGTAAAACCACGTCGTGAAGAAGAGCGTCCACGTCGTATGCGTGAAGAGCAATCGTACGAAGAGCGTGATAACGATACACGCAACGACACGATGGAACAAGACAATAACGACACGCAAGATACAAATAATGACACGAGCAATAATAACGATACACGTGAAAATACCAGCGTTCCTGCTCCACCACCTGTAGTACGTCGTAGCGAAACAGCAACGCAAACGGTTCGCCCACGCACGGAAACACAAGCAACGCAAAATAATGCTCGTCCACGTACAGAAACGCAAACTACACAAAATAATGCACGCCCGAAAGCTGAAACGACAGCGAAAAAGCCGACAGAAAATCGTAATGAAAACACGACCAAAGCACGCAGTGAAACCACAGCAAAAGCTGAAAACAAAACTGCTAAAACTGAAAGCAAAGCAGTAAAAGCTGAAACTAAAGCGGCAACCACAAGCAATAAAGCAAACAATGATACGCCACGCCCTGCACCTGTGAAGCAAAATACATCTAGTGAAGGTCAAAGTGTAGAAGATGCGATTAATCAAGCGATTGATGCAGCAACACCTGTGAAAAGCAACTAAATCAGCAATCACATAAAATAGGCTTTCTACATGAAAGCCTATTTTATTGCATTATTTTATTGCCTATAATTTTTGATTGCGTGCCGATATTCGCAATATTCGCAGTAAGCACAATCAATCATGCAGAAGACAAGCCCCAACAAACCAAAATAAGCCAGAGACACTCATGAAACAACGTATTGAAATTAACACCATCGGACAAAGCTGCCCTATGCCCTTGCTGATGCTCAAAAAAGCCATGAAAAAAATTGACCCAAGTGAATGGCAACATTATGAATTTTTAGTGCAAGCATCTGACCCCAATAGCCGTGTAGATTTAGCTCGCTACTGTGAAATTCATCAACTTGATTGCTTTGCCCAAGAAGTAAGTGAACATGAATTTCACTATCTTATTTGCAGTAAATAAGTCGCTCAATCGCTCTACAAGCACGACAAAATTACCAACCCAATCACATAAAAACGCATGACAGCATACAACACTTGCCAAGCCTGCCATATCACAGTATGATGAAGCGTTATTTTCTCTTTTTGCAAGGATTTCATGATGAATCACCCAGCAGATTTAAAATATGCCAATACACACGAATGGGTTAAAATTGAAGATGATCTAGTCGTTACAGGCATTTCTGACCATGCCCAAGACGCTTTAGGCGATATTGTCTATGTAGAATTACCTGAAATCGGCACGCAATTTACTGCGACACAAGTGGCAGGCGTGGTTGAATCGGTAAAAACGGCATCAGACATTCACGCACCTGTTTCAGGCACGGTTGTAGAAGTGAATAGTGCTTTAGACGATGACCCAGAAACAATTAATGAAGACCCTTATGGCAAAGGTTGGATTTATAAAATCAAACCAGACAATTTGAGTGAAGTAGAACAACTGCTCAGCAATGCAGACTATGAAGCGACACTCTAACCGCTATACTGATTGCACACATAAAAAATGCACCGAAAACGGTGCATTTTTTATAAGAATTTTATAAGACGGTTGGCATTATTTTGCAACAGCTTCTTTTAATTTCTTACCAGCTTTAAACGCTGCAACACGTGTTGCAGGTAAAGTAATTTCTTCTTTAGTTTGTGGGTTAAAACCACGACGCTCTGCACGATCACGCACATCAAACGTACCAAAACCAACTAAAGTAACGCTCTTACCAGCAACTAATGCTTCAGAAATTGCATCTAAAGCAGCGTTTAATGCAAGCTCTGCATCTTTTTTAGTCAATGAACTTTTTGCTGCAATGCTATCTACCAAAGCTGCTTTGCTTACAGATTCAGTTTTAGTTGCAACTTTTTTCTCTACAACTTTTTCTGCAGCTTTCTTTACTGCTTTACCTGATTTACTCATGGATTAATCCTCTACATTTTACTTAAAAACTGTGCTTACTATACGCACACAGTGCCTATAATAAGCTAATAGTTGCCTTTATAGCAAGGCTTTTGTAGGATTGCAAGCATAATTATCATATAATTATCAAAAAATACAAAAACTTGATAAAAAAAGTGCTTTTTGCGATACAAAAACACTTTTTTGTGTTCATTTGCTTATTTTATAAGCACACCTTTTACGAAAGCCTAGCCAAAGCAGCAACTTTGCTTTACCCTTTATCAATAGGTTGAAATTGCTCAATTTATACGACATTTGTATCGCATTATTGCTATTTTACATTCATCATTTGCAACATAGGGGAAGCATAATGACAGAACAGACGCATTTACAACATCAAGTGGTGCAAACGGTTGTTTTGGTCATTCTAGAAACTGGGTTTACCTTTTTGGTCAATCATGACCCTTTATTGCAAATTCAAGCACAAAAGCTGATTGAACGCAATGCACTCATTCGTTTAAATGTTTACCCTTTTGGTGATTTATATATTCATTTTAGCGAGCAAGGTGTATTGTTTGATACGCAAAGCAATAACCGTAAAGTGTCCTTAGATGCGAGAACCAACATTTCTACGCTGTTGCAATTATTATTTACAGGTAATGGTAAATTATTACGTCGTTTTAAAAGCGATGGCAGTGTGGACGTGTTAGATGAATTTCTTGACTTTTTGCTATTATGCACTTTACCCAAAATGATGTTGGCTTTTCCACAATGGTTTGCCAAGCAAAAAGCACCAGAACAACGTAATGTAAGCAAGAGCCGTATTAGCAATGTATTGGCTGATTTGGAAGAGAAGCGTAAGTTTATTGCGAAATTAAAGCTGGAAAATAAAGAATTAAAATATGCTCGTAAAAAAGCAATAGACCGTGCGAAAAAGTATCGTTTAGCGATGTTTTTATCGTGGGTTGTGGCGATTGTATTTTTTGTATTGTGGTTTGTGCAGAACTATACATTGACCATTATATAAATATAACCTACTCAATCAGAGAATAAATAATAATACGATGACATCATCGCTTATTCATATCATCACGTTCATTATTTCCTATTCCCTTTTACATAAAAATGCACACAATAAAACTTGACTAATTTAGTCAGAATTAAT
>JAUNHS010000016.1:0-7150 GCA_030523805.1 Acinetobacter sp.
TCAAAACGACGTGGACGCTTTTGCTGGAAATCTAAATCATGATTTCTTGAACGTGGTTTTCTGTCATCAAAACGTCTTTCACTACGCTGTTCACGTCGATCATTATCACGATCAAAGCGTGGTTTTCTGTCATCAAAACGTCTTTCGCTACGTTGCTCACGTCTATCATTTTCACGGTCAAAACGTGGTTTACGTTCATCAAAACGCTTTTCACTGCGTTGTTCTGCTTCAGCATTTGGATTGCCCAAATATTTTCCTGTCGCACTGTAGCGAGTGAGTGGGCGTGGTTGTTGTGCTTCGTTATTTTCATTGTTTACAGTCGGGCGACGTTGCTCTACACGACGTGCTTTCATTGGATTATCCAACATTTTATCAATACGACGTTTTTCTTCTTCGCTGAATACCGCTGTTTGTCTTGCACGCAACTGTACCGATTTCGCCAGTTGGTCAATTGCTAATTGGTCAAGCTCTAACCAACGGCCTGTACGCAATTCTCGTGGTAAATTGATAATGCCATAACGTGTACGCAATAAACGGCTCACTTTTAAACCTTGCGATTCAAATAAACGACGCACTTCACGGTTACGCCCTTCTTTTACCACCACTTGATACCAACGGTTAATGCCTTCGCCCCCTAAATCGGCAAAGGATTCAAATTTAGCAAAGCCGTCTTCTAATTCCACACCACGCAATAAGGTTTGGCGAGTTTGTTGGGTAACTTCGCCCATGACACGCACGGCATATTGGCGTTCTACTTCATTTGATGGGTGCATTAAACGATTGGCAAGCTCACCATCATTGGTAAAAATGAGTAGTCCTGTACTGTTAATATCCAAGCGACCGACCATGACCCAACGGTCTTGTGAAATAGTTGGTAAATGGTCAAATACAGTAGGACGACCTTCAGGGTCATGGCGTGAGCAAATTTCGCCTTCAGGTTTGTAGTAAATCAGCACACGACGACGTGTTTCACACTCTAGTTGGAATTGTACTTTACGACCATCTAGGCGTAATTCATCGCCCACTTGGACACGGTCGCCTAGTGTGGCAACTTGACCATTGACGCTGACACGCCCTTCGCTAATCATGTCTTCCATTTGGCGACGAGAGCCTAAACCAACTCGTGCCAATACTTTTTGCAGTTTTTCACTCATGTTTTAAAACCTTTATGCACACATGGGTGCGTGTTTGGATTAATTTAGCTTTTTATACTTGTTAAAGGGTCATCTACAGTTTCAAAAGCTGTTTTAAATTCTACTTTTTCTGCCAAAGGTGGTAATTGCGATAAGCTACTGACACCAAAGGCATTTAAAAATTGTGGGGTGGTTACCAATAAAGCAGGTCGGCCTGGGACTTCACGAAAACCTGATTCTTTAATCCAATTGAGTTTAAATAAATGGCGTAAGGTTTGAGCATTATTACTCACACCACGAATTTGTTCAATTTCTGAACGTGTTACAGGTTGATGATACGCAATAATCGCCAGCACTTCAAGCAATGAATTGGATAATTTCATTGGTCGCTCTGGGTTAAATTGTACAATCGCTTGGCGATATTTTTCACGCACTTGAAAGCGAAAACCTTGTGCCGTTTCTAGCAATTCTATAGAACGCCCATGCTGTAAAATAGCGACTTGCTGCATAAATTGACGTAATTGCGTGCTGCTAAAGCGTTGTCCAAATGCTTGCTTTAAGCGAGCAATACTCACAGGGCTATCGCTGGCAAAAATAATGGCTTCAATTTGCAATAAAATATGTTGCAATTCATCGGCAGTTAAATTTTGGTTAGACGATGAATGTGATGTCGCCATTTCTGCTGCTAAATCATCATGTTCAGACATAATTATTCCTTAAACGGCAACGGCTTGAATGGTTAGCTGTTGCTCAATACCATCATGTAAAATCATGACTTTTTGCTGACGTGTGAGTTCTAAAATTGCCATAAATGTAACGACCAAGCCCACTTTGCCTTGCTTTACATTTAACAGCTGATAAAAACTCAAGGTTTGATGTTGGTTTAATTGCTGTTCAATGTGTTGAATTTTATCTTGCAAGGAAATGTGTTCCGTTTCCACCACATGAACCACAGCTTCAGGGCGATTAAATACGCACAATAAGGCATCATGCAATTGCTGAATGTGAAAGCCTTGCATTGGCGTTTCCATTTGCCCCAAAGCAACGTGCAAATTAAAAGTATCACGCTCCAAAACGGGCATTTGATTTAATCGCTCTGCAGCTTGTTTAATGCGTAAATAATGCTCTAAACGATCAACCAATTGCTGTTTTGGATCATCTTCTATGGTCAAACTTTGTGGCTTTGGTAGCAATAGACGAGATTTTAAATCGGCTAATAATGCTGCCATCACCATATAATCGGCAGTCAGCTCAATATTCATAGACTTCATGCTTTCAATATAATGCAAATATTGACTGGCAATCGGTGCAATATCTAATTGCAATAAGTCAAAACCATTCTTCCGAATAAGATAAATCAAAAAATCCAACGGCCCTTCAAAATGTTCTAATAACACTTCAAAAGCCGCAGGTGGAATGTATAAATCTTCAGGAAGTTCGGTTTGCCATTCATCTCGTACACGAATCGGTGTATTGGCTTCGTGATGGCGTGATGTGATGCTCATAATTGCAGATACATGGGCTAGAATAAAGACGTTGTTAGTTTAACGAAAAATCAGCGAAAAAACAAAGCATTCTCTGTGTTTATTGCAAAATAATCGTTGAGTATTTCATTTTATCGGCAAATTGCTAGAAGCAAATGCACAACATGGCAACGATTGCAGGTAAACCTTGTGTTAGCAAAATCTTTTTAGATGATGTGATTGCACCAAAACAGGCAGCAACAATAACAAAACCCACAAAAAATAGTGTACTTAATCGCTGAAAATCACTAGGGACAAGAAATAATGACCACAAAATGCCAATGCCTACAAAGCCATTATATAAACCTAAATTGGCAAATAAAACTTGCGTTTGCTTTTGTTGTAAAAATTCACGAGATAAACCAAATGCACGTTTTGCCATTGCCGAGCGAATAAAAAACATTTCCAAGCACATGATGAATAAATGCTCTATGGCAACAATCGTGGCAAAAATGATGGCGAGTGTAGAAAGTGGGATAGATAAATCGTTCATTATTGATGCATTCCAATAAAAATGAGCGTGCAGCAAGCAAGCACAAGTGTAGAATATAAAACGCAACAAAACGGCATAAATGGTGCAAAACTATTGAAAAAAATTCACAATCTATGCAAGTTTCGCTATTGAGATACATTATATCAGTAAAATCATCATAAAAAAGTAACAAAATTCGGTTGAGTTGTAAGAGTTCATCGGATAGTCTAGTTACAATGTAATTATGTGTATATCTGTGGCATTTTGGAGCAATGTGCAGTTTGCGATAGATATGCGTTTTATCGTGATGTGATAGCTAGGCATGGGGTCAAGCTATTCATTCAAACTAGGGGATCTGTAATGACTCAAGAAGAAAAGTTACCTAAAATTTTAATTGTTGAAGATGACGAGCGTTTAGCTTTATTAACGCAAGACTATTTACGTCGCAACGGTTTAGATGCAAGCATTGAAAGCGATGGTCAAAAAGCCATTCGTCGTATTATTAGCGAACAACCTGATTTGGTGGTGTTAGATGTGATGTTGCCAGGTGCTGATGGTTTAACCGTTTGCCGTGAAGTGCGTTCACATTATAACCACCCAATTTTAATGCTTACTGCTCGCACTGACGATATGGATCAAGTGCTTGGTTTGGAAATGGGTGCTGATGATTATGTTGCAAAACCTGTACAACCACGTGTATTGTTAGCTCGTATCCGTGCATTATTACGCCGTACCGACAAAACGGTAGATGAAGAATCAGTACAACGTATTGAATTTGATAATTTAGTGATTGATAACGGTAGCCGTTCTGTTACTTTAAATGGCGAGTTGGTAGATTTCACGAGTGCAGAATATGATTTATTGTGGTTATTAGCATCAAATGCAGGTCGTATTTTGTCTCGTGAAGATATTTTTGAACGCTTGCGTGGTATTGAGTACGATGGTCAAGACCGTTCAATTGACGTGCGTATTTCTCGTATTCGTCCAAAAATTGGCGATGACCCAGAAAATCCAAAACGTATTAAAACCGTGCGTAGCAAAGGCTATTTATTTGTGAAAGAAACAAACGGTTTCTAATCTTATTTGCGTAAATCGCTTGTCGTGAGTGGGCGATTTACGCAATTCATCATGCAAAACAATATGCTATGTCTGGCATATTGTTTTGTGCTATCTCGCCGTATATAACTGGCACACATGAAGCTAAAGCGAAAAATGACCATGAAATGGGATTTCCTAAAGAAACTTTCCGTATTAAAAACCCGTTTATTCTGGCGAATTTATGGTTTGACTGCATTATTTTTGTGGTTGATGTCCACGATTGGTTTTACTGGGGTGTACTATATTCAACAGTATCGGGCACAAGAATATCGTGAATCGTTGGTTGATGGCGTTTCCTATGTCATTAGTGAAACCTATGCACGCTTGCCAACGCCACAAGAGCGAGTGAATTGGCTTTCTGATGCGTCATTATCTTTAGGCGAACCATTGAGCGTAATTACGCAAGCACAGGCACAGTTGAGCAATGGTGAGCGTAAACGTATAGAACAGCAACGTGCAGTTGTGCGTGTTGATGAGGCTTCATTACAAGTATTTGTAGGCATTAAAGATGATCCCGAGCATTATTTAACCGTATCTATAGATTCTGTTAATGAACGTCAAATTGAAGCCTTAGCGTTGTTTGTGATTGACTATTTGGCGGCTTATCCTGGCAATGAACATTATTATGTCGGGCAAATTAGTAAGCATTTCGCTTATGATTTGGAACTAGAGCCATTAGCTGAACTCACCTTAGATCAAGAACAAATTGGCCGTTTAAAGCGTTATGGCAGCTTGGTGAAGTATAGCGATAATCACAGCATTTCTATTTTAGCACCTATTCACAGCGACCCAAGCAAAATTGTGGTGTTGGGTGAAATTCCAATGTTTAATGAATTTCCAGTGGAATTGCGATTGGGAATTTTGGCGTTTTTTATTTTAAGTGTTGGTTTTGGTGTATTTGCTTTGATTAGACCGTTAGATCGTCGTATTCATCGGGTCAATAAAGCATTAAACCGTGTGCAACAAGGTGATTTGGACAGCCGTTTGGAGTTGGAAACGAATGATTATGCCAAAGATGAAATTGGTATTTTGTCTAGTAGTTTCAATAATATGGCGGATCACATCAACCGTTTGATTGAAGCACAGCGAGAATTATTGCGTGCGGTATCGCATGAATTACGTACACCAGTGGCACGGATTCGTTTTGCTTTGGCAACTTTGGCAGATGAAGATGATTGCGATTTTCGTAATATGCAGTTGGAATTGATTGATAAAGACATTGATGAAATTAATAAATTGATTGATGAAATTATCACTTATACCAAGCTAGAGCAAGGTATGCCATTGTTTGACTTTGAGCAAATTGTACTGCACGATTTGCTTGAACAAGTGAAATATGAAACAGAAGCCCTTGGTACAGCGAAGAAAATTGAGCTGCAAGCACCTGATGCGACATTGCAAGTAGAAGCAGAATATCGCTATTTGCATCGTGTGGTACAAAATTTGGTGGGCAATGCCATTCGTTATGCAGCAACGACTGTACGTATTTCAGGGGGGATTTTGAAAAATGGTCAAGCCTTTGTGTGCGTAGAAGATGATGGTGATGGCATTCCAGAAGAGCATCGTCAGCGGATATTTGAAGCCTTTGCTCGTATAGATGATAGTCGTAATCGTGGCTCGGGGGGCTATGGTTTAGGTTTATCTATTGTCGGACGTATTGCGTATTGGTTCGGTGGTAAGGTAGATGTAGATAGTAGTCCAGACTTGGGCGGTGCAAGGTTTATCATGACTTGGGCGGCTCAGCGTTCATCGGCAAAAAAGCTAAAATAATGAGCGATTGGGCATAATAAAAACGGTAGGCATTGGGCTTACCGTTTTTTATTTGCATTGCATTGGGATTGGTTGAGAGTGATTGGTATTGATTGCGAATTATGCCAAGGTTTGTGCAAGTTGCAAATATTGCTGATGGCATACGGCTAATTGCTGATATAAATCATCAAGCGTACCATCATTGATGACAATATCATCAGCAAGTTGGCGTTTTTGTTGGCGTGAAAATTGCGTTTGTATAATTTTTTGAATTTGTGCTTGGCTTTGCGTGTCTCTGGCACAAGCACGTTGTAATTGCAAATGTTCATCTACATCAATCAATAATGTACGCTGTACCAAGCGATGTTGTTCCGTTTCAAAAAGCAAAGGCGATACCAAAATATGATACGGGCAATGTGTTTGCTGTGCCAATTGTGCAATCATCCGTTGGCGAATGCGTGGGTGAGTGATGTGTTCTAATGCCTTTTTGGCATCGGGGTGTTCAAAAATATATTGGCGTAATGCAGGACGATTGAGTTCGCCTTGCTCGGTGAGTACCCAATCGCCAAAATGTTGATGAATTTCTTGTAATGCAATTTCGCCTTGTTGCACAATTTCTCGTGCTACGATATCGGAATCTACTACAAAAATGCCTTGTTGTTCAAACCATTGGCTAGCAGCAGTTTTGCCACTACCAATACCACCTGTAAGTCCAAGAATAAAAGTCATAAGCTACACTCAATCATTGGAGAATGTGATCACATACCAAATAAATATAACGGAAAATAAGGGGCGTACAACATATAAAGCCACGCTGCGATGGCAAGATATGGGCCAAAAGCAAATGCTTGGTGTTGTTGAAGCCGTCTATATTGCACAATGCCGACGATAATGCCAAGCACTGCTGCTAACATAATAATAAATAACAACGATTGCACGCCAGTCCACGCACCTAAAGCCGCAAGCAATTTAAAATCGCCATCGCCCATGCCTTGCTTACCTGTGTAAAGTTGAAAACCTTTGGCAATGCCCCATAAACTCAAAAAGCCAATGATTGCACCCCAAACAGCCTGTTCCAAACTGACCACCAGCTGAATACTATTGACTGCCAAGCCGACCATGAGCAATGGCAATACCAAACGATCGGGCAATAATTGATGTTGCCAATCAATCAC
>JAUNHS010000016.1:7250-8790 GCA_030523805.1 Acinetobacter sp.
AGCAATAAATCTATGTTTAAAAAAGAAAAAATGCCCATTAGATTGCATTTCCTAAATCTAAAATTGGTAAATACAACGCCAAGACCAATGTTCCCACAATTGCACCTAATAATACAATAATCAACGGTTCAATCAATGATGTTAAACCTTCTACTGCTTGTTCTACTTCATGTTCATAATGCGTAGCGACTTTGTCTAGCATACGGTCTAATGTGCCTGATTCTTCGCCTATGGCAACCATTTGTATGACCATCGCAGGGAATAATTGACTTTCTTTTAAGGCAAAATGTAATTGTTGCCCTGTAGCGATGGCATCTCTAATTTGCAATACGCTAGATTGATAACGGTGCAATGACAATGTAGGTGCAGTTGCATTCAGCGAATCAATCAAAGCCAAGCCAGCGGCAAAAGTTGTGGCTAAAGTACGGCTAAAGCGAGCGACCATATTTTTTTGTAATAATGCACCAATGATTGGTAATTTGAGTAGCAAATGTTGTACATGGCGTTGCAAGGCGATAGAACGCTGATACGCCACACGACACAGTACAATGAATGCGAGAGAACCGAGCAATATGAGCCACCATGATTGCTGTAATTGGTGCGATAATTGCAAAACCCATTGCGTTAAAATAGGTAATTCTGCACCAAAAGATTGGAATAAATCTTGAAACATCGGCACAACATTGAGCAGTAAAATAAAGCACACAGCAATGGCAACCAAAATCACTAAAATTGGATATTTCAATGCTTTACGAATTTTTTGCTGTAAAAATTGTTGCTTTTCTAAATTGTAAGCAATGCGTTGTAAGGCGTGTTCCAATGTACCAGATTGTTCGCCTGTGGCAACTAAAGCACAAGTAAAATAATCAAAATATTGGGGGTGTTTTTTCAGTGCATTGGCAAGGCTTAACCCTTGTTCTATGTCTTTACGCACTTGTATAATCAACTGTTGCAAGCGTGTGTGCGAGCTACTTTCGGCAATCATCATCAAACTTTGTAACAGTGGCACGCCAGCTTTAATCATGGTAGCAAATTGCCGAAAAAAGATGGTTAAATCTAAACGACGAATTTTCGTTTGCCATAGACGATGCCAAACAGTTTGCCGCTTGAGTGTTAGGCGTTTGACCTGAATGCCTTGCTTTTGCAAGCTACTCCTTGCACTATGTAAATTTTTTGCTAAAATTTCCCCGCTCACTTTTTTCTTTTTGCGATTAATGCCTTGATAACGAAAGGTTTTTACACTGATTGCTGTGCGAGTGGTAGCGTTTTTATTGTGGCGAATGTCCATAAATGATCCTATTTATTCAATCTCTACATCAAGGCAAACACGTTCAATTTCTTGTAAAGTGGTTAGCCCTTGTAGCACTTTGCGTAATCCTGCTTGGTGCAAATTGTAAAAGCCAAGTTGAGCGGCTTTTTGATTGAGCTGCATGGCGTGAGCATCTTGCAAAATCAGTTGTGATAATTCAGCGTGCATTGGCATCACTTCATAAATCCCAATACGTCCTTTATAACCATCATGGCAATGGTGGCAACCGAC
>JAUNHS010000016.1:8890-16428 GCA_030523805.1 Acinetobacter sp.
CTTCATAAATCCCAATACGTCCTTTATAACCATCATGGCAATGGTGGCAACCGACCGCATCATAAATTTGCGTTTGTGGTTGAGCCAATTGTTGTTCGCTAAATCCGAGTTGTTTTAAACTTTCGTGGGGGAGCTGCAATGCTTTTTTGCAATGCGGACATAAGCGTCGTACCAAGCGTTGAGCAATCACTAATTGTACCGATGTGGCAATGTGAAAGCTGGCAATGCCCATATTTTTTAGGCGAGTTAAGGTTTCGGTAGCACTATTGGTATGCAAAGTAGAAAGCACTTTATGACCTGTTTGCGATGCTTTAATCGCAATTTCTGCCGTTTCTACATCACGGATTTCGCCAACCATAAGTATATCAGGGTCTTGGCGTAAAAATGAACGCAATGCCGTGGCAAAAGTCAAACCTGCTTTGGTATTGACATTGACTTGATTAATGCCTTCCATGTAAATTTCCACAGGATCTTCTACGGTGGAAATATTCAATTGTTGCGTATTGAGTAAATTTAACCCTGCATATAATGACAACGTTTTGCCTGAACCTGTCGGGCCTGTAATCAAAATCATGCCATGTGGCTTTTTCAGAGCATCTAAATATAAGGCTTTTTGGTCGGCTTCCAAACCCAAATCATCAATATTTAATGAAGAAAATGATGAATTTAAAATCCGCAAAACCAATTTTTCGCCATACAAGGTCGGCAACGAACTCACACGAAAATCAATAGATTGCTGCGATGGTAAAGTTAATTTTAAACGACCATCTTGCGGTAAACGCTTTTCTGCAATATCCATTTGCGACATGATTTTAATGCGTGAAGCCAAGCGAGTTGCCAATTGCAAGGGTGGCGTGGCAATTTGCCTTAAAATGCCATCAATCCGATAACGCACACGATAAAACCGTTCATACGGTTCAAAGTGCAAATCTGACGCTCCCATGCGAATGGCATCTAGCAATAATTTATTGACATATTGCACAACAGGTGCAGATTCAGCTTCGCTTAAAACATCATCATCGTGATGAATGGCATGATGAACTTGCACATCTAAATGCAAATCATCGGCAACCAAATCTTGCAAATGCTGATGTGAAAATTGATGAGAAAATAGCTGATGAATGGCTTGCTCTAATTTATGATGCTCAACTACCACGCATTGAATATGTCGCTGATGAAATACGGCATGGCTAATATGACTAATATCGGCAGGATTGCTTGTTGCAATAAATAAAGTTTTACCACGCTGGTACAATGGTAAAATGTGATATTGATGAATGATTTTTTCATCTAAAGCATCTTTGGGTACAAAAGATAAATCAAAACTTGCCAAGTCCAATAAAGGCTCGCCTAAATCTTCAGCGATGGCATGAGCAATATGCAAGGGTTTAATATGAAATTGTTGAATTAATACAGCAACAATCGGTAATTTATGGTGCTGAGCCGCCTGTAAGGCGAGTTGTAATTGCTCGCTGGTCAATTCATTTTGTGCGATTAAACGCTGCATAAATCCTGTGGCTTGCTGGCGTGTAGGCGAGTGAGACGTTTGTGAAGATGGCGATGAAGAAGATTGCGAAGAAAACTGTGAAGAAAGTTGCGAAGTCATTATAAGCCGTCCATTTGCACTAAAAATCCTGTGGCATTGCGATTAAAGTAAAAATTTCAGTGAGCATTTATATCGCTATTGTAAAGGATATTGAGCGATAAAACAAAGTTTAAAACGCAATGATGGCGATATTTTTGCTCAATTTAACGTACGCTGTGATTTAAAATTAAATAAAAATCAGTGTTATAGCATGATTGGCATGGTCATTTGCAAAGATGTACGAAAAAATAGTTTTGCAATGCACAAGAAAAGTGTAAAATAGTAGATTGTTTTAGATAAATATTATAGGTTTTTTGGGTTATGTCTCAAACAACAATCAAACCTTGGGTGGTGGCAAACTGGAAAATGAATCCAGTACAGCAAGATGCACAAGTATTAACTGCACAATTAAAACACTATGCCCAACAGCAAACAGCGACGTTTCAAGCCTGCCATGTTGCAGTTGCACCAACCATGTTGCAATTATTACAAGTGCAACAACAATTGGTAGATACTGGTATTCATTGCGTTGCACAAGACCTTTCTACACAGCAAGGCACAGGGGCGTACACAGGCGAAGTGAGTGCGACTTTACTTAAAGATAGTCAGATTGATTATGTATTAATCGGGCATTCGGAACGCCGTGAATTATTTGCTGATGATGTTGCACGAGTACAAACCAAAATTAAAAATGCTTTAGCGGCAGATGTGCGTATTATTTATTGTGTAGGCGAAAGTTTACAGCAAAGAGAGCAAGGCATTGCCGAACAAGTGGTATTACAACAAGTGTGCGACCTTGCTGCAGTTGTTGAAAATGCTGATGATTGGCAGCATATTGCCATTGCGTATGAGCCTATTTGGGCGATTGGCACAGGAAAAACTGCATCGGCACAAGATGCACAAGCTATGCACGCATCAATTCGTCAAGGCTTGGCACAAATTACACCGTATGCAATGCAAATTGCCTTACTTTATGGCGGCAGTGTAAAAGCCGAAAATGCAGCAGAATTGGCACAATGTGCTGATATTAATGGTGCATTGGTCGGTGGAGCATCACTCAATGCCGATGCGTTTTATCAAATTATTCAAGCCTTTGCTCAAGCAAAAGCCTAAGATTTGCACAGTATTTAACCTTTAGGAACGATTATGCAATTTATTTTAATCATTCACATTATTTTAGCCATTTTAATGATTGGCTTAATTCTTATTCAGCAAGGTAAAGGTGCTGATGCAGGTGCATCAATGGGTGGGAGTGCAGGTACAGTATTTGGTGGTTCTGGGTCGGGCAGTTTTCTCTCTCGCTTAACGGCAATTTTTACGACATTATTTTTTATTACCAGTATTGTTTTGGCAATATTGGCGAAAAATGAAAATAGCCTAGATGTAGAAATGCCAACGCATAGCACAACGACCGAAATTGCACCTGCAGCGAATACTGCACCTGCGGTTGAAAAAACAACATCTACAACAAATTAAGATGAATAAATTTCTTTACACTCTTTATTTTTGTGTAAAGACAGGGTAGAATACTGCCCAACTGCGGTGGTGGTGGAATTGGTAGACACGCTACCTTGAGGTGGTAGTGCTTTCGGGCGTGGGGGTTCAAGTCCCCCCTTCCGCACCATATTAGAAATCAACCATAAAAGATTATGCTTGCTTTTATGGTAAAATACAGTATAATATAATACGGTGCTATGCAGTGAGTTTTATTCTTAGTGAATAAACCTATTTTGTTGATGCGGGATGGAGCAGTCTGGTAGCTCGTCGGGCTCATAACCCGAAGGTCGTTGGTTCAAATCCAGCTCCCGCTACCAATCCTTTTAAGATGTACAAAAGGTTCAAACAAAATAGTATTAAGCATGATATTGCGGGATGGAGCAGTCTGGTAGCTCGTCGGGCTCATAACCCGAAGGTCGTTGGTTCAAATCCAGCTCCCGCTACCAAGTTTCTAATAAAAGACTCACTATTAGGTGGGTCTTTTGCACATAAGGTCTTTGAATTTTTATTCATCTTGTGTGAAAATAGGGGCAATATGCCCTTTTTTTATTGGTAAAATTTTAAGTTAAACTGTGAATGAAGTTATTAATCAATGAAATTATCTAGCAAAACTCAGGCTCTTTTGGAGCTTATTGCACCAGCGGTGCAAGCGTGCGATGTGGATTTGTGGGGTTTGGAATTTATTCCACAAGGTAAGCGTTCGTTATTGCGTATTTATATTGATAAGGCGATTGATGAAAATGCTGAGCCAGTCATCAATGAAGATGGTGAAGTAGAACAAGGTCGTGGCATTGGTGTGGAAGATTGCGTGCGTGTAACACGTCAAGTGGGTGCAATTTTAGATGTACACGATCCAATTTCTGGTGAGTATGCGTTGGAAGTGTCGTCTCCAGGTTGGGATCGTCCATTTTTCCAATTAGAGCAAATGCAGGCTTATATTGGCGATACAGTGGCATTGCGTTTGATTAGTGCAGTGGAAAATCGTCGTAAATTCCAAGCAAAATTGCTGAGCGTAGATGTAGAAACTGGTCGTATTCAAGTGGAAGTGGAAAAGCAGCAAGTCCTTGAATTAGATGCAGATAATATAGATAAAGCCAATCTTGTGTATCAAGATTAAATAGATTTTAACCCATTTTGAAAAATAGGAAGCGAAGTTATGAGTCGTGAAATTTTAAATGTTGTGGAAGCGGTGAGTAATGAAAAAGCATTACCACGTGAAGCGATTTTTGAAGCATTAGAACACGCTTTGGTTGTGGCAACACGCAAAAAGTTTTATGAAGGTACGCACGCTGAAGAAGCACGTTTGCGTGTAGAAATTGACCGTAAAACAGGTGATTATCGCACGTTCCGTCAATGGGAAGTGGTGGCAGATGAAGATCATGAAATGCCTGCTTGCCAAGATGCGATTTCTGATGTAGATCCTGCACAGTGGTCTATTGGCGATATTCGTGAATTGGAAGTGGAATCTATTGAGTTTGGTCGTATTGCAGCTCAAATCGTGAAGCAAGTGATTGTACAAAAAATCCGTGAAGCAGAGCGAGCTCAAGTGGCTGAGCAATATGTAGAAAAAGTGGGTGAGCTTGTATTTGGCGATGTGAAAAAGCAAATCAAAGATGGCTATATCATTGATTTGGGCGATAATGCCGAAGGTTTCTTGGCTCGTGAAGAAGTGATTGCCAAAGAAATGTTGCGTCCGAAGCAACGTGTCAGTGCCGTATTGTACCAAGTGAATCGTGATGGTCGTGGTTCGCATCAATTATTGCTTTCACGCTCTCGCCCTGAAATGCTGATTGCATTGATGAAAAAAGAAATTCCTGAAATTGCTGAAGAAGTGATTGAAATTCGTGCTGCAGCACGCCAGCCAGGTATTCGTGCCAAGATTGCTGTAAAGAGCAAAGATGGTCGTATTGATCCAGTGGGTGCGTGCATTGGTATGCGTGGTACACGTATCCAAGCGGTACAGCAAGAATTGAGTGGCGAACGCATTGATGTCGTGGTGTGGTCTGATGACGTGGCTCAATATATTGCTAGTGCTTTAGAGCCTGCTGATGTGTCTCGTATTTTGATTGATGAAGATGAGCAACACGCAGAAATTATTTTTGCGACCAATGATCAATTGGCTCGTGCGATTGGTTCACAAGGGCAAAATGTGCGTTTGGCATCAGAATTGACAGGTTATAAGCTAGATATGATGCTTGAAGATGATTATCAAGCCCGTCAGCAAAATGAAGCTCGTCAATATATTGACTTATTTATCCAGCATTTAGATGTAGATGAAGAGTTTGCATCAGCATTGGTTGAGCTTGGTTTTAGTTCTTTAGAAGAAATTGCTTATGTACCAGCAGAAACGTTTGATGAGTTAGAACTCGCTGCTGAAGATATTGAATTGTTGCAATCTCGTGCCAAAGAAGCTGCTGTGCAAGTTGCATTGGAAAAGCAAAAAAATCTACCACAAGTAGATGAAGCTTTGGCGGCATTAGAAGGCATGACAGCAGAAATCGCACAAGCCTTGACTGAGCGTGGCATTGTTACTGTAGATGATTTGGCAGATCAAGCGATTGATGATATTGTAGATATTAAAGGTTTAGATAATGAGCGTGCGGGTCAGTTGATTATGAAAGCACGTGAATCATGGTTTAATTAGTAGGAGACGACACGATGACAGAGCAAAAAAATGATGCTAAAGCGGTCGCTACGACAGATAAAAAAGCGGATAATGCAGGTAAAAAACTGGCATTAAAACGCAAAGAAAAATCAACGACGCAAATGGTAGATAGCTCAGGCAAAACCAAAAAAGTTGCAGTTGAAAAGCGTAAAAAAATCGTCATTGATCCGAAAAAGATTGAAGAAGATAAAGCTCGTGCCGAAGCCGAGCAAAAAGCAAAAGAGCAAGCTGCACACAAAGCAAAAGAAGCTGCTGAAAATAAAACACAGGCAACTTTAGATGCGATGCGTGCCAATAGCCAAAAAGCAAATACGCATACAGGCGGTGCAAAAGCTGAAGTAGTGGTGAAAAAGCGTAGCAATGGTGCAACCGTTAAAGCCAATGCCAAAGCAACCAAAGAAACACCAGAACAGAAAAAAGCCCGTGAAGCACAAGCTGCTCAATTAAAAGCCGCTGAAGAGCAAGCACGTCGCAAGGCTGCAGAAGAAGCTCAACAGCGTACTTTAGAGCAAATGCGTAAAATGGCATCAAAATATTCTGATGATGACACCGTGAGCAATGTGCGTGTGGTAGATGATTCGCCATTGGCATCAGGTTTGGTAGGTCAGGCGTATGAAGAATCATTTGACCAAGAAGACCGTGAAATTAAACGTGGTGGTGCAAATAATAGCCGTACATCTAAAAAAGGTGGACGTAACCAAGAAGAAAAGAGCTTTAATCAAAACAATAAACACAAGCGTGGCTTAAAATCTAGCCAAGCCAATAAGCATGGTTTTGAAAAACCTGTGAAAAAACAAGTGTATGATGTTGAAATTAGCTCTACCATTGTCGTGAGTGATTTGGCTCAAAAAATGGCAGTGAAAGTGCGTGAAGTGATTAAAACACTGATGAAAATGGGCGAATTGGTTACGCAAAATCAGTCTATTGAGCAAGAAATTGCTGCATTGGTGGTGGAAGAAATGGGGCATAATCCAATTCTTATTTCCGATACTGCTGCCGAAGATAACTTGCTTGAGCAGGCAGAGTTGGAGCGTGGCGAATTAAGCACACGTCCGCCAGTAGTTACCATTATGGGTCATGTGGATCATGGTAAAACATCATTGCTTGACCGTATCCGTCGTTCTAAAGTGGCTGCAGGCGAAGCAGGTGGCATTACGCAGCACATTGGTGCATATCATGTGAAAACGGATAAAGGCATTATCACTTTCTTAGATACACCAGGACACGCTGCATTTACTGAAATGCGTTCTCGTGGTGCGAAAGCGACGGATATTGTGGTGATTGTTGTCGCAGGTGATGATGGTGTCATGCCACAAACCATTGAAGCGATTAACCATGCCAAAGCGGCAAATACACCGATTATCGTTGCCATGAACAAAATGGATAAAGATACCGTAGATCCTGACCGTGTATTAAGCGAATTGAGCCAACATGGCGTGATTGCTGAAGCGTGGGGTGGCGATATTCCTGTGGCACAAGTGTCGGCACATACAGGTAAAGGTATTGACGATTTATTAGACTTGATTTCGGTACAAGCGGAATTGATGGAATTGCAAGCATCAACTGAAGGTGCGGCACAAGGCGTGGTGATTGAAGCTCGTGTGGATAAAGGTCGTGGTGCGGTTGCGTCTATTTTGGTACAAAATGGTACGTTAAATGTGGGCGATTTAGTCTTAGCAGGCTCATCTTATGGTCGTGTGCGTGCCATGTCTGATGAAAATGGTCAGCGTATTAAGTCGGCAGGCCCATCTATTCCTGTAGAGATTTTAGGTTTGCCTGAAGCTCCGATGG
>JAUNHS010000016.1:16528-23340 GCA_030523805.1 Acinetobacter sp.
TCGGCAGGCCCATCTATTCCTGTAGAGATTTTAGGTTTGCCTGAAGCTCCGATGGCTGGCGATGAAGTATTAGTCGTGAATGATGAGAAAAAAGCGCGTGAAGTGGCTGATGCTCGTGCTGATCGTGAGCGTCAAAAGCGTTTAGATCGTCAAAGTGCGATGCGTTTAGAAAACTTGATGGCTTCAATGGGCAAAAAAGATATTCCAACCGTGAATATTGTATTGAAAACCGATGTGCGTGGTACATTGCAAGCCTTGCAAAATGCTTTAACCGAACTTTCTACGCCTGAAGTGCAAGTGAATGTGATTGGTTCTGGAGTGGGTGCGATTACTGAGTCTGATGTGAGTTTGGCTCAATCATCAGAAGGTTTCTTGCTTGGCTTTAACGTGCGTGCAGACAATACTGCTCGTCAAAAGAGCGACATTGAAGGCATTGACATTCGCTACTACAGCGTGATTTATGAATTGATTGATGACGTGAAAGCAGCGATGAGCGGTAAACTTGCTCCTGAACATCGTGAAACGATTTTAGGTGTGGCTCAAGTGCGTGAAGTGTTCCGCTCAAGCAAATTCGGTGCGGCTGCAGGTTGTATGGTGATGGAAGGTACAATCCATCGTAATAAACCAATCCGTGTATTGCGTGATGATGTGGTGATTTTCCAAGGTGAATTGGAGTCATTACGTCGTTATAAAGACGTGGTTGATGAAGTGCGTGCAGGCATGGAGTGTGGTTTAGCCGTGAAAGGTTATAATGACATCAAAGAGTTAGACAAAATTGAAGTCTATGATGTACAAGTCGTACAACGGAGTCTTTAATGGCAACTAGTCAGCGTTTAAAACGTATGGCGGATTCGGTACAGCGTGAGCTTGCCGATTTAATCCGCCAAGAACTCAAAGACCCACGCATTGGTGGTTTAGTTACCATTTCGGCAGTGAAAGTCAGTGCCGATTTGGGCTATGCCGATGTGTATATTACTGTCATGGGGCAAGAGTTAAACGACGACCAAAGTGAAGAAGCACATAAAGAAACGCTAGATGTTTTAAATAAAGCATCAGGTTTCTTGCGTCAAGAATTGGGTCGTCGCATTAAAACACGGGTAACGCCACGTTTACGCTTCCATTATGATAAAACCAATGCTTATGGCAACTATATGTTTGGTTTGATTGCAGAAGCGGTACGAGACTTACCCCCTGTTTCGCCAGATGAACAAGATGAAAAGTAAATTTTTGACTTGATTTATTTCGGCAAGCACAAGGCTACTGATGTTAAGGGTTGTCCAAAACCTGTCAGTAGCTTTTTGCATTTCATCAATAAGATAAAAAATGATTAAATTACAACATATTAGCAAAGTCTTTACCGTTGATAAAAAATCACTCACGGTGCTTGATGATATTTCACTCACGGTGGATCAAGGGCAAATTTGTGGCGTGATTGGTGCATCTGGTGCAGGTAAAAGTACATTGGTGCGTTGTGTCAATTTGTTAGAACGTCCGACCACTGGCGAAGTGTGGGTAGATGGTGTAGAACTCACCAAACTCAATGAACAACAGTTAATACAAGCACGTCGTCAAATTGGTATGATTTTTCAGCATTTTAATTTGCTACATTCTCGTACCGTGTTTGACAATATTGCTTTGCCTTTAGAATTGGCAAATTGCACGACATCGCACATTCAGCAAAAAGTGAATGAATTGCTGACATTGGTCGGTTTGCAAGATAAAGCCAATGCCTATCCATCAAGCCTTTCGGGTGGGCAAAAGCAACGTGTGGCGATTGCACGAGCTTTGGCAAGCGACCCTAAAATTTTGCTATGTGATGAAGCAACCAGTGCTTTAGACCCTGCCACAACAACGGCAATTTTGCATTTATTGAAAGAAATTAATCAGCGTTTAGGTATTACCATTTTGCTGATTACACACGAAATGGACGTGGTCAAAAAAATCTGTGATCGTGTGGTGGTGTTGGATCATGGACAGTTGATTGAACAAGGTAAAGTGAGCGAAGTATTTGCCAATCCACAAACGGCATTGGCTCAAAACTTTATCCGTTCTACCTTTAATGTACAATTACCGAACGATTATTTGGCACGTTTATCTCCACAAAAAATGGCAAGCCACCCACGCCCAATTGTGCGTTTAGAATTTACAGGGCAATCGGTAGATGCTCCGTTATTATCACAAACATCAAAGCAATTTGGTGTGGAATTTAGCATTTTAAATGCACAAATTGATTATGTGGGCGGGGTAAAATTTGGTATTCTTATGGCTGAAATGCTTGGCGATGACGAAGCGATTGAACAGAGCCAACGCCATTTGCTCGCACAGCAGGTACAAGTAGAGGTGTTGGGTTATGTGGGCTGAATTGATTCAAGATTTTACACAACAACTCACGCCACAGATGTGGCAAATGGTTGCACTTTCTACAGGGCAAACCTTGTACATGAGTTTTGTCTCTACGTTGTTAGCCGTGCTGGTGGGTGTGCCATTGGGATTTTTGGCATTTTTGACAGGACCAAATCGTATTTTACAGCATCATACGAGCCATCGTATTTTAGATGTAGTGATTAATATTGGTCGTTCAGTGCCATTCATTATCTTATTGATTTTATTATTGCCTGTAACTCGTTTTTTAGTGGGAACAAGTTTGGGTACAACAGCTGCCATCGTCCCTTTGGCAGTAACTGCAATGCCTTTTGTGGCACGCTTAACAGCAAATGCTTTACTAGAAATTCCGACAGGTTTGACCGAAGCGGCAAAATCTATGGGGGCAACGCATTGGCAAGTGGTGAGTAAATACTATTTTCCAGAGTCTTTACCGATTTTGATTAATGGTATAACATTGACTTTAGTAACACTCATTGGCTATTCTGCAATGGCTGGTGCTGTGGGTGGCGGTGGCTTGGGTAATCTTGCCATTAGCTATGGTGAGCATCGTAATATGGTGTATGTGAAATGGATTGCAACGATTATTATTGTTGTGATTGTCATGTTGAGCCAGACTTTGGGTGATCGCCTTGCACGCTACTTTGACCACAGATAAGTGAATATGAGTGTGCAACAGATTTATTTTAATCAATCAAGCTAAAATCATTCCGATTTTACTGATAAAATGGAGAAACTTATGCAATTAAAAAAATTTTTAGGCGTATTCGCTGTGGCAACATCATTATTGGTGGCTGGCTGTGGTGCAAAAGACGATAAAGCAGCAGCAGCAAGCATTAAAGTTGGTGTGATGTCTGGCCCAGAGCAAATTTTGGCTGAAACTGCAGCTAAAATTGCGAAAGAAAAATACAATGTAACTGTAGAATTGGTTGAGTTTAATGACTATGCCTTACCAAATACTGCGGTAAGCAAAAGTGAATTAGATGCCAATGCAATGCAACATAAGCCTTATTTTGATGAAGATACGCAAAAGAAAGGCATTAAAAACTTAGCGATTGTGGGTAATACTTTTGTTTATCCATTGGCAGGTTATTCTAAAAAAATTAAAAATATCAGCGAGTTAAAAGATGGTGCAGTTGTGGCAGTACCAAATGACCCAAGTAACTTGGCTCGTGCGTTAATTTTATTGGAAAAACAAGGTTTAATTAAGTTAAAAGATAACAAAAATCTTTTATCTACATCTTTAGATATTGTTGAAAATCCGAAGAAATTAAACATTAAAGAAGTAGATACATCAGTGGCTGCTAAAACATTAGATGATGTAGATTTGGCTGTTGTAAATAACACTTATGCAGGTCAAGTGGGCTTGAATGCAACTGAACACGGTGTGTTTGTGGAAGATAAAGATTCTCCTTATGTGAATATTATTGTTGCTCGTGAAGACAATAAAGATTCTGAAGCAGTGAAGAATTTTGTGAAAGCCTACCAAACTGAAGAAGTGTATCAAGAAGCACAAAAACACTTTAAAGATGGTGTAGTGAAAGGTTGGTAATCGCATTTAGGCGTTTATTATTATTGTATCCCTAAATTGATGTGTACGATGGCTACACATTAGTTTAGGGATTTTTTATGGGGTTCACGATTGTATTATACTTTTGTCTAATGTGATTGTGTAATGCTTGTGTTTCATAAATTATTTCTTTTATGATTGGTTTGTTAAATTTCACATGACTTAAAAATATTTTTGAGTGTCGGTGAATGAGTATGTATCTCTCTTTATTCCATTGATTGAAAAAATAATGGGATTGAACGTAAGGACGGTTTATTCTATGAATAAAGTAATGAAAAAATTAGCTCAAGCAACCTTAATTGCTTTATCTGCAACAGCGTTAGTGGCGTGTGGTGGTGGCGATAAAGCACCTGCAAAAGATGCAGCGGCAGCTCCAGCAACAGGAAAATTAGAAACCAAATTTTTAACCATTGCCACAGGTGGTGCGTCTGGCCCGTATAATATTATCGGCACATCATTGGCAGAAATGTATGCACAACAATTTGGCGTAAACTCAAAAACACAAACCACAGGTGCATCGGTTGAAAACTTAAACTTGCTTAACCAAAATAAAGTGGAATTGGCATTCGTCATGAGTGATAGCTTAAATGATGCGGTCAATGGCACAGGTAGCTTTAAGCAAAAAATTGAAAATGTTAGCCAGATTGCAGCCTTATATCCAAACTTTGTGCAAATCGTAACATCACAAAAATCAGGCATTAAGAGCATTGAAGACTTAAAAGGCAAGCGTGTTGCAGTAGGAGCTCAAAACTCTGGTGTAGAATTGGCAAGCCGTGCATTACTTGAAGGTTTTGGCATTACTTATAATGACATTAAAGTGGATTATTTAGGTTATGCAGAAGCGGCTGATGCATTAAAATCAGGGAAATTAGATGCGGCATTCTTGACCAGTGGTTTACCAAATTCATCATTGATGGAATTGCAACAAGGTTTTGATTTGCAAATCGTGTCTATTCCGTCTGACAAGTTGGCTGAATTGGCGAAAACCAAAACATTCTTTACTGTGAATAGCATTCCAAAAGGTACTTATGGCAATGCTGAAGATATTCCAACGGCTGCGATTTTAAATGCCTTAGTGGTGCGTAAAGATTTGAGCGATAATGATGTGTATGCGATTACCAAAGCAATGTTTGAAAATATTTCAAAACTTCAAACAGCACACCAAGCTGCAAAAGATATTTCTGTAGCAGCGGCACAGCAAGGTTTAGTTGCTCCACTTCACCCAGGTGCAAAACGTTATTATGACGAAGTAGCAGCAAAAGGTGGCGAAGCGACCGCACCAGCAAAAGCTGAAGTAAAACCTGAAGCTAAAACTGAGTCAAAATAAGTTGTTAGGGCAATGAAGAAGACTGGTTTAATGGTCGGCATTGCCTTAATGATAGTTCTATTATCTGTTGTTTCATTGTCATCTCAAAAGCAAATCGTTATTACGGCAGGCACGATGAGATGTGTATGGACAACAGATAATTTTGTTTTGCAATGGCGACATTCGGTTGAACGACAATTATGGCAAGAACATTATTCGGTACACGATAATGTTTTTTTATTGTCTAAAGTCTATGTGCAAAGTTTTGGAGCAGGTGTCCCCACCTCTGGACAAAGCATTCCTGCACCGCACGGTTTTGTTGGCATGAAAAGCGATGTCAAAATGCCTGCAATTCATTGGACAGTTTCTCGGCGAATGCAAGGCGAAATAATGACCGTACAATCGTTACAACAACCATCACAACAGCCTTTTAAAATTTATCGCCATGTTGATGATTATACCGTGGTCAATATTCAACTAGAGCAACACGCTCGTGCCTATTGGTGGTGGCAACGCATGATTCATCATGTGCATGATTGCCAAGATTTAAAATCATAGTTTTTTAAACGGCTCATTGAGCGAAAGAGACCCTTTTATGACTGAAGTAGTAAAAGATAAAATTTCTGAAGCCCAAGCACAGGAAATTTTGGAAAAATATGACCGTGAATCGGTTACTCGGACACCGAATAATAAAATAGTGAAGTGGATTATTGCCGCTATTGCGATTTTTTATTCGTTGTTTCATTTGTATATTACCTTTAACCCAATGGCGGAATTGTTACAGCGTTCAATCCACGTTGCGGTGGGAACAGCGTTAATTTTCTTGATTTATCCGCCTGCGAAAAAAAGTAGCCGTAAATCGGTGGTATGGTACGATTGGATTTGGGCGGCAGGTGCATTATCTACCGCTGGCTATTTGATTTTCAATTATCAAGACATTGTTACGGTGCGTGGCGGTATTCCAAATAATGCGGATATTGCTTTTGCCATCGTTGCAGTATTGGTGGTGCTAGAAGGGGCAAGACGTATTACAGGGTGGATTTTACCGATTTTCGCCTTGATTTTCTTTGCTTATCCGTTTATTAGCCACATGGATTTTATGCCTGATCGTCTTTTAACTCGTCCTTATGATTGGGGTGATATTTTCGGTCAGTTTTATCTCAAAACCGAAGGTTTGTATTCTACCGCCATCGGTGCATCGGTAACGTTTATTTTCCTGTTTATTTTGTTTGGTTCATTCTTGGCTCGTTCAGGCATGGGGCAATTATTTAACGATTTGGCATTGGCATTAGCAGGGCATAAACAAGGTGGGCCTGCCAAAGTGGCGGTGATTTCCAGTGGTTTTATGGGCAGTATTAACGGTGCTGCGGTGGCGAATGTGGTCGGTACAGGGGCATTTACCATTCCACTGATGAAAAAAATCGGCTATGACAAAAACTTTGCAGGAGCTGTAGAAGCTAGTGCATCCGTTGGTGGGCAAATTTTACCACCGATTATGGGGGCGGCTGCGTTTATCATGGCGGAAACTACAGGGGTAAAATACAGCACCATTGC
>JAUNHS010000159.1:0-1644 GCA_030523805.1 Acinetobacter sp.
TTTTCATGTAAATATTACTCAAAAGCCTATCTGATTTTAGATAGGCTTTTTTATTGACAGGTGTTTTAATCTCAAATAAAATCATGACATAGCTTAATTTTTCATTGACAAATCAAGGAAATAATCATGAATAATACTTTTCCACCAGTACAACAGAGCGATAAAAGTTTTGTAGCAACGTGTTTAATTTGCTTTTTCTTTGGTGGTTTAGGCATTCATCGCTTTTATGTTGGTAAAATTGGGACAGGAATTTTACAGTTAATCACTTTAGGTGGGTTCGGTATTTGGACTTTAATTGATTTAATTGTCATCATTTGTGGTAAATTTACCGATAGCGAAGGACGATTGATTAAGAATTAAGGTCTATTCATAATGAACAATAAAAAGTCTCTATTCACTTATTTTAAAGAAGCCTTTACTAAAAATTATGCCAATTTTAAAGGACGAGCAAGAAGACGAGAGTATTGGGGATTTTTTATTTTTTCATTACCAATTACTATCACTGCCAACTTTGCAACAACAAAGATTGGTGAAATCATTTGTTTCATTATCTTATTAGCAATATTTTTACCTGCAATCTCATTAGAAGTACGAAGATTGCACGATATAAATAAGTCTGGCTGGTTTGCACTATATCACTTTTTAACTCTCATTCCTGTTATAGGCGAATGGTTATCTATTATTATCACTATTACTCTTGGCTGTATTAGTGGCACACAAGGAGCTAATCGCTTTGGTGAAGACCCTTTATTGGAAAATCAAAACTTATCCATTGCACAACCTCAATCCCAAACCAATAATTACAATATTTAAATCTCAAGCCAAGTCATTGCACTTGGCTTTTATTTTACAATCTTCACATTTTAGATATTCCCACACGCCACGATTTTTTGTAAAATAATTCACTTTTAATCCATTTTTAACCACGGTATGTCCAATTTACGCTCCACTGCCATTCCTGTAACCGACCCAAGTGCAGGTTTACGCATTACTGAAATTTTCTACTCACTGCAAGGTGAAGCCAACGATGCGGGCTTGCCTACGGTGTTTATTCGCCTGACCGGTTGTCCTTTACGCTGTGTGTATTGCGATACAACCTATTCATTTGAAGGTGGCAAGCGTCAATCATTGGCACAAATTATTGAACAAACTCAACAATTTAACGCTCCTTGCATCTGTGTAACTGGTGGCGAGCCGTTGGCTCAACCAAATTGCATTCCATTACTTAAACAATTATGCGATTTGGGCTATCGTGTCTCTTTAGAAACCAGTGGTGCGATGGACGTATCTAAAGTTGATGAGCGTGTTTCCAAAGTGATGGATTTAAAAACGCCATCATCAGGCGAAGAAAAACGTAATTTATACAGCAACTTAGAATATCTAACAGCACATGACCAAATTAAATTTGTCATTAGCCATCGTGATGATTATGAATGGGCAAAGCAACAAGTTGCTCAACATAATTTAGCCAATTTGGTCGGTTGCGTGTGGTTTTCGCCTGCTTTTGCGATTGAAAAAGGGGCTGTAAAATTGCCTGATTTGGCACGAGATTTGGCACAGTGGATTTTAGATGACCATTTGCCTGTACGTTTTCAGTTGCAGCTGCACAAATTATTGTGGAATGATGAAACAGGGCGATAACAT
>JAUNHS010000159.1:1744-3317 GCA_030523805.1 Acinetobacter sp.
CTCAGTTTTATGTATGGGCAACGCTCTACCACTGAACTCAATGCCGCTAAAAAGTTGGCACAACTGGCAGGCGTTGAACATCGTATTATCAATATAGACTTAGGCAATTTAGGCGGTTCGGCTTTGACTGACCACAGTTTAAGCATTCCAGAGCAAGGCGAAGATACAGGCATTCCTATCACTTATGTGCCTGCTCGCAATACCATTTTCTTATCCTATGCCTTGGCGGCCGCTGAAGTATTTGAAGCCGAAGCGATTGTGATCGGTGTGAATGCTGTAGATTATTCAGGCTATCCTGACTGCCGCCCAGAATTTATTGATGCGTTCGCCAACCTTGCTCGCCTTGCCACTAAAGCAGGTGTAGAAGGTCGTCCGTTAAAAATTGAAACACCTTTACTACATTTATCTAAAGCAAATATCATACGCTTAGGTATAGAACATGGTGTAAACTACAGTGAAACCGTATCTTGCTACCAAGCCGATGATGATGGTCGTGCTTGCGGTAAATGCGATAGCTGCCGTTTACGTCAGCAAGGTTTTGCCGATGCTGGCATTGCCGACCCTACTCGCTATATCCCTGTGTAGCAAATTTTTTATTTCAATCAAATAGGAAGATTCACATGAATATGTTTTCTAAAATTGCAATGATGGCTGCTGTCGGTATTGCTGCTGTTTCAGCTCCAACAGCAATGGCAAACCCTTTAAAAAGCACCAACATCAAAGCGGCTTTGATTCAAGAGTGTAAAACACAAACATCAAAAGGTGGCAAATTAACTGCCAGCGAAGCAAGCAAATATTGTAACTGTAAAGTTGATCTTGATGGTCGTGTAACCGTTGCTCAACAATGGGAAGTACAAAGTGCAATTAATGCCAAGAAAAATCCAGCAACTTTGTCATTTGTACAACAGCAAAGTAAAGCATTGCAAACCTGCTTAGGTTCTGCTTTGGTGAATAAAATCACTGCTTTACAGCAACAAGCTCAACCACAGAAAAAATAATTTTTGCTTTACAAAACCAATAAGCCGCAACGTTGTTTGCGGTTTATTTTTGTCCATCATTTCTTATAAAATGCACAAAAGCAGAAACAACATCTAGCCTTTTATGTATTTTTCTTGTATCTTTAGTCCTATAACTTATGATTTAATCATTACTTTTAGGATTTTGCCATGACCAATAGCGTTGAACACATTCTCTTACCCAATCAAGCATTTGCAACTACACACGGCGAAATTAATTTAAGCGAAATACCACAAGATTGGTTAATTTTATATTTTTATCCCAAAGATTCTACTCCAGGTTGCACGGTGCAAGCCACTGATTTTACAGCATTTAAACCACAGTTTGATGCCTTAAATGCTTGTGTGATTGGCGTGTCTCGTGATAGTGTAAAATCGCATCAAAATTTTACAGCAAAACAAAATTTAAGCATTGAACTGATTAGTGATAGCGATGAAACTTTATGCCGTCATTTTGATGTGATTAAAGAAAAAAGTATGTATGGTAAAACCGTGATGGGTATTGAGCGTTCTACCTTTATTTTTTATCGTGGTGAATTAAAAGCCGTGTATCGCAA
>JAUNHS010000160.1 GCA_030523805.1 Acinetobacter sp.
GTCAGCGTTTAAACATTCCTTATGTGTTTAAAGCCAGTTTTGATAAAGCCAATCGTTCAAGCCTAAATTCATTTCGTGGGCCAGGTTTGGAAAAAGGCGTAG
Source organism: Acinetobacter sp. (assembly GCA_030523805.1). Taxonomy (GTDB): domain Bacteria; phylum Pseudomonadota; class Gammaproteobacteria; order Pseudomonadales; family Moraxellaceae; genus Acinetobacter. The sequence goes on from JAUNHS010000160.1 coordinate 103, forward strand.
AATGGCTTGGCGATATTAAAAATAAATTTAATGTGCCGATTATTACCGATATTCACGAGCCATACCAAGCCGAACCTGTGGCAACGGTGGCAGATATTTTGCAGTTGCCTGCATTTTTAAGCCGTCAAACCGACCTTGTAGAAGCAATGGCGAAAACAGGCAAAATTATTAATATCAAAAAAGCCCAATTTTTAGCACCGCATGAAATGCGTCATATTTTGCATAAATGCCTAGAAGCAGGCAATGATCAGCTGATTTTATGTGAGCGTGGTTCGGCATTTGGCTACAATAATTTGGTGGTGGATATGCTTGGTTTTGATACCATGAAAGCCATGAATGTGCCTGTATTTTTTGATGTAACACACGCTTTACAAACCCCTGGTGGACGTGCCGATAGTGCAGGTGGTCGCCGTGCTCAAATTACCACGTTGGCTCGTGCAGGTATGGCAACAGGTTTGGCAGGCTTATTTTTGGAAGCTCACCCAAATCCTGATGAAGCGAAATGTGATGGGCCGTGTGCCTTGCGTTTAAGCCAATTAGAGCCGTTTTTGGCACAGTTGAAGCAATTAGATGATTTGGTTAAAGGCTTTGCGGTGCTGGATACGTATTAATCTTGAAAAGGTGGTAAGGTTGAATAATTTTACTACCTTTTATTGTGTTTTTAAACGTGAAGTAGATTTATGGTTGTGAAATGCTGAAAAAAATATTATTGATGGGGCTGTGTTTTTCTAGCCATGTGTGGGCTGAGTCGGTAGTATTCAACTGGCAACATCAGCGTGTTGTGATTACTGAAACGAAAACTAAAAATAATCGTTCAGGTCAGGATAAGACGTTTAAAATAAGTTATCCTGTTGAACTAAAAAAGCACGACAAAGGTTGGTTGGTGGATTATGGATCTGTTAAGTTTTTGGAAATGAATGGGCAAAAACTTGATGACGATGCTCAATCCATCTTAGGAAATGTTTTGGGTAAAGTATCGCAAAAAGCGGATATTATTATTGATGAAAAAGGACAACCTATAGAGATTGTAGATTGGCAAGAGTATTTGAATGCAATGAGTCAGGTTGATCCTAAAGGAGAACAAGTCGTTAATAATTTAAAGAGTAAGAGTGAGTTAGAAACGTTGTTTTATGCAAAAACTTTGACTGAACCTTGGTGTTCTTGGGTGTGTCAATGGTCTGATATTGATTTTACAGCACAAGGCTCAACACAGCAAATGGAAGATAACGAGTTTATGGATTATAACGAGCAAGTGAAGTATCGGTTAGTGAATAAAATCAATGAGCAATTGCACTTAGAAATGCATTCCACGATGCATTTAAAAGGTATCTCAAGTAAAATTTCTCTTACGCAGGTACAGACTAAACAAGATAGACAAGCAATACAGAGCGAAAAGATTGCTCGTGAAACGTTACTGACAGCAATAGTGGATAGTAAAACAGGTGAGCCAAAGCAAGTTTCCTATCATGTAATTATTCGTGATGGTGATGGTAAGCAGCAGGCTACAGAAACTACAAACTATGAATTTGATTGGCGATAATCTTAAGTGTTAATATATAATTGCGAATGAAATTTTAAATGTTTTAAGTCTCTTATTTTAAAGCCTTTCTTAAATTTCCGTAGAATGCTAAAATAAGCGAAATTTAACAACTCACTTTGTTCAAGTATAGACTTTGAGGAATAAAATATGAGTCAAATTACTGATATTCGTGCAAGAGAGATTTTAGACTCTCGTGGTAATCCGACCATTGAAGCTGATGTCGTATTGGCATCTGGCGTGGTTGGTCGTGCGTGTGCTCCATCAGGTGCATCTACAGGTTCTCGTGAAGCCTTAGAATTGCGTGATGGCGATAAAGCTCGTTATTTAGGCAAAGGCGTACGCCAAGCTGTGCAAAATGTGAATAGCAATATTCAACAATTACTCGTAGGTCAAAGCGTATTTGAACAAAAATTGCTTGACGAAAAAATGATTGCACTTGACGCGACTGAAAATAAGTCAAAATTGGGTGCAAATGCGATGTTGGCTGTATCTTTAGCAGCAGCTCGTGCAGCAGCAGTTGAGCAAAAATTACCATTGTTCCAATACATTGCAAATTTGCGTGGTCAATCTACGTTAAGTATGCCAGTACCGATGATGAACATCTTAAACGGTGGTGCTCATGCAGATAATACCGTGGATATTCAAGAGTTTATGATTGAACCAGTAGGTTTTACATCATTTTCTGAAGCATTGCGTGCAGGTGCGGAAATTTTTCATAGCTTAAAATCAGTATTGAAAAAGCAAGGTTTAAATACTGCTGTGGGCGATGAAGGTGGTTTTGCTCCAAACTTACGTTCAAATGAAGAAGCAATCCAAGTGATTTTGCAAGCGATTGAGCAAACTGGCTACAAAGCTGGCTCTGACATTATGTTGGCGTTGGACTGTGCATCATCAGAATTTTACAAAAATGGTCAATATGTATTGGCAGGCGAAGGCAATAAAGCCTTTACGAGCAACCAATTCGCTGATTATTTAGCAGGTTTAGTACGTCAATATCCAATCATTTCTATTGAAGATGGTTTAGATGAAAGCGATTGGGACGGTTGGGCGTATTTAACATCAATCTTGGGTGATAAAATCCAATTGGTTGGCGATGATTTATTCGTAACCAATCCTGCGATTTTACAACGTGGTATTGATCAAAAAGTAGCAAACTCTATTTTGATTAAATATAACCAAATCGGTACTTTAACTGAAACTTTAGATGCAATTTATTTGGCTAAAGAAAATGGTTATACCACAGTGATTTCACACCGTTCAGGCGAAACTGAAGACAGCACCATTGCTGACTTGGCAGTAGGTACAGCAGCAGGCCAAATTAAGACAGGTTCATTGTGCCGTTCTGACCGTGTGGCGAAATACAATCAATTATTACGCATTGAAGAGTTAATCAAAGCCCCTTATCGTGGTAAGGCGGAGTTTAAAGGTTTAAACTAATCGTTTAAGCATTTAAATGAAGCGTAAAGATAAAAGGTGTCTGATGATGCCTTTTATCTTTCAAATTTTAGGGTAAATATTTTATAAATGACTGATTTTAAAGTTGTTTTATAATAAATCCCAACGTATTAATGGGTTGCGTATGAACTTTTTTAAATCGCCAATGAACTGTATCTTTTTT
>JAUNHS010000161.1 GCA_030523805.1 Acinetobacter sp.
TTAACTCGGAATTTGCGGGTGATACACTTCCACCACATCATTGACCTGAGCATCTCGGCTTTTCAACAATGGGCTGTCATCTACGGCAATTTTATTGGCACGCCCCATCGCTAAATGCACAGGAATTAAACGCACGTGTTCATACAACTCTTCGTATGCCACTTCGCCTTCTTCATCGTCATCACTCACATCAAAAGCGACGGATGCCACACTTTGCAATACGTCTATTTGCTCTGCTTCTTCATCATTCAACTGCTGTGCTGCCAAGCCAAAACCCAAAACCACACCAGCACACCAATCTGCCAATGCCTGCACACGCTCGCCAAGAGCTTGCTCATCATCAGGTAAAATAGGTAAATAATCTAATTCACTTTCTTTTAACGCATACGCCGCATCTTCAGCTTCTTCGCTTAAAAAATCAATCGCTTCATCATCTAAACGGGGAACTTTAAGCAAAGTTAAAATTTGTCGCCATTGCTCACCTGTTGGTGCTTCGGTAACACACAATATTCCCATCATCAAACCATGCAGCTCGGCAACACTTAAAAGTCCATCTAAAGCATGAAATTTTTCATTCCACAGCGACCAACCTAAAATATCATCTTGCATTTTTTCACCTATTTTCTCTATACTAGACATAATTTATCATGAACGATAAACTATTCCCCAAAATTGTTACTTGAGTGAACCAATTGTCATTATGTTAAAACTCATTGAGCGTCTTGAAACGCACCTAGACCAATTAAAATCCCAGCTTGCTGAACAACAACAGCAAAATGCCCAATTGCAAAGTAAACAGCAAGAGCAGGATCGCCACAGTAGTGAGCAAAATAAGCTCAAAGACCAACAAATTCAGCAACTCAAGCAGGATTTAAACCGTCTTAACTCGCAACATTCTACTGTACAACAGCAGTATAAACAACTCAATAGCGATGCAACAGCATTAACCACACGCTACGATAGTTTAGAAAAAAACTGTACAGATTTAAAAAATCGCTTTCAAACTGTGCTAGATGAACGCAATCAGCTACAAAAAAGCCAAGAAAGTCTCACACAACAGCACGAGCAAGCACAAAAACGCATTCAACAGCTAGAAGAGCAAAATAAGCAATTGCAAGAAAAAAATGACTTGGCAAAACAAGACATTCAAGCCTTTATACAACGCTTAAATCAACTTGGCACCGTGCAAGACCAACATCAGCAAGACATACAACGTTTAAATGATGAAAATGCACAATTAGAGCAGGAATTACAATCATGAGTGAAACCATAACCGTTGAAGTACGTGTAGCCGAGCATAACATTCGCCTATCTACCACTGCCGACAAAGAAGAGCAATTACACCGTGCCGTAGAGCTTTTTAATGAAAAATATGACGAATTGCGTCATGCTGCCCCTGCCTTAGAGCGTAGCAAATTGCTCATGCTGGCAGGTTTAGAATTTGCTCAAGAAATTTTAAAGCTCAATAAAAGTTTGCAAATGTATTCTCACGCAGAATTATTGCTCAAAAATATGGTTGATGATTTAGACCAAGAAGCCGTTTCGCAGATTGTAGAGCAAAAATAATCGGCAATAAATACGCTCAAGTTTACGCAATTCCTATGTAGTATCAACATAGGAATTGCTCATAAACTTGCACTATAAAAAATGGCATGGAATATCGCCTATCTCATCAAATATTCAAATTTCGCTCAAAATATCAACACCTTATATGCGACCATCGGATAATACATTTTTTTAATATTTTTCTCAAATTTTAAGCCTAAAAATGCTATACTCAAAATAATATCTTTTAATTTTTTTGCTTTTAGATAGGAGTTTCCATGTCAAACGCTACAATTTTACAAAATGTTCCAGTAGGCAAAAAAGTAGGGATCGCTTTTTCAGGCGGTTTAGACACATCTGCTGCACTACTTTGGATGAAACAAAAAGGGGCTGAACCGTATGCTTATACTGCAAATTTAGGTCAGCCTGATGAAGATGATTATGATGCCATTCCTAAAAAAGCAGAGCATTATGGTGCAGCAAAAGCACGTTTGATTGACTGCCGTTTACAGTTGGCTCGTGAAGGGATTGCAGCCATTCAATGTGGTGCATTCCACATTACCACAGGCGGAATGCCGTATTTTAACACCACACCATTGGGTCGTGCGGTTACAGGGACAATGCTCGTAACAGCAATGGCGGAAGATGACGTACATATTTGGGGTGATGGCTCAACTTATAAAGGCAATGATATTGAGCGTTTTTATCGTTACGGTTTATTGACCAATCCAAATTTAAAAATTTATAAGCCATGGTTAGACCAACAATTTATTGATGAATTGGGTGGCCGTGCGGAAATGTCGCAATTCTTAATTGACAATGGTTTTGACTATAAAATGTCTAAAGAAAAGGCGTATTCTACCGACTCAAATATGCTCGGTGCAACGCACGAAGCCAAAGATTTAGAATTTTTAAATGCCAGTGTGAAAATTGTTGAGCCAATTATGGGCGTGGCATTTTGGCGTGAAGATGTGGTCATTCCTGCTGAAACGGTGAGCGTAACCTTTGAAGAAGGTACACCTGTAGCGATTAATGGCGAACGTTTTGACAATCCTGTAGATTTGATTTTAAAAGCCAATGAAGTGGGTGGTCGTCATGGTTTAGGTATGACTGACCAAATTGAAAACCGTATCATTGAAGCGAAATCTCGTGGTATTTATGAAGCCCCAGGTATGGCGTTATTGCATATTGCTTATGAACGTTTAGTTACAGGTATTCACAATGAAGACACCATTGAGCAATACCGTATCAATGGCTTACGTTTAGGGCGTTTGTTGTATCAAGGACGTTGGTTTGACAGTCAAGCCTTAATGTTGCGTGAAACGGCTCAACGTTGGGTAGCGAAAGCGATTACAGGTACAGTAACCTTAGAATTACGTCGTGGCAATGACTATTCTATTTTAAATACTGAATCGCCAAACTTGACTTATGAACCAGAGCGTTTGACGATGGAAAAAGCGGAAGATGCAGCCTTTACACCAATGGATCGTATCGGTCAATTAACTATGCGTAACCTTGATATTAGCGATACTCGCCAAAAATTAGGCATTTACACACAATCAGGTTTATTGGCATTAGGTGCAGGCTCTAGCGTACCACAATTAGAGCAAAAAGATTAATGCTTGCCATTTAAAATTGCTAAAAAATATCCCTAATTAATGTTAGGGATATTTTT
>JAUNHS010000162.1 GCA_030523805.1 Acinetobacter sp.
AAAAAGTCTGCTATTTCAAAGCGATACAAGGGCAATCATTAGACGAATTATTGCCAAATATTTTACAAACGGCATTGGATAATTTACCGATTGCTAAACGTATGCGTTCTGCGGCAAGTCGTAGTGAATTTGTACGCCCTGTGCAATGGGTGGTGTTGCTGAAAGACGACCAAGTGATTGATGCGACCATTCAAGATTTTAAAGCAGGTAATCAAAGCTATGGTCATCGTTTCCATGCTCCACAAGCTGTAACCATTGCTCATGCTGATGCCTATTTAGACACGTTACGTCAAGCGAAAGTGATTGCTGATTTTGAAGAACGTCAAGCCGAAATTTTGAAGCAAACCAAACAGTTAGCTGATGAAGTGAATGCTCAAGCCATTATTCCAAAAGATTTGCTTGATGAAGTCACGGCATTGGTAGAATTGCCTGTGGCATTGCGTGCAAGTTTTGAACAGCGTTTCCTTGCTGTGCCACAAGAAGCCTTAATTACTACGATGCAGGACAATCAAAAATATTTCTGCTTAGTCAATGAACAAGGCAAGCTACAACCTTACTTTATTTTCATTTCTAATATTGAGTCGAAAGACCCAAGCCAAGTGATTGAAGGCAATGAAAAAGTGGTGCGTCCACGTTTGTCAGATGCGGAATTTTTCTTTGTGCAAGACCAAAAACAACCGCTTGCCAACCGTCAAGAAAAATTAGCCAATATGGTGTTCCAAGCAGAATTAGGTACTTTGTGGGCAAAATCACAGCGTATTGCCAAAATTGCTCAAGCTCTTGCTCCAATTACAGGAGCGAATGCAGCTGATGTGGAAAAAGCAGCTTTATTGTCAAAATGCGATTTAACATCAGAATTGGTCGGCGAATTTCCTGAATTACAAGGTATTGCAGGGACATATTATGCTCGTTTAGAAGGCGAAAATGATGAAGTTGCCGAAGCCTTAGGCGAGCAATATTTACCAAAATTTGCAGGCGATGCCTTACCTAAAACCAAAACAGGAACGACTTTGGCATTGGCTGATCGTTTAGATACGTTAGTGGGGATTTTCGGCATTGGTCAAGCACCGACAGGCTCAAAAGATCCATTTGCGTTACGTCGTTCCGCGATTGGTATTTTGCGTTTAATCATTGAAAATCAATTAACTGTGAGCCTAGATGATTTGGTGGACAGCGTTTTAACTGCTTATGGCGATACGCTGAAAAATCATGCACAAGCCAAAGCGGATGCGGTTGCCTTTTTAGAAGGGCGTTATCGTGCCAAATATGAAGATCAGGGCGTGGCTGTTGATGTGATTCAAGCGGTGCAAGCCTTGTCGCCAAAATCGCCATTGGATTTTGAGCAACGTATTAATGCTGTGCAAGCATTCCGTCAATTACCAGAAGCCTTGAGTTTAGCGGCTGCCAATAAGCGTGTAGGTAATATTTTGGCGAAAGAAACCGATGTGCGTTTAGATGTCAATGTGGATTTATTGCAGCTTGATGCTGAAAAAGACTTATATACCATACTAGGGCAATTAAAAGCCGATGTTGAGCCATTATTTGCACAAGGGCAATATAGCGAAGGTTTGCAACGTCTTGCGAGTTTGAAAGCACCGATTGATGCCTTTTTTGATGGAGTGATGGTCAATAGTGAAGATGCCGCATTGAAAGCCAATCGTTTGGCGTTATTGGCGAATTTGCGTGCTTTATTTATGGCTGTGGCAGATATTGGTCTGTTGCAAGGGTAATTGCATTAAATAAATCATCACAACCCTATGATGCAAATAGGGTTGTGAGTGTAGGGGAAACAGAATGAACAAATTTGCGTGGCTTGGCGTATTAAGTATTGCGACAATGACAACGGTCGCTTGGGCAGATACACAACCTTATTCGCCTGAAACACAATCTCGTATTCGTATTTATGGTCAAAATCAAAAACCGACGATTTTGCATTTTGAACAAGATGGCAAAACGAAAAAGATCAATTTGGGTGGTTCATTAGGGAGTGCGTTTGGTTCATTTGTTGGTGTAGCCAAAAACAAAAGCATTGGTATCCCAGCGACTGAACATAGCCAAAATGTACAACAGAAAAATGGTTTCTTATCTAAAATGACCTATCAAGAATTTGTTATTCCTGCGAATAAAGCTGTTAAAGTGAGAACAGCATTTCAAGGCTTGAGCAATGTCAATCATGCTGAGAAAATAACCACGATTCATTATCAAGGCTCTTGCCAGAGTGATACCTTACATTTTACGCCTAAAGCAGGTAAGGATTATGAAGTGATTCCGAGTGCGAGTGGCTGTGCAGGTGCTGATTTGTTAGAAATTCATGCGGACGGGAAAACATCGTTAGTACAATTTAATTAATTCATTTTTAAGAAAAAATCCCTAAAGAATTAGGGATTTTTTTATTGCTCACACGCTGATGATTACACCTTCAACCACTCAATCAACGCTTTTAATGCAGGCAAATTTTCCTTACGGCTTGGGTAATACAAATACGCTCCGTCAAATTCCACCGCCCATTGCTCTAACACTTTTACCAAGCTGCCGTCTGCAATTTCTTGGGCAACCGTGCTTTCAAACACCCACGTCAAACCCAAATTTTGCAAGGCATAACGCACGGCAATATTGCTCGCAATTGCCACCAAACGCCCAGCCACTTTCACATTAAAACATTGCGTGCCGATTTAGAACGGCAAGGCTTGCCTATTGGTAGTTTGGATATGATGATTGCGGCTCACGCTCTTGCTTGTGATTGCACCTTAATCAGCAATAATATGCGTGAATTTCAACGTGTTGCAGGTTTGAAGTTACAAGATTGGACAGTTTGAAAATACCGTCTGCGGTAAAGTGCTGACGGCATTTTGTTTGATAAATGATGTTGTAAACACGTTTTCAGGTAGCCTGAAAACAAAAAATGTAGGGTGTCTGACACGTTAAAAACAAGATTAAGCAATAAGCAAACGGTGCGTTAAAATGCACCCTACTTGACTGCCTTAAACCCCAACAAAAGTAGCCTGAAAACTTCATGACAAAAAACACTGTATATTTGCTATCATATTTAGAATCAATCTAATGTAACCCAAAGATTTAAAGAGAAATTTTATGAAAAAACGTTTTATCACTTTAACTTTAACCGCTGTTTTGGGTGTAGGATTAGTCGCTTGCACAAGTTTAGGTAAAGCCATTGAGCAGGC
>JAUNHS010000163.1:0-1118 GCA_030523805.1 Acinetobacter sp.
GGAGCGATGACACCAAATCAACCTGTAGTGAAAGAAAAAGCCAGTGCAATGCCAACGCCTAAAGTTGATGTGAATCAGTTGCAAACCAATGCATCTGTTGCAGAGCAAACAGGGAAACCTGTGAGTAAAACCTTTACTTATCCTACAGCGATTGCCGATAAAGTACCTGCCAATAACGACATTGTGCAGTTGAATAAAAATAAAGAAACGGTACGCAAAAATGATGAATATGTGGTGAAACACCCAACGGGCAAGCGTAGTACTTATGTGGTACAAGCTGGCGATACTTTGGCTGAAATTGCGAGTGCCAATAGCTTGAGCTGGCGAGATATTGCTGAGTGGAATAAGATTGATCCAAATGCACCATTATATGTCGGGGCGACTTTATATTTATATGATGCAAAACCTGTGGCTGTAGTTAAAGCACGCCCTGAAACCTATATCGTACAAGCAGGCGATACGTTAATTGGTGTTGCACAGCAGTTTGGTTTAACGGTAAAGCAGTTGGCAGATTATAATGGCTTGAGCATTACATCTAACTTATTGCAAGGGCAAAAGTTGAATTTGGTTGCACCAAAAGTTACGCCAAATTCGTCTTCTAACTCATCGTCTAATTCATCATCTCGTCAAGGGACACAGAGCTATACAGTAAAAGCAGGCGAGCATTTAACCATGTTGGCAGAGCGTTATGGTATTAGCAATCAAGAATTGGCTGATATGAATAGTAATTTGACTGCAACATCTGATCTTTTTATCGGTCAAAAGATTAATGTACCTAAAACGGTCAATGCAGCAAAGGCAGTCAATACTGTAAAAAAGGATTCAGCACCGCAGGCGATTTCTCGTACAGTGGTGCAAAGTTACACGGTTAAGGCAGGCGAAAGTTTAACTGCGATTGCTAACCGTTATGACATGAGTACGCAGGATTTGGTGGCGTTAAATCCTGATTTGAGCGTAACATCGTCATTGCAGTTGGGGCAAAAAATTAATATTCCTAAAGGTTTAAAAATTCAAGCTCCTGTAACGCAAACGAAAAAGACGGAGCGTCAAGCAACGGCAAGCCGTGTTAAAACTGAAGATTATACGGTGAAAAGTGGCGATACTTTATCTAGCATTGC
>JAUNHS010000163.1:1218-3133 GCA_030523805.1 Acinetobacter sp.
TCGCTCAATAGTTTGGCACAGCGTTCGGGTGTGAGTGTCGCAGAATTGGCACAGTTAAATAGCATTGCCGCCAATACGGGTTTAAGAGTTGGGCAAAAAATTGTGCTACCGAAAAAGAGTGTAGATTATAAAGTACAAGCAGGCGATTCGCTGAATAGCGTAGCGAAAAAATATGGTATTAGCGTATCGCAACTGGCAAGTATGAATGGTTTACAAGTGACTGATAATTTAATTTTAGGGCGTATCATTCAAGTACCCAATAAGTAAAGCCATGCACCGTCATGGTTGATAGGAGCAAATCTCTTATCTTCCACAATCAAAAGGGAGATAAGGGATTTTTTTATGAGCAGAGATTGATGAGTGTTTTAAATCGTGTATTGTTAAGTGTGTGTGTTTGCTCGGCAATGAGTGTTTGGGCAGCACCACAAACCACACCTTATATTGCCATGCATACATCTCCCTTGTATGCCAATGCGACACATTATCCTTATGCCAACCCTAATGCATTAAAAGGTGGTAGTTTGAGCCTATCTGGGCGAGATACTTTTGACACCTTAAACCAATTTAATGGCAAAGGAACAGCGGCAAGTGGTTTAAATTATTTATTTGATTCTTTAATGGATAGTTCATTGGATGAAACAGGGGTGATGTATCCATTATTGGCAGAAAGTGTTACTTTTGATTTAGATCAATTTAATTATGTGATTTTCCATTTAAATCCCAAAGCACGCTTTAGTGATGGTACACCTGTAACTGCTGAAGATGTCAAGTTTACCTTTGAAATGCTCAAAGAAAAGGCAAGCATGGGCATTCAAATGTACATTGGTGATTTGGAGCGTGCCGAAGTATTGTCTAAACATGATGTGAAATTCCATTTCAAAACCAAAGGCAATAAAGATTTGCCGATGCTGTTGGCATCTATGCCGATTTATTCTAAACAAGATTGGCAAGGCAAGGATTTTGCTCGTGTAACCATGAAGCCAATTTTAGGCTCGGGTGCGTATGTGATTGATCATATTGATGCAGGACGTAGCATTCGCTATAAACGCAATCCTAATTATTGGGCGAAGGATTTAATGGTTAATCGTGGGCGACACAATTTTGATACCATTAAATATGTGTATTATCGCAATTTTGAAACGGCATTTGAAGGGTTCAAATCTGGTGAATATTCTATGCAGATTGAATCATCAGCACGACGTTGGGTGAGTGATTATGCATTCCCAGCTGTGCAAGCAGGTTTGGTTAAGCAATACAGCATACCACACCACAATCCGATTAATACGCAATCGTTTGTGATGAATAGCCGTAAAGCACCGTTTGATGATTATGTGTTCCGCAAAGCCATGAACTATGCTTATGATTTTGAATGGCAAAGTAAGGCATTGTTTTATGGGCAATATCGTCGTTTAAATAGTTATTTTACCAATAGTGAGCTGGAAGCCAAAGGCACACCAAGTGCCGAAGAAATGGCGATTTTAAAACCATTATTGCCACGTTTACCAAAAGAAATGCAAGAAGGCGTGTTGAGCGATTGGCGTTATCCTGTGTCTGATGCCAGTGGTTTTAACCGTGATAATTTGATTAAAGCCTACCAAATGCTGAAAGACGCAGGTTATAGCTTTAAAAATGGTCAGCTGCATGATAAGCAAGGCAAGCCAATTCGTTTTGAATTTTTAATTCAACAAGAAAATATGACCCGTGTGGTATTGCCATTTGTGCGTAATTTGAAAAAGTTAGGCATTCAAGTAGATATTCGCCAAGTTGATATGCCGCAATATTTACAGCGTATGCGTAATTATGATTTTGATATGACCACCAATGTATTATTGCAATCGCTTTCCCCTGGGAATGAACAAGCACAATATTGGGGTAGTGCATCGGCAGATCAAAAAGGGGCATATAATTATGCAGG
>JAUNHS010000017.1:0-1993 GCA_030523805.1 Acinetobacter sp.
TAAAAAGTATAAAAAATGATGATATTGATGCTCAATTGGTATTTGAAATCATTGAAAAAATTATTTGTCCAGATAATTTAGGATAAATTATGTTTAGTAGATTTATACAAACTAGCAACCAATAAAAAACGATGATTTAAAATCATCGTTTTTCTGATTATTGTATGTTTACATCATTTCGCCAAATTCCGATTTAACAAATCATAGCACGCTGTAAACGCATTTTGTGCAGCAGTTTCACTATACGCCAAATCCACACCATTGGCTTTGGCACGCTCATCTGCCAACGGATTAGAAAAACCATGTTTTGCACCTTGTAAAATGTTAATGTGGTGCTTTACATTAGCATTTTGCATTTCTTGGCGGAATTGTTCCACGTCGTCAAGTGTAACCATACTGTCCAATTCACCATGGTTTACAAGGATTTCTGCTTTCACTTTACCCTGTTCCACAGGTGCTGCCGTACTTAAATTACCATGAAATGTGGCTACTGCTTTGACATCTGCACCCGAGCGAGCCAAGTCTAATACAACCTTTCCACCATAGCAAAAGCCAATGGCAGCAAGGCGTGTAGCATCTACTTCAGTTTGATTTGCCAAGCATTGCAATGCCGCAGTTGCACGTTGAACAATCGTATCCGAATGTTCAAACGTACTCATCATCCATTCATTGGCTTGGCTGGCAGTCGTGGTTACTTTTTTATCGCCATACATATCAATGGCTAGGGCAGCATAGCCACGCTCTGCGAGTGCAATGGCTTGTTGCTCGGTAAATTCATTGCGTCCCCACCACTCAGGGGCTACAATCACACCTGCTACAGCTTGAGCATCTTTGGGTGCTGCAAAAAAGCCAATTAACGATGTACCTTGTGCATCTTGATATTGAATTTCACGAGTTAAAATAGACATCATTTCTCCTTGTTGTCATCTTGCTTTTGTGATTGAGATGGATTTTTGATTTCTCTTAACAGCGAATCTACATTGTTGTTATATAAATTCTGCTTGGCAAACTCTGCTTCTTCTAAAGAAGAAAACGGGCCACCAATCACACGATACCACATTTTTTTCTTTTCTACGACCGTGATAATATCCAACGGTGTATTGGTGAGTAATAATTGACTGCGATGTTTATCTGCCGCTTCAATATTATCAAAACTTTTGATATATAAAATATATGTGCCTGCCGTCAAGTCTTGCTCACGCTTTAAATGATTGCCATCTTGATTGTCAGCTGTTTCCGTTGCAACTGGATTATCTTGCAAAGGTGTAACGTGTTGCTTGGGTAGCAATTCATAAAAGCGATATTTGGTGTATTTTTCCTGAGCAGGCAGCTCATTTTTAGGTGCTAAAGTCGCACGATCCACAGCTTGCCAAGGTGTCCAATTGGCAATCATATAAATAAAGCCGAGAATGAGTAATAAAGGAATGAGTGCATAAAGCCCTTTAGACCATTCTTTTTTAAAGGAATGTTTTGAAATTCCTTGTTTTTTAAACAACATCGTGGCAACCTGTGAATTTACTTACTGATTACGAGCAATCAATGGATTACATCTGTGTCGGAGCAGACACGCCCAATAACGCCAAGCCATTTTTAATTACTTGCTGTACGGCAACAGAAAGCACTAAACGAGCTTGGGTTAAATCTGCATCATCGTCATTTAACACACGATTTTCATTGTACCACGCATGGAACAATGCAGCTAATTCTTTGAGATAATTACCAATTTGGTGCGGTTCATACGCATTTGCCGAGCGGATAATCACTTCAGGATAAGCGGCTAATTTGGCTAAAATTTCGCTTTCCACGTCCAAACTTAAACGTGCAACGTGCGTGCGAGCGGCCGCCAAATCAAAATTCGCTACTTTTTCCAACATACGACAAATACGAGCATGAGCATATTGGATATAATACACGGCGTTATCTTTACTTTGCGATACGGCCAAATCCAAATCAAAATCAATATGTTGCTCTGACTTACGCATCACATAATAGA
>JAUNHS010000017.1:2093-22561 GCA_030523805.1 Acinetobacter sp.
GCCAAATCCAAATCAAAATCAATATGTTGCTCTGACTTACGCATCACATAATAGAAACGAGCTGCATCATTGCCAACTTCTTCACGTAACTCACGCAAGGTTACAAATTGACCAGAACGAGATGACATTTGCACCATTTCGCCACCACGCCACAAGCTGACAAATTGCACCAATAATACGGTCAATTTTGCACTGTCATAGCCCATCGCATCAATCGCTGCTTTGACACGAGTAATATAACCGTGATGGTCTGAACCCCAAATATTAACCAAATGCGTATAGCCACGTTGCAATTTGTCCAAATGATAGGCAATATCCGAAGCAAAATAGGTCGGCTGACCGTTACGGCGTTTGACAACACGGTCTTTTTCATCGCCAAATGCGGTTGATTTAAACCATAAATTGCCGTCTTGCTCGTACAAATAACCACGTTGCTGTAAAGTTTCTAGGGCTTCATCAATTTTACCGACTACAGATGCTTCACTAAACCACTGGTCAAAAGTTACACCAAATTCGCCTAAATCTTGCTTAATATCGTCTAAAATTGCTTGTAATGCCGCTTGATGGAACACACGATAACCATCGCCCAATAAGCGTTTTGCATTGTCAATCAAACCATCAATATGCTTTTCTTTATCGCCAGAGATGATGATTTTATCGCCTTTTTCGTCCAATTCAGCGGCATATTGCACATCTTCAGGCACATTGGCATAAATCTCAGCCACAGGGCGAACATATTGCTCGCCATCTTGCGTGATAATGCTTTGAGCAATGTCTTTCACATAATCGCCTTGATAGGCATTTTTAGGAAAAACAAGGCCTTGCCCGCACAATTCAATATAACGCAAATAGGTTGATGTCGCCAAAATATCCATTTGACGGCCTGCATCATTGACATAATATTCACGCTCAACCTTTGCTCCTGTCGCTTCCAATACATTGGCAACGGTCATACCATAAGCTGCACCACGTCCATGACCAACGTGTAGGCTTGATGTTGGATTTGCCGATACAAATTCCACTTGAATTTTTTGCTCAGCATTGACTTGGCTACGTCCAAACGCATCATTTTGTTGGAAAATTTGCTCCAAAATGGCAAAACGTTGGTCGGCATTTAAAAAGAAATTGATAAAACCTGCCCCTGCAATTTCTACTTTGCTAATTTCAGCGACATTGGGTAAGGCATTGACGATTTTTTCAGCTAAATCTCGTGGTTTTAAGCCTGCAGCTTTGGCAGCAACCATAGCAATATTTGATGCAAAATCGCCATGACTGCGGTCTTTGGTTCGTGTAAGTACGCTTTTATTTTCCCAATCGTGTGGGAGTGTATTGTCATTTTTAAGGTGTTCAATGGCGTGTTGTAATGCCGTTTGGATTGATGTATTCATTGACAGAACCGTAAAATTTGTAAAAATATAACTATAGCAAATTAACGCTGTTTAGGCATTAAAAATTACGCAATTTCGTGCAAATGATGATGAAATTTGCGATAAAATGCCTTATGTTTCACAATCTTTGCAAAATCTCCATGATTTCTCTGCATTTGCTTTATACAATATTCATGTTAAAGTATTCCATACAAAGGGGGAATGTGATGAAAAAAATCAAATTACTTTGTTTATCTGTATTATCTGCAAGCGTTTTGATGACGAGTATTAGCCCTGCATGGGCTGTGCCGAGAGAACGTGGTTATGATTATCCGACACGTCATGAACATGGGCGAGCCGATCATGACCGTAGAGATCACGGTTGGCGAATTGGTTTTATTTTGCCACAGCATTATCGTGGCGAAAGCTATCAAGTAGATTATCGTCAGGCTGGTTTGGATCGTCCGAGTGCAGGTACACAGTGGTATCGTTTGAAAGGCGAATATGTTTTGGTAGATATGAATAGCTTTAAAATTGTACAAATTGTAGAACAATAACGCTTGTAAAATGTCCATAAACACTCATCACACGATTGTTGTGATGGGTGTTTTGCATTTTATATCATACCAAAAAATAGCAAAACAAGCATGAAATTCTTTTTGCTAAACACGCAATATCGGTTTATAATAACGCATGGAAACGACTTGTGAGAAGATGATGTTAAATATCGTTCAAGATGCATACACATTTGATGATGTTCTTTTATTACCTGCCTACTCTACTGTTTTGCCAAAAGATGTCTCTTTAAAGACACGTTTAACACGTGGCATTCAGCTTAATATTCCTTTAGTTTCTGCAGCAATGGATACGGTAACAGAAAGCCGTATGGCGATTGCAATGGCTCAAAATGGCGGTATCGGTATCCTACATAAAAACATGGATATTGTCGCTCAAGCAGCTGAAGTTCGCCGTGTGAAAAAATTTGAAGCAGGCATGGTCAAAGACCCTGTATTTGTTAGCCCTGAAACATCGGTGCGTGAATTATTAGAATTAACCCAAGCCCACAACATTAGCGGTGTGCCTGTGGTGAAAGATGGCAAAGTGGTGGGTATTGTTACAGGTCGTGATACACGTTTTGTAACCAATTTAGAGCAACCTGTTAGCAATGTGATGACACCACAAGAACGCTTGGTTACAGTGAAAGAAAACGAATCTAAAGAAAATATTCAAGCCTTATTGCAACAGCATCGTATTGAAAAAGTATTGGTTGTAGATGATAACCAAAACTTAAAAGGTTTGATTACGGTTACTGATTTCCGTAAAGCAGAACTTTATCCAAACAGCTGTAAAGATGATTTAGGTCGCTTGCGTGTCGGTGCAGCAGTGGGTACAGGTGCAGAAACGCCTGACCGTGTAGGTGCATTGGTTGATGCAGGTGTAGATGTGATTGTGGTAGATACAGCACATGGTCATTCTGCGGGGGTGATTGAGCGTGTACGTTGGGTAAAACAAAACTATCCAAACATTCAAGTGATTGGTGGGAATATTGCTACTGGCGATGCAGCATTGGCTTTGCTTGATGCAGGTGCAGACGCTGTGAAAGTGGGTATCGGCCCAGGTTCAATTTGTACTACTCGTATTGTCGCAGGGATTGGTGTACCACAAATTTCAGCGATTGATAATGTTGCTCGTGCATTAAAAGATCAAATTCCGTTAATTGCTGATGGTGGTATTCGTTATTCTGGCGATATGGCGAAAGCGATTGCAGCAGGTGCAAGCACCATTATGGTGGGTTCACTCATGGCAGGTACAGAAGAAGCCCCAGGCGAAGTAGAATTTTTCCAAGGTCGCTATTATAAAGCCTATCGTGGTATGGGTTCATTAGGTGCAATGGCAGGTTCTACAGGTTCTGCAGACCGTTATTTCCAAGACTCTAAAGCAGGTGCGGAAAAGTTAGTACCAGAAGGTATTGAAGGTCGTGTACCGTACAAAGGCCCAATGGGTAATATCGTACATCAAATGATGGGTGGTTTGCGTTCATCTATGGGTTATACAGGTTCAGCGACCATTGAAGATATGCGTCAAAATGCACAATTTGTGAAAATTACTGCTGCTGGTATGAAAGAATCTCATGTGCATGATGTAACCATTACCAAAGAAGCACCAAACTATCGTGTATAACATTTGCTGATGAATATTTTTGCTTAAAAATGTGATGTTTTTAACAAAAAATGACACGAAAAATATAAAAAGCTGTTAGAATTTCTAACAGCTTTTCTTTTTAGTATAAGCAAGGTCATTGCTAATCATGGGGTTTAAATGATGGCGATGATGAATTGGTATGAATGAAACAAAGTGAATAGGTGTTGTGATGGGCAACGGAACAAATTATTTTGGTACAGATGGTATTCGTGGTGCATTTGGCTCTTTTCCAATTACGCCAGAGTTTGCGTTAAGATTGGGTTTTGCCGCAGGGAAAGTATTAAAACGCCATAGCGAAAAAAGCAAACCATTGGTGGTATTAGGCAAAGACACACGCTTATCGGGGTATATTTTAGAGTCGGCATTGCAAGCAGGCTTGAATTCAGCAGGCGTATATGTCCACTTACTTGGACCATTGCCTACACCTGCGATTGCACATTTAACACGAGCATTGCACGCCAATGCAGGCATTGTGATTTCGGCATCGCACAATCCTTTTGGCGATAATGGCATTAAATTTTTCTCTGAAGATGGCAAAAAATTACCAGATGAATTGCAAGAAGCCATTAACCAAGAACTTGCACACGATTTAATTATTGAAGACCCTGTGAATTTGGGTAAAAGTGTGCGTGTCAAAGATGCCAATGGTCGTTATATTGAATTTTGTAAATCTACATTCCCATATCACTTAAACTTACGCCAATTTAAAATCGTGGTAGATAGTGCCAATGGTGCGGCATATAGCGTTGCTCCTGCGGTATTCCGTGAGTTAGGTGCGAAAGTGATTAGCATTCATGATGAGCCTAATGGTCTAAATATCAATGATGGTTGTGGTTCTACGTATCCAGAAAGTTTGCAACACGCTGTTGTAGAACATGGTGCAGATTTTGGTGTCGCTTTTGATGGCGATGCTGACCGTATTATCATGGTAGATCATACAGGGCGTATCATTGATGGCGACCATATTTTGTACATTTTAGCGTGCCAAGCACAGCACAAACCGACAGGGATTGTGGGTACATTAATGAGTAATATGGCACTAGAATTGGCATTGCAAAAAGCTGGTGTAGATTTCGTGCGTGCCAAAGTGGGCGATCGTTATGTATTGCAAGCCCTAGAGCAAAAAGGCTGGGCGATTGGCGGTGAGCAATCTGGGCATATTTTAACTTTAGATAAAAGCACCACAGGCGATGCGATTATTGCATCATTGCAAGTCATTCGTGTGATGGTAGAGCAAGGCAAAACCTTGAATGAATTGGTTGCTGACTTTAAACCATTCCCAAATACTTTGGTCAATGTTCGCTTAAAAGAAATGATTGATCCTTATGATATTCCACAACTAGCAGCAGAATTTGCTCGAGTAGAACAATTATTGGCAGGTCGTGGACGTATTTTGGTACGTAAATCAGGCACAGAGCCTGTCATTCGTGTGATGGTGGAAGGCGATAATGCTGAAGAAGTTCAACAGCTTGCTCATCAATTGGCTGATGCTGTGCGTCAATATGCGAGTTAAATTATGACCGATGCTATTAAAGATTTAAGCGAATTGCGATTGAGCTATGAAAAAGGCGAATTGCTAGAGCAAGATGTGGCTGCACAGCCACATGAGCAATTTTTGGCATGGTTTGATGAAGCATTACAAGCACAATTACATGAACCGTATGCTATGTCTTTAGCGACGTGCAATGCACAAGGTCGTCCACATTTGCGTACGGTGCTGTTGCGTGGTGCTGCGGCACAAGGCTATGATTTTTATACCAATTATGATAGCCAGAAAGGGCAAGATTTAGCTGAAAATCCGTATGCAGAAATTTTATTTTACTGGGCAGAGCAAGAACGCCAAGTGCGAATTGCTGGCAAAGTAGAAAAAATTTCTGAAGCAGAATCTACAGCGTATTATCATAAACGTCCAAGAGATAGCCAAATTGCAGCACATATTAGTACGCCACAAAGTGGTGTGATTGCGAACCGTGAAGTATTGGAGCAACGTTTTGCCACATTGCAGCAGCAAGTTGCCACGCAAACGTTGGATAAACCTGCATTTTGGGGTGGTTATCGTTTAGTGCCAACATCGTATGAGTTTTGGCAAGGTCGCCCTAATCGGTTGCATGACCGCTTGGTGTATCGCTTAGAGCAAGGGCAATGGGTTTTGCAGCGATTGATGCCTTGAGTTGAAAAAAATAAAAAACACATCTATATGATTTTAGATGTGTTTTTTTATGCTCTGATGAAAATGGTTATAATTGGCATATAATCATCATTAAAATTATGCTACATTATCTCACAATACGATACATTTATTCATTTTATGTCGTGCGTATTTGAATGATAGCGACCATGCGGAGATGGTCTCACAATGAATGACGTTATATGCGGAGCTTGGAATGCAATCAAAACCTACGAAAACATTTTTCGGACATCCTTTTCAATTATCAAGTATCTTCCATATTGAGCTATGGGAGCGTTTTTCATACTACGGTATGCAGGCTATTTTGCTGTATTATCTTTACTTTAGTGTCGCTGAAGGCGGTTTGGGTATAGATAAAAATGAAGCAGGTGGGATTGTCGCTGTATATGCAGGTAGTGTGTATTTGGCCACTTTGCTCGGTGGCTGGTTTGCTGACCGTGTGATTGGTACGGAGCGGACATTATTTTATTCTGGCATTACGGTGATGCTGGGACATATTGCTTTGGCAATTTTACCTGGGACGATGGGTCTCATCGCAGGTTTGGTATTGATTGCTTTAGGTAGTGGTGGTGTAAAAGCATCGGCAAGTGCCATGGTAGGTGCATTATATGAAGCCCCTGAAACCAAGCAATTGCGTGATGCGGGTTTCTCTATTTTCTATCTTGCGATTAATATTGGTGCGTTATTTGGGCCATTATTTACGGGATATTTGCAAACATCGGCAGGATTCCATTATGGTTTCGGAATTGCTGCCATTGGTATGGCTTTTGGTTTGTGGCAATATAGCCGTGGCCGTAAGCAATTACCTGAAACACCAGCCCCAAATCCTTTACAAGCCAGTGAAAAGAAAGTGGCATGGTTAGTTGCCATTGTCGCTTTGGCAGTAATTGCTTTATTGTTCCAACAAGGTTGGGTGCATTATAGTAATTTTAAAAATGTATTGTTTGGTGTTGTTATTGTCGCCGTGATTTTGTATTTTGCTCGTTTGTTTATTTCTGGGCGTAAATTAGGGGCAAAACAAAGTTATATTTTAGCGTATGTGCCATTATTTTTAGCGATTTGCGTGTTTTGGTCGGTGTGGTATCAAGTACATACGGCAGTTGCTGTTTATTTTGAAGGTACGGTAGATCGTATGATTGGTGGCTTTGAAGTGCCACCAGGTTGGTTAGGCTCTATTGAAAGTTTATGGGTGATTTGCTTGGCAAGTAGCTTGGCATGGCTGTGGACGAAAATGGGCGATAAACAACCAAAAACACCTTTAAAATTTGCCCTGTCTTTATTCTGCGTTGGTGGTACTTATGCTTGCTTCTTGCCATTCACCAGTCAAGGCGTTGCCATGCCATTTATCGGCATTGTGGGCGTATTATTCTTATTAACCATTGCGGAATTGTTAATTTCACCGATTTCATTATCATTGGCAACCAAAATTGCCCCAGAGCAATTTAAAACGCAAATGGTCGCTTTAAACTTTTTAGCGATTTCTTTGGGCATTACGTCGGGTGGTAAAATCTTTGGTGCTTATTTTGATGAACAAAATTTGAGCCAATTCTTTATGCTTTTGACCCAAATGGGGGTGATTACAGGTGCGGTATTGCTATTGCTCGTACCAGTATTGAACCGTTTGCTGAAAGGCAGTGAGTAAAATTGACAATAATTTTCGTCATATACAAACCCTAGCGTTTTACGTTAGGGTTTTGTTTTATAAAAACAGATGTATAGATGAGAATATATTTCATTTATCTGTGAAGTTATGCTAAAGTATAATACCAATGCGATATATCAAACCTTGATCTCCCTTTATGTGTTTGAGTTGTTCGTGTTTTTTAGCAAAGCATTTGCTTTAGATGATTGATTTTTAGCATATTTCTGTTTTAGGAGCATCTATTATGCAAGAAGCAAAAACAGAAAAAACGTTTTTTGGACACCCTAGACAATTGTCCACCATTTTTCATATAGAATTGTGGGAACGTTTTTCTTTTTATGGCATGCACGCCATTTTATTATTTTATCTCTATTTTGAAGTTACCAAAGGTGGTTTGGGCATTGATAAAGCCGAAGCTGGTGGTATGGTGGGTATTTACACAGGTAGTGTGTATTTAGCGACTTTATTTGGTGGTTGGCTGGCCGACCGTGTGTTGGGTGCAGAGCGTACGTTATTTTACTCTGCGATAGTGGTGATGGCAGGGCATATTGCGTTGGCAGTGTTGCCGTCAAATTCGCAAAATCTCACAGGATTGGTGGTCGGTTTAGCATTGATTGCGATTGGTAGTGGGGGGATTAAAGGCCCTGCCAATGCAATGGTTGGTGCATTGTATGAAAAGCCAGCGTTACGCCATATGCGTGATGCAGGTTTCTCTATTTTCTATTTATCCATCAATGTGGCAGGCTTTTTAGGGCCGTTGATTGTTGGCTATTTACAAGACCGTGTGGGTTTCCATTATGCTTTTGGTGCGGCGGCTGTCGGTATGGCGATTGGTTTGGTGTTATATAGTTTTGGACGTAAAAACTTACCACATTTGCCAGTGCTAAAACCTTTGCAAAAGAAAGAAAAAATCATTTCATTTGCTGCGATTATTGCAGGATTGCTCGTGATTGTTGGTGCATTACAAGCAGGTTGGGTCAATGGTAAGAATATTAAAGATGTTCTGCTTGGGGTCATGCTGACGTTATCAGTGATTTATTTTGCACGCTTATTTATACAAGGTAAGGCAATGGGAGCAAATCGCCATTATATGATTGCTTACATTCCTTTATTTATTGTAACGAGCATTTTCTGGATGGTGTGGTATCAAGTATATGTGGCTGTTGGGATTTATTTTGAATCTACAGTCAATCGTATGATTGGTACATTTGAAATTCCACCAGGTTGGCTGGGGACAACGCAAAGTATTTGGGTGGTTTTACTGGCAAGTGCTTTGGCATGGTGCTGGATGAAAATGGGCGATAAGCAACCTAAAACACCAACTAAATTTGCTATTGCGATGGTGATAGTTGGGATTGGTTTTGCGTGCTTCTTGCCGTTTTTATACAATGCAATCCCGATGCCGTTGATTGGCATTGTGGGGGTCATGTTTGTATGGTCGGTTGGGGAGCTGATGCTTTCACCGATTTCACTGTCATTTGCCACCAAAATTGCCCCAGAGCAATTTAAAACGCAAATGGTCGGTTTAAATTTCCTTGCCATTGGTATGGGAACGATTGCAGGCGGTAAAGTCTTTAGTCTGTTTTATGATGAAAAAGATTTAAGCATTCTTTTTGAACTCATGATGTATACAGGATTTATTACAGGTGTGGTATTATTTGTGCTATCTCCTGTTCTGAATCGCTTACTCAAAGGCAGTGAATAAAGAATACGCAAAAACAGGGTAATTCATAGAATTGCCCTATTTTTTATTGATACACATAGAAAGAAGATAGGTAATTTATGACTTCGGTTACACAACGCTTAGCAGCATTACGCCAAGCATTAAAAACACATGGTTTAAACGCATGGATTGTACCATCGGCAGATCCACATTTATCAGAATACTTCCCAGACCATTGGGATACACGCAGCTGGTTATCAGGTTTTACAGGTTCAGTGGGAACGTTAGTCGTTACCGAACAAAAAGCAAGTTTGTGGGTAGATAGCCGCTATTTTGAACAAGCTACACACCAATTACAAGGCAGTGGCATTGACATGGACAAACTGGGTTTTGGTAAAACGCACATTGATTGGCTCGTAGAAAATGTCGCTGAAAATGGTACAGTCGGTGTTGCTCCTGATATGTTGTCATTGGCAGCAAAACGTGCTTTAGAAACTGCATTTACGACAAAAAATATCCGTTTGCAAGCAACGCAAGATATTGTCAATGACTTTTGGACAGATCGCCCTGCCTTACCTAAAGCAAAGATTTATCCACATGAAGTACGTTATGTATCGGAAACAGCGGCGAGCAAATTGGCTCGTGTACGCCAAGCAATGCAAGAAAAGCACGCTGATGCTCACTTAATTTCATCTATGGACGATATTGCATGGCTGACCAATTTGCGTGGTAGCGATGTGTCTTACAATCCTGTATTCCTTGCACATTTACTCATCAGCCATGAGCAAGCAACATTATTTGTAGATGCAGAAAAATTAGCAACAGCAGAGCAAAATGCGTTGCAACAAGCAGGCATTCAAATTGCCGATTATCATCAAGTGGCAAATGCGTTGGCACACATTCAAGGCAAGTTGTTATTAGACCCAAATAAAGTGGCAATTAGCACCTTGCAACAATTAACTGATGATGTGCAATTGGTGGAAAGTATCAACCCAAGTACGTTATTTAAATCGGTGAAATCACCACAAGATATTGCGTTTATCCGTGAAGCGATGATTGAAGATGGCGTGGCATTGTGTGGCTTTTTTGCTGAGTTGGAGCAAAAAATCGCCAATAATGACCCACTCAATGAGTTAGATATTAGCGATATGTTAATTGCACATCGTAGCCAACGTGCAGGGTATATTTCACCAAGTTTTGGTACGATTGCAGGCTTTAATGCCAATGGTGCGTTACCACATTATAGTGCAACGCCAGAAGCCTATAGCGAAATTCAAGGCAATGGTTTATTGCTGATTGACTCTGGTGCTCAATATCAAAGTGGTACGACGGATATTACTCGTGTTGTTGCTATACGAGATGTCAATGCTCAGCAAAAACGTGATTTTACGTTGGTATTGAAAGCACATATTGCTTTGGCAACAACGGTGTTCCCTGAAGGCATTCTTTCTCCGATGATTGATGCGATTTGCCGTAAACCATTGTGGGAAGCACAATGCGATTATGGACATGGTACAGGACATGGCGTGGGGTATTTCATGAATGTACATGAAGGCCCGCAAGTGATTTCGTATCATGCTATGCCAAATCCAAATCATGCGTTCAAAGCAGGTATGTTTACATCAAATGAACCGGGGTTATACCGTCCAGGTAAATGGGGAATTCGTATTGAAAACCTTGTGATTAATCAACCTGTTGCACAACCACAAGAGACAGAATTTGGTTCATTCCTATACTTTGAAACCGTAACACTTTGCCCAATTGATACCCGTTTGGTAGAGCCATCATTAATGACGGCACAAGAAATCCAATGGCTCAATGATTACCATGCCGAAGTGCGTGCGAAGTTGGAAAGTCGCACAGAAGGCGATGCAAAAGCATGGCTCATTCAAGCGACTGAAGCGATTTAAACCATTAAACGCTTTCTATTCCACAAGCAAAACAGTAATGTACGCCGTGCATTACTGTTTTTTAATGGAAAAAAGTCATAAAACTTATGATGAAAATGTGGTCTAATTACTGAAATTTATAAAAAAATACGCTACAATAGAAGATTAATATTGAATACGCCAGCCTAAACATAGGAATTAGCATGAACAGCGAACAACTAACAAAACTTTTACAAGATGCCTTTCCACAAGCAGAAGTACACGTTACAGGTGCATCAGGCAAATACGATTTACGATTGGTCGATGATGCCTTTGAAGGAAAGCGTACAGTTGCTCGTCAGCAAGCGGTTTATGCACCTTTAAATGCGTATATCGCATCGGGTGAAGTTCATGCCGTTACGATTCGTGCAATGACTAAAGAAGAATGGCGTAAAGCAAGCCTATTTGGAGCATAATAAAATGGATAAATTTTTAATTCGTGGTGGCAAGCCTTTAAATGGCGAAGTCCGTATTTCAGGTGCAAAAAATGCTGCATTACCATTATTGGCAGCAATGATTTTAGCCGAAACGCCGTGTACACTTACCAATGTCCCTAATTTGAAAGATGTAAATACCTTGGTCAAATTGATTGCTGGTTTGGGCATTCAAATGGATTATCAGGGCGATACGGTAAAAGCAGATACAAGTACGTTAAATAACCAATTTGCTCCGTATGAGTTGGTAAAAACAATGCGTGCGTCAATTTTAGTACTTGGCCCATTATTGGCACGTTATGGTCAAGCTCAAGTATCATTACCAGGGGGCTGTGCGATTGGTTCACGTCCTGTGGATCAGCATTTGAAAGCCTTAGAAGCCTTAGGTGCAGAAATTCAAGTAGAAGCAGGCTATGTTCACGCCAAAGTTGATGGTCGCTTAAAAGGTGGTGAAGTCGTATTTGATATGGTAACTGTTGGTGGTACAGAAAATATTCTGATGGCAGCGGTATTGGCTGATGGTGTAACGACTATTCGCAATGCCGCTCGTGAGCCTGAAATTACCGATTTAGCACATATGCTCATTAAAATGGGTGCAAAAATTGAAGGTATTGATACAGATACTTTAGTGGTAACTGGTGTAGAGCGGTTGCATGGCTGTGAACACGCTGTGGTTGCCGATCGTATTGAAACGGGTTCATATTTAGCCGCAGCAGCAATTACGGGTGGCAAGATTAAAACCACACATACCGATCCAAATTTGATGGAAAGCGTGCTAGAAAAATTTGAAGAAATGGGAGCAACTGTTCATCGTGGTGCTGATTGGATTGAGCTAGATATGCAAGGTAAACGTCCTAAAGCAGTCGGCTTTGAGACTTTACCACACCCAGCATTCCCAACCGATATGCAAGCACAATTAATGGCAGTGAACGCTCTTGCTGAAGGTACAGCAACGATTTCTGAAACAATTTTTGAAAATCGCTTTATGCACGTGCCAGAGTTGTGCCGTATGGGTGCAAATATTCATGTAGAAGGCAATGATGCCATCGTTACAGGGGTTGAAAAGTTACAAGCTGCTCCTGTGATGGCAACAGATTTACGTGCGTCATTCTCATTGGTGATTGCGGCATTGGCGGCAGAAGGTGAGACGATTGTCGATCGTATTTATCATATTGACCGTGGATACGAACACGTAGAAGCTAAATTACAAGCACTTGGTGCAGATATTCAGCGTATTAAGGAATAATCATGAGTGAAACCATTCAAACTGAACAAGATTTAGCTGTGATGGGATCGTTTGATCATGGTTTAACTTTGGCATTGAGCAAAGGTCGGATTTTAAAAGAAACCTTACCTTTACTCGCAGAAGCCAATATCCAATTATTAGAAGACCCTGAGAAATCAAGAAAATTGATTTTTCCGACCACGCACCCTGATGTACGTATTTTAATTTTGCGTGCATCGGACGTGCCAACTTATGTGGAAAATGGTGCAGCAGATTTTGGTGTTGCAGGTAAAGATGTGCTGATGGAACATGGTGCAGATCATGTCTATGAATTGATTGACTTAAACATTGCCAAATGTCGTTTAATGACTGCTGGCAAAGTCGGTCAGCAAAAGCCTGTGGGACGTTTACGCATTGCAACCAAATATGCCAATTTAACACGCCAATTTTATGCAAGCCGTGGCGAACAGGTGGATGTGATTAAACTCTATGGTTCTATGGAATTAGCACCTTTAGTCGGATTGGGGCATTATATTGTAGATGTGGTGGACACAGGAAATACACTACGAGCCAATGGTTTAGAGCCGTTGGAAGAGATTTGTAAAGTGTCATCACGTTTGATTGTGAACAAGGCAAGTTTTAAACGCAAGCAGCATTTGCTTAAACCAATTTTGGAGCAAGTGGAAGCTGCTGTGAATCGGACGAAGTAAGTGTAAATCTCTATGTCATTGATGATATAGGGATTTTTTTAAAGGAGAACGTTATGAAAAAACGTATTTTAGCTACAGCAATGGTTGCATTGGCAACATTATCAGCGTGTGCAACATCAGAAGCACTGCGAGATGGTGGAGCAACAACATATACTCAAACTGAAAAGCAAATTTTGATGGAAGACCATGTACTTGCTTTTGCTCGCCCAAGCACGCCTTTGGCAAATATGCCAACGGAAAGTGTGGTGATTGTAGGTGAGAAAAATAGCTATGTACTCACCAAAGGTGCAACTGAATTTGTCAGCTTAATTAACAATTTAGATGCAAAATATATTAAATTGACAAAGGGTTTAGATTTCTACTCTGCCAATGATGGTCGCTTTTCTGGTGATTTTTCATTTAAATATCATAAACTCACAGAAGACTTTAGTAAGCAAGAACGACAGCTATTTTTACAACATGGTGCAAGAGAATGTACAACGGCAGATGATAGAAGTTTGAATGCTCAAAGTTTCTGTTTTTCTATTCCACTACAAGGCGTGATTTATCCAGCAGCAAATAATGCAGCGAATGTTAAACGCTTGAGTAAACGTTATCCAATTACGATTCACACCAAAGTGGAAACGACCAAAGTACGCCAAGCAGAGCATAAACCTGTCATTCAAAAATTGGTGCTATTACCTTTTGCTTTAGCATTTGATGTAGCGACTTTACCATTTAAGGTATTGGAAGACATTTTTGATTGATTTGCATTGTAGATGTTTGCAGGAACATGGCATCGCACATTGCCAATGTTCCACATGAAACATAAAAAAGGCTATCGCATTTGCGTATAGCCTTTTTTGTGGGATATGAAATAGCAACAATTATTCATCTAAACCTTTTACTTTGGCATTAGATTTTTTCTTCTTGCTTTTCTTTTTATCCTTGCTTTTGTCTTTCTTTTTCTTCTTGAGCTTACCATCATCAATAATGGCTAATGACGATGGTTCACTACGAGAAATTTTGGCTTTTTTCGGTTTGCTACTTGCCTTATCTTTCGCTTTGCGTGGTGCTTTTTGGCGAAGTGGTCGCCCTGCACGAGTGAGTTGCTGAAGCAAGA
This sequence comes from Acinetobacter sp., assembly GCA_030523805.1. Classification (GTDB taxonomy): domain Bacteria; phylum Pseudomonadota; class Gammaproteobacteria; order Pseudomonadales; family Moraxellaceae; genus Acinetobacter. The sequence continues at coordinate 16,555 of JAUNHS010000017.1, forward strand.
TAAAGTCAATTTTGCGTTCATCTAAATTGACCATAGCGACTTTGATTTTGACTTCATCGCCCAAGCCAATGGTTTGTCCAGTATGTTGCCCCACGAGCGTTTGATATTTGCTATCAAAGACAAAATAATCATCGCCCAGCTGGCTAATGTGAATCATGCCATCTACAAAGACATCTTTGAGCGTAACAAATAAGCCAAATTCAGTCACAGCACTGACATGACCGATAAATTCATCACCCAAATATTGTTGTAAATAGTGGCATTTGAGCCATGTGCCTACACTGCGAGATGCTTCATCGGCTTGGCGTTCTGTCGCTGAAAAATGTTCACCTGCTGATGTGAGTGCTTGCCCTGAAATTGGGTAAGGCTTTTGTGCCAAATGTGCCTTAATCGCACGGTGCAACAGCAAATCAGGATAACGGCGAATAGGTGATGTGAAATGCGTGTAATGCTCATACGCCAAGCCATAATGTCCAACATTTTCATCGCTATAACGTGCTTGCATCATAGAGCGTAGTAGCATTGCATGAATTTGTGGTGCATCTAAACGCTCTTTGGTAGCATCAATAATGGCTTGATAATCAGCTTGCGTTGGTTGCTCAGGGAACGTTAAACCTAAAGTTTTGACATAATCACGCACTTTTTCAATGCGAGCAAATTCAGGTGCTTCGTGAATGCGATACAATACAGGCAAATCATGCTTTAAAGCATAATCAGCAGATGCCACATTGGCAAGCAACATACATTCTTCAATCAATTTATGTGCATCGTTGCGTGTGCGTGGCAAAATATCTTGAATGCCGCCTAATTCATCAAAAGTCATATAAGTTTCAACGGTTTCAAACTCTAGGGCATGGCGTTGTTCACGCAATGCTTTTAAGGTTTGGTACAGCTGAAATAATGTATTTAATGATTTATGTACGGCTTTATTGTCTGGAATGGCATCGCTTTGACCGTCAAAATATTGTGCCACTTGGTTATAGGTCAAACGGGCTTGAGAGTGCATAATTGCAGGGTAGAATTGATAACCTGTAACACGCCCAGCACGAGATAATGTCAAATCACACACCATACACAAACGATTGACGTGTGGATTGAGTGAGCATAAACCATTAGATAACGCTTCAGGCAACATAGGCAACACAAAATGTGGGAAATACACCGATGTGCCACGTTCTACAGCTTCTTGGTCTAATGCTGATTTTGGTCGTACATAATGGCTGACATCTGCAATCGCAATCACCACACGATAGCCACCACCTGCACGCTTTTCGGCATACACGGCATCATCAAAATCACGAGCATCTTCACCATCAATCGTTACCAAAGGTAAGTCGGTTAAATTCACACGATCTTTAAAACGAGATGGTATCGGCTCTTTAAATGATTCGGCTTCTTTTAAGGCTTGTTTGCTAAACTCATAAGGCAAGCCAAATTCTAAAATGGTCTGCGGGATAATCAGCTGCGTATCTGCCGTATCTTGCAAACGCTGTACAATATGCCCAGTTGCCAATTCATCACGGGTTGGATAATCATCAATTTCCACACGCAATACATCACCAACTTTGACTTGTGCATGGTGTACCAATTCATCTTCTAAAGGAATGGGTTGATGCTGATTAAGATTGCGTGGTTGTACATAATAGCTGCCATTGAGCTGTTCTAAACTACCAATTAATTGCTTAACACGACGTTGTGTAACTTCGGTAATTACGCCCCAAGTCCCTTTATGATCTTTACGACTTTTAATGACTTTGACACAATCGCCATGAAATACCAAATCCAACTCACGACGTGGCAATAATAAGGTTTCATCGCCATCAATACGAGCAACCCCAGTCCCTTTGCTATGAAGGACAATGCTGGCATCAAATACAGGCTGATTGCTGACCACTTGGAATTTATAATCATCTTTTACTAGCTGACCATCACGCACCATGGCAATTAAGCGATGATGTAAGGCATCAATTTGCTTTTGATCTTGTAGGTCAAATTTCAATACCAAATCACTATGTGATAAAGCAGTTTTTGCCTGCTCAATGGTATTAGCAATTAAAACTCGGCTAGGAATAGGGTTGTCATAGCGTTCGGCTTCTAGCTTCGCATCTGGGTCTTTCCACTTTTTTGTCATCTTTATACCTATATCATATAACTATTTACTAAAAGAACGGTCTTACTTTTAAATACAGCTACAGCATAAACGATTTATGCACAAACTGCACGAGAAAAGCACAGCAATAAAAATTTATCGCACAAAAAACAACCGTTTAAATTCTACCATATCGCAAAGATAATCAAAAAATAAACAGTTAGCATAAAAAAATAAAAAAATACTTGCCGAAAGACGATTAAATCGTTAATATAGCAATCCATTACGGTGAGATGGGTGAGTGGCTGAAACCACCTCCCTGCTAAGGAGGCATATCCAATTACGGGTATCGAGGGTTCGAATCCCTCTCTCACCGCCATTTTAAATGATGCGCTCATAGCTCAGCTGGATAGAGCACTTGGCTACGAACTAAGGGGTCGGGAGTTCGAATCTCTCTGAGCGCACCAATTCTTATGGTGTGAATGATTTATTCATAAAATAAGAATAAAATTGTTTAAAACTGGCATTTGCACAAAATGTAATGTATAATGTGCAAACTTTGATGATATGCGCTCATAGCTCAGCTGGATAGAGCACTTGGCTACGAACTAAGGGGTCGGGAGTTCGAATCTCTCTGAGCGCACCAATCATTAAAATAGAATGAATCGCCATTAGGCGATTTTTTTGTGCCTGTAAAAATGATGGGATTGTTTTATTTAAATATAAACCATTGAAAATAAAGGATAAAATTAAAAGGTTTGAATAGTGAGTATTGTATTAAATGGTCAATTATATTGCACATACACGATAAATCATGCTAGGATAATAAACGATGCTATTGATAACCTTTAAGAGAGTTTAGTATGAAAAAATCCTTTTCACTCAGCTTATTAAGTGTGTTTACAGTCGCTTTATTGACCGCTTGTGGTGGTGGTGGCGGTGGCTCTAGCAATGTGGCAACGCCAATCGTTACTTCACCAACGACCAATACTGGTACTGGAACAAACACCAGTACAACAGATAGCACGATTGCAGGCACAAAGATTACGCTAAATGCTTCAAATCGTGTGAAAGTCAATGAAACAAGTAGCTCAGCGACGACGGATATTAATACGGTCGTAGTAGATGGCACGTCTATTCAGCTGTATCCAACTGGGATTAGTAGTAACACTTTAAGTATGATTGATAGCCAATCAACACGCAAAGGTGGTAGTTCAAACCTGACTTATACTCGCTATGGCTATATCAAAAATGGAACATCTGACCCTATTTTATTTGCTCAAGGAGAGCTAACTAAGGATATGCCAACCACAGGTTCTGCGATTTATACAGGTAAGGCAATTCATGTGAGTAATGGCACGGAAACTTTTAAAGATGTCGTTTTTGATGTGAATTTTGCGAATAAGCAAATTTCTGGGCAAATTAGACCTGAAGGTTCGTCTGTGGCAGATGTTGCATTGAGTGCAACGATTAACGGTAATGAATTTGCTGGCAAAACCAGCGGTACAAATGGTTTTACCACTACAGGTAAATTTTATGGCACAAATGCCGCTGAAATTGGTGGCGTTTATCGTAATGCAACAGGAAATATCAGTGGTGCATTTGGTGCGAAAAAATAAGTACCAATTCAATGCTAATACATTGAAATTCAATAAAAAATGCTAGGAAGTTTTACCTAGCATTTTTTATTGTTCAAATGGAAATATTTTGAGCTTATCTATTTTTATGATGATTTAACCGTATTTTATTATTTTAAAAATAAAAAAACTTTGAGTATATTAGCGGCATGAAATGATTGACCCAACAACATCGTCAAATGTACACGATGTGGTGATGATATGAGGTACACAAAAATGACGCAAACATTATCCATTACACCAATTAAAGATACCATTGGTGCGATTATTGAAAATGTAGATTTAAACCAGTTGAATGAACAAACGCTTGCTGAAATTAAAGCGGCATTGCTTAAGCATCATGTGATTTTTTTCCGTAAGCAATCATTATTGCCAACATCGCAAGTGGAGTTGGCTCGTAGCTTTGGTTCATTGCACATTCATCCAATTTTTCCGACAGTGCCAGATGTGCCTGAAGTCATTGTGTTGGATAGTCATAAGCTTGATCTGCGTGATAATGAATTATGGCATACCGATGTAACGTTTAGCAAAACTCCACCGATGGGTTGCGTGTTGCGTGCGGTGAAAATTCCACCATCAGGCGGCGATACGCTTTGGTCAAGTGGCGTGGCAGCATTCAACGCTTTAGATCGTGAAACACAAGAGAAAATTAAAGGACTGACGGCTGAGCATGATATTCGTCTATCGTTCCCTGTGGAACGTTTTGGTTATAGTGATGAGGAACGTGCTAAGTTGGAAGAAGTATTTAAGAAAAATCCACCTGTAACGCACCCTGTAGTACGCACTCACCCTGAAACAGGCGAAAATATTTTATTCGTCAGCGAAGGTTTTACATCTAAAATCAATGGTTTAGATGAACAAGAAGGGCGTGAATTGTTAAACTTTTTAACACAGCATGCAGTAAAAGAAGAATTTCATTTACGTTGGCAATGGCAAGAGGGCGATGTCGCTATTTGGGATAACCGTTGCACACAGCACAAAGCCTTATTTGACTATGGCGATGCACATCGCATTATGCACCGTGCTACCGTGAATGGTACAGAGCCGTATTATACCGCAGCATAAAAGCAAAAATCGCAGAGTAATCATTGGCAATCTGATCGTATTGTTTGGATTGCTCTGCTTAGGTCGTCCCCAAATTTTAGATTTTATGTGAGAATAATATGGCAGCACAGCAAGGATTAAACCGTACCCTTAAACTCAGTTGGGTCTATGCAATGGCAGTCGGCTCGGCAGTGGGTTGGGGGGCATTTGTGTTGCCATATCAATGGCTATCATCGGCAGGATTGGTGGCAGTTTTGGTCGGTTTTTTGATTGGCACATTGTTAATCAGCATTGTCGCCATTAATTACGGCTATGCCACACGCAAATTGCCTGTAACAGGTGGTGGCGTGGTTTTTGCATTGACATCTTTGGGGCGAATGCACGGATTTATTGCAGGTTGGTCGCTGATTTTAGGTTATATGGGCATTGTGGCGTTAAATGCGTCCGCAGTTACGTTGGTGTTACGGCTGATTATCCCTGATGTGATGCAACAATTTCCATTATACCAAGTGTCGGATTGGGTCATTTATGCCCCAGAAGTGGCAGTTTCATCATTATTTCTCATTGCTTTTGCTTATTTAAATATTAAAAATACTGCCATTTCAGGCAAAATTCAATTTATCGCTGTGTTGTTGATGTTGTTGGCTGTGGCGATTATTTTTACAAGTACAGGCTTTCATTTTTTGAACCAACAGCAAGTAACTTTAGCATTATTGCCCCCACGAGGTACAAGCTTTTGGGCGGCAGCTATGAGTATTATCGCTTTTGCACCATGGGCGTATATCGGTTTTGATAGTATTCCACAAATGGCAGGCGAATTTAATTTTACTGCTCAAAAAATTATGCGATTGCTTATTGGTAGCGTGTTGAGTGCGACTTTGCTTTATGTGGCGATGGTGTGTGCCAGTGCGTTTGCGTTTGGTGCAGATTTAAATGCGTTTAGCCAAGTGGCTTGGGCGGTTGGTACGGCCGTTGATGGTGTCATGGGTAAAATTGGTTTGGTTTTACTGGTGATTGCGGTCAGTATGGGCGTTTTGACAGGATTAAATGGATTTTACATTTCATCAAGCCGTGTGCTTTTAACGATGGGACGTAGCCAAATGTTACCTGCCAGTTTTGCTCAGTTACACCCCAAATATGGTACACCTTATGTGGCGATTTTGACCGTCATGGCTGTGTGTTTGATTAGCCCTTGGTTTGGTCGTGCGGCATTACTGTGGATTGTGGATATGACCAG
>JAUNHS010000164.1 GCA_030523805.1 Acinetobacter sp.
TTTTTTTATGGGCTGTTTGTCTGTTATGTATTGTTGTCTCATTTTATTATTATGAACAATATGGCTGGCATTGGCTCTTATTACTCAAACACATTTAACCTTTCATCGCTCACAAAAACATATTTAATTCTCATTTCCCCCTTACAAAATCGCCATTTTAGATTACAATAACACACAATTTCATCGGCATGATTTTGCACGATTTTTATTCAAATTGATGATTGCATAATACAAGAGAAGTACACAAGCTATGTTACTGACCATTATTTACATTATCGCCATTACCGCAGAAGCCATGACAGGGGCATTATCTGCAGGTCGTCGGAGTATGGACTGGTTTGGGGTGATGATTATTGCCAGCGTAACCGCATTGGGTGGTGGTTCGGTGCGTGATGTATTGTTGGGGCATTATCCTTTAACTTGGGTAAAAACGCCTGAATATCTCATGCTGGTATGTGCTGCGGCATTATTCACCATTTTAATCGCCAAATGGATGAAACACTTGCGTACCATGTTTTTGGTGTTAGACGCTTTGGGCTTGATTGGCTTTACCATTATTGGCTGTCAAATCGCTTTAGAAATGGGCAATGGCTTTGTCGTATCGGCAGTGGCTGGGGTTTTAACAGGTGTCTCTGGGGGTATTTTACGAGATATTTTGTGTAATGATGTGCCATTGGTTTTCCGCCGTGAGTTGTATGCAAGTATTTCATTTGTATCGGTTATTTTCTATTGGGTGTGTCTAAATTATGGGGTAAATTTAGAATTTACCGTTATTTCTACGCTGATTTTTGGCTTTACCTTGCGTTTGATTGCGATTTATTTTGGTTTGGAAATGCCAAAATTTATTTATCGTGATGATGATGAAAGCGTTTCATCTAAAGAAGACCACTAAAAAAAGCATGAAAATCATAGATGAAGTGGGGAAAATCCCCACTTTTTTATGCCGTTATGCTACACTATTTTGACATTTCAGCATAAGCAACATTGGGTGAATCACATGGCAAAATTAAGCCGTATTTTAATTTTAGCAACACACATTACGGCAGAAGATATTGATGCTGTACAACAATTAGTCGCTCAACATGGTGGCAAAGTACAGCAATGTGCCGAAAAAAAATTAAATGCTCAATTGCAGCAGTTGGTGATTGCACCGATTGCTCGTGCGTGTGTGCAACTGGTTTTGGCTGATGAATTGGCTGATGATGTGGCATTTCGTCAAGCGTGTTTGGCATTGGCAGAGCAACGCCAGATTGATGTGATTTACCAAGTCCGAGATGATAGCGTGGCATATCGCTTGGCGTGTTTTGATATGGACTCTACCTTGATTGCCCAAGAAGTGATTGATGAATTGGCAAAAGAAGCAGGGGTAGGCGAGCAAGTCGCAGAAATTACCGAACGTGCGATGCAAGGCGAATTGGATTTCCAAAGCAGTTTTAAAGCTCGTGTGGCATTGCTAAAAGGATTGAATATTGATGTATTGGCAGCGATTGCTCAACGTTTAACCATTCATGAAGGTGCAGAGCAATTATTTGCAGGCTTGAAAGCACTTGGTTTTAAAACGGTGATTTTATCGGGTGGTTTCCGTTATTTTGCAGAATATTTACAGCAAAAATTGGGCATAGACGAAGTACATACCAATCATTTAGATGTACAAGATGGTCAAGTTACAGGCAATGTAACAGGCGTAATTGTAGATGGCGAGCGTAAAGCAGCATTATTGACACAAATTGCACAGCAGATGGGCATTTCCTTACAGCAAGCCATTGCCGTGGGTGATGGTGCGAATGATATTCCAATGCTCTCGTTGGCAGGTTTGGGTGTGGCGTATCATGCCAAGCCTTTGGTGCGTGAGCGAGCAAAACACGCATTGTCTTATGTGGGTTTAGATGGTGTGTTGTATTTGCTGGATATGCATGATTTATCAAAAATTTCTTAGTTCAACGATAAAAGAGTTTAAAATGTTTAAAGTAAAATCTTTAAAATATCTATTGTTCGCTGTATTAAGTTTATTTTTTAGTACAGTAAGCTATGCTGATAGCCCAAAAGCCCAAACTAAAGTCGAGCAAGTTAAAAAAACATTGCCGCTTCCACCATCACGGCCAGAAAGGAAAGAATCTCCTAGTCATCAACAATCTAACAACAATAGTAGTTATAGCGATAATAGTAGTTATAGTGATTTAGAGATTGCTCTTTTTTCATCAGCGATAACATACACACATACAGGTATTTTAGGTGTTCAAGAGATATCACAAGCTTGCCATAAGAGTTTATCGTCTGTTGCATCGTTAAAGTGTTATTTCACTGATATCGCAGGTTTGGTTTTATTACAAGAAATAGAACTAAATAAAGATTTAAGTCAGAAGCATTATTTTTCTCGTCAAAATATTGAAAAGCGTTCAGAGTTTGTATTTACTTTTGTTGAAAATATAGAAAAAAAGAAAATTACATCACAGCAGAAAAAAGAACTATTTGAAAATATGCATAAATTTTATACGGAAATGTTTCACCTACTTAACATTAAAAAATTTGAACCTGAAAAATAGGTAAAACATTCAATATGCAGCTTTCTCATCTTAAGGGTATAGGCAAAAATACCATCGCCCAATTAGAAAAACTAAATATTCACAGTGTAGAAGATTTACTGTTTCATTTGCCACGAGATTATGAAGACCGTAGCACGCTTATTCCTATTGCACATATTCAAGTGGGGCGGAGTTATCTGATTCAAGGTGTGGTCAAATCCAATGAATTTAGCTCAGGTAAACGCCAATCGCTTGCCATTACTTTAGATGATGGCAGTGGCCGTACCACTTTACGTTTTTATCATTTTTATAAAGCCCTTGTGGAAAAAATGACGGTGGGAAAAATTTTGCGTGTGTTTGGCGAAGCACGATTGGGCGTGCGTGGCATTGAATTTTATCACCCTGAAGTGGAGCAAATTACGGCAAATGAAGGTTTACCTAAAACGCAACTAACCGCCATTTATCCCAGTACCGATGGTTTAACGCAAGCAAAATTACGAGATTTTGTCGCTCAAGCACTGGAAAAATATAACAATTTACAAGAATTATTACCACAACAACTCAGCAATGGCTATGATTTAAAACAAGCCTTATATTTCAT
>JAUNHS010000165.1 GCA_030523805.1 Acinetobacter sp.
CAGGTACGGTGGTTTCTATAATATAATCAATGTGTTGTAAAACAAAAGCACTATAACGTGAACGCATAAGTTGCTCGGCAGTTTGAGCAAATTGTTGCTTTTGGTGCAAAGGTTGGCAGCATTCGGCATAATCTAATTGTGATTGGCAAGGGCAGAGCATAATTATTCATCTATTAATAAAATGTATATCATAACACATCATACTTACTGAAAGTGAATGTATATAAAATGTAGTTGAAATGCAATGTTATTTGATATTTTTTGAGTAATTCCGATTTTTTTGCTAGACTATCGCTTCCTATCCTGTGTTAATTTTTTAATATGAAAAAATCTCTCAAAATTGTAGGTGCATTGATTGTCATCGCAATCCTTGCAGCTATTTTATTTCTTTATTGGCCGTTGTATAAACGTGCCGTACCATCTCCTGAAAATGAGCAACCGATTGATGTCGTGTTAATCGGTGGTGGTATTATGAGTATGACTTTGGCGACTTATTTGCAAGAATTAGAGCCAAACTGGAAAGTACAAGCCTTTGAACGCTTAGATGCTGTGGCATTGGAAAGTTCAAATGGTTGGAACAATGCGGGTACAGGTCATGCTGGCTTTGCAGAGTTAAATTATACCCCTGAAAAAAATGGCGTAATTGAAACTGAACGTGCCGTTAAAATTGCTGAACAGTTTGAAGTTTCTCGTCAGTTTTGGGCATATCAAGTGAAAAATGGTCGTTTGAGTGCCAATCCTAGCGATTTTATTAATGCGACGCCACACATGAGCTTTGTGTGGGGCGATGAAAATGTTGAATTTTTACGTAAACGTCATGAAGCGATAACTAAAAATCCGCTATTTTACGGTATGGAATTTTCTACAGATCATGAGCAAATCCGTAAATGGGCACCATTAGTGATTGAAGGACGTGATCCAAATCAAAAAGTTGCAGCAACTTATATGCCGATTGGTACAGATGTAAACTTTGGTGTGATTACTAACCAATTAACCGAAGCATTAAAGCGTAATCCAAACTTTAATTTGGCATTGAAGCATGAAGTGAGTGCTTTAAGCCAAAATGACGATAAAACGTGGAATGTTACGGTTAAAGATTTGAATAATAATACAGAGCGTACTGTTAAAACCAAATTTGTCTTTATTGGTGCTGGTGGTGCGTCATTAAAATTATTGCAAATGTCGGGCATTCCAGAGTCGCAAAATTATGGTGGTTTCCCTGTCGGTGGTCAATTCTTATCGTTTGATGATCCTGCTATTACATCTCGACATAATGCGAAAGTGTATGGTAAGGCAGAAGTGGGTGCTCCACCAATGTCTGTTCCACATTTAGATACACGTCGTTTAGATGGTAAGCAAACGATGCTTTTTGGCCCATTTGCATTATTTAATACGAAATTCTTAAAAACAGGTTCTTGGTTTGATGTGGTATCGTCTGTCAATAATCATAATGTGTTTGGCATGATGAAAGTTGGGGTGGAAAATACTGATTTGATTGAATATTTAATTGAACAAGCACAATTAAGTGATGATGATCGCCAAAAAGAATTGTTGAAATATTATCCAAATGCAAAACAAGACAGCTGGAAATTAATTACAGCAGGTCAGCGTGTACAAGTGATTAAGAAAGATCCTGAAAAAGGTACGGTATTACAATTCGGTACGGAAGTGGTAACGGATCAAAATCACTCTATTGCTGCATTACTTGGTGCATCTCCAGGTGCTTCTACATCGCCACCAATTATGCTTACAGTATTGGATAAATCATTCCCAACGCAAATGAAAAATGGTTGGGAAGAGAAGTTGAAAGTGATTATTCCATCATATAAGCAAAAGCTGAATGAGAGTGTTGCATTAACAAACCAAATCCGTCGTATGACGAGTGAAGCGTTAAAATTGCCACATATTGAAGTTCCTGCGAATTTGAATGCTCCAACTACACCTAAAGCGGTTGAAGCACCAAAAACGAAAAACTTAAATGTGGAACAGCAAGCAATGTAATGTTGTTTTGATGTAAAAATAGCCAAAGAGTAATCTTTGGCTATTTTTATTGTATTGAATTTTAGGTTTTATATCATTTGACATTTCCTAGATATATTGCTAAAAAATAAACATGATGATTGAATAAATTGGTAGGTTATTTATGAAAAGCATTTTATTGTTTATTGCGATGATGTTTTGTGTTACATCATCTTATGCAGGTTTGCAAGAGATGATGAAAATATATAACAATCCAAAATCTGCACCTAAAGTTAAAGGTTGTCAAGGCGATGTATATTGTAACGCATTTGTTGCATTATCAAAACAATGGAGAGCCATTCCCAATAATTATCGCTATAAAGGGGAATGGGATATTAAAGCCTATGCTAGAAGAGGGATAAGTTATGACAGTCAAGGGAGAAATATTGGTTTATGGAAAGGTTTTTATTTTTATACGGATAGGAGCAATCTTTTAATAGATCGAGGATATGAGTATCAGCATAATATTCCAAATTTAAATTTTGAAGGTGGTCTTGCAGTTTTGTTGTATATAGAAGATCGTAATGGTTGGATTAAAGAGTTTCCAGTTAATTAATTGAACAAAAAACGGATAACAATTGTTATCCGTTTTTTGTTTTGCTGATTAATGTTGCTTCAGCAAATGCTTCTCTAAATAGTGAATATCCATCGCTTGTTGGCAAAATTGCTCATCTTGCAAAATAATTTGCTGATGCAATGGAATATTGGTCTTAATTCCAGTCAAAACCATTTCATCTAATGCTTGACGCATACGAGCAATTGCTGTTTCACGATTTTCACCATGTGCAATTAATTTCGCAATCATTGAGTCATAATACGGCGGAATGCTATAGCCTTGATAAATATGACTATCTAGGCGAATGCCAGCACCACCTGCGGCATAAAATTGTTCAATTTTCCCTGGCGATGGTAAAAATGTAGTTGGATCTTCTGCATTAATACGGCATTCAATTGCATGACCACGCACTTGAATATCGTCCTGTTGCAAATTCAAGCCCAAACCTGATG
>JAUNHS010000018.1:0-12013 GCA_030523805.1 Acinetobacter sp.
TGTAATCCATAGCGTACACACATTGACGAAAATGACTATAGTCAGCCCGTGATGACTTTGCTATTCTACGTTCATAGACAAGGAAAAAGAAAAGGCTTTCAACTTCACCGATGAAGATGTCTATGGACGATGGAATATTTCACAGATGAAATGTAATGGATTGAACCACCCTATGAAAAACCCCAAGTGTAATGGAATGCACTTGGGGTTTTTTAATGCCTAAATGATTGTAAAATAAAATATATCAATAATTTATAAATAATCGCTTAATCATATAACGATGCTTCACCCTGTGGGCGAGTTTTAAAACGACGATGAAACCACATATACTGCGTTGGAGCAATGCGTAACTGACGTTCAATAATTTCATTGGTGCGAGTGGCATCGGCCACTTCATCTGCACTAGGAAAATCGCTTAATGCAGGCTCAATTAAAATCTTATAGTGCGGCTGGCGTATATCGCCTGTACGATAAAAATACAATGGCATAGCAACGGCTTTGGTTAAATCCAATAAACGACGATGTGCCGTTACCGTTGCTGCAGGGACACCAAAAAAGTTCGCCATCACGCCTTGTTTTAAACCAAAATCTTGGTCTGGGCTATACCAAATAATACGCTTTTGTTTGAGATAACGAATTAAGCCACGCATATCGTGGTGGGCAATTTGATGTTGATAAATCTTATGACGATTACGATAAATCAACCAATCCAAAAAAGGATTATTTTGTGGGCGATACACCACATCAGGGTCAAAATAAAGACTACAAATATAACCCCCAGCGTCAAGCAAAGTGCTATGCGTCCCCAATAAAAGCACGCCATGCCCTTGCTGTTGAGCTTGCTCTAGGTGCGACAATCCGTCAATTTCTACACGCCCAGCAAACCATTGTGGAAAATACCACGCATTTAAGGTTTCAAAAATGCCAAGCATCATATCCACAAAAACTTGTTCACCTTGTTGCCAGCGTTGTTGTTCCGACCATTCAGGGAAGCAGAGTTCTAAATTGCGTAAAGTGGTTTTACGGCGAGATTTTAAACTTTTCCAACACAGTTTGCCTAAAAAATGAGCCAAACGCCATTGTATTGCCCATGGCAAAGCTGCCAGCAATAATAAAATAGCGATGCCTATCCACAATCCCCAAAAGCGTGGATGTAAGAAAGACCATTGAAATTGACCACGAGTGTCGGTAGTGGATTGCGTCATATTTGGTGTAAAAAAGCGAAAAAGTGGCACACATTTTACCTAAATTTCAAAATGCTTGCACGGTACATCATGCAAAATTACTTATAAAGATAACATTGCTTCACAAATCGCCTGTAAATTAGGCTAAAAATTACATAATTCACAATGATTCTGTTTAAAACTTGATTAGAATAGGAGCTAAAGTTTTGAATGAAAGAATTGTATTAAGAATTTTTATGATGAAAACGAAGCAAACTATCCGACCAATGCCAATCTTGATGGCAGTGTCTATCATGGGCTGTGCTGTATCGGCATGGGCGGCAGAAGAAGATTTTAACCGTGCTTTGACGGCAGCGAATGCAGGGAATGTTGGACAATTAGAACAATATCGCTGGAGCATGAATGGCGATGTGTTGGGTTATTATCCTGAATATTGGATTTTAAACCAAAATTTAACCATGCAAAATCCTAGTCAAATTATTCAATTTGCTCAGCGTTATAACGACTCGGCAATGGCAGAAAAATTAGCCGCTGACTATGTAGAAGAAATGGTCAAAATTGGCAATTATAGTGCGGCTACAGCAGTCATTCCTTATGTAAAAAATGCCGATAAAGCCGAAAATTGTGCCATGGTACAAGCACAAAGCCGTACAGGCGATGAGTTGAGTATTGCGACACGCCGTGAAGTTTTTTGGGCGACAGATAAGCAACCTGAAGCGTGTGATAGTTTAGCGGCTTCTATGGTGCATAGTGCTATGTTTAATGCGGTGGAAAAGCAAGCCCGCTTGTGGGGTTTATTGCGTTCAGGTTTAACAGGGCAAGCCTTGAGTACAGGCAGTGCGTTGGGTGTGCCTTTGTCGTTGTCGCAGTTGAATCAAATTCAAGCTGATCCACAAAGTTATTTATGGTCTGCACCGAAAGCGACGGCAACCGACCATGCTTATTTGATTTTTGCATTGGGTCGTTTGGCAAATAATGATTTAAATGCTGCATTTTATGCTGTAGAGCGTGCTGCTGACAATGTACCGCAAGACGTGAAGCAATATTTATATCGTACCGTTGCGTATATTGGTGGCACGACGGTGGGTAAAAATAATTTTAATGAACAAGTGGTGCGATATTTCCAAAAAAGTGAAGGCTATTTCTTTAGCCCAGAAGAAGCGGAAATTTATGCACGCCAAGCCTTACGTTTTGGCGAGTGGGTAAGTTTACAGCACGCTATTCAAAATATGACACCAAACCAACAGCAAGAAGAACGTTGGCAATATTGGTTGGCTCGTGCTTATGAAAAACAAGGGCAAAGTAGCAAAGCCAAAAGCATTTATAAAAACCTAGCCGATGGCGATGATTATTATCATTTGTGGGCAAAAGCTCGTTTGGGTGAGCGTGTACATCATAAAAATGATGTGCAGCCGACATTGCAAGATTTTCAGCGTTTAGACCAAGATATTCATTTTAAACGTGCTTTTACCTTACGCAATATCAATGCTCCAGCAACTTATACCACGAGAGAGTGGAATTGGGCAGTACGTCAAGCCTATTTAAAGCAAGATGATGGTTTGCTGTTAGCTGCGGCTAAACGTGCGATAGATTTAGGTTGGTATGATCGTGCGATTTATGCTGCCGATCGTACCGTGAAACGCCATAATTACCAATATCGCTATGTTACGCCATACCGTGAGCAAATTGTTGCATCAAGCCAACAAGCAGGCATCAATCCTGCGTGGGCGTATGGCATTATGCGACAAGAAAGTCGTTTTAATGTGTCTGCACGTTCTCATGTGGGTGCAGGTGGTTTAATGCAAGTCATGCCTGATACAGCCAAAGTGATTGCACGAGAGTTAGGCGAAAGCTATAACGCTTCCACAGCCAATAGCATCGCAGGAAACATTCGCTATGGTACTTATTATTTAGGCAAATTGGAGCGAGAATCGGGCAATCCTGTAGTGGCAACAGCAGGTTATAATGCTGGGCCAAACCGTGCAACACGCTGGCAACCGAGCAGCCAAATGATTGAAGCCGATCAATATGCGGAAAGTATTCCATTTTTAGAAACACGGGATTATGTGAAGCACGTGATGACCAATGCCACGCATTATAGCGATATTTTGGGACAAGCGAATATCAGCATTCAGCAACGTATGCCGAATGTTGCTGTGCGTTGGTAATCGGCAAAACAAAAGCAAAAAGGTTGATTTTGCATGATTAAATACATTCATCAGACACGCACCAGCCATCGTGCTTTACGTTATCTATGCGATAGCGTAGGCATAGTGTTGCTGTATGTGAGCGTGTTGTTGATGAGTATTTGGGCAAAACAAGCCTATGCCAATACCGTGGGCTATATGATGAATATTCAACTTGCCCCTGCGGTGTGTGCATTAAATCCAGCATTGCAAAAGCAACGCCAATGTTTAGAAGGCTATCCGTTGATTGTTACAGGGTTATATCCTGTGGTGAAGCCACGCAGAAACTGTAGCACCAACAGTGCCGTTAATTTACCACCCTTACAAGCACGAGCAATTTCTCGCATTATGCCAAATGAACGAGATCGCCAACGCTTGTGGCATGATATTGGCGGTTGTGTAGATGCCGATGCAAACCAATATTTCCGTTTAATGATGATTTTGGCGGAACGCTTTACCATTCCTAAAATTTTAAAAAGTGATCGTGCGTATCAAATTCAATCACAGCAATTAAAACAACAAATTTTACAGTTGAACCCGAATATTCCAAGCGATGCGGTGCATTTGCGTTGTCATCATGACAATAGACGCTCACGCAGTGTACTCACGGAAATTCGTTTGTGCTATAAAGCTGACGGACGTTATCATGCGTGTAGTAGCCTGACGCAATCCACTTGCCCAAGTACGATTGTGATTGAAGGGGCGTATTGATTATATGATTGAGCATTTATAAAATTTTATTTATATTACAATAGATTATCTTTATTTCCGTGTGTTCGCACCATTTCCAATATTTTACAAGGCGATGAAAATCACATCAAGCAACAATCGCTGAGCCAATACAAAGCAAAAAATTATAGACTTTTGTTGTAAAGTGCAGGATTTTTCATGCAAGTTGCTTCACTTTCTAGTACAATCTGAACGATTGATGTCACAATGATGTGAATAAGCATTCACATTCGCTCTGTTCTTGCTATACTATGGTGTGAATGTGGCGAATGATAACGAATGAAATCATTATTCCATTCTCGTTTTTAAATTGGAGATTAACAATGAAACAACCTGTTCGTGTTGCCGTAACTGGTGCTGCTGGTCAAATTGGCTATAGCTTATTATTCCGTATCGCAAGTGGTGAAATGTTGGGTAAAGACCAACCAGTCATTTTACAATTGCTAGAAGTGCCTGTAGAAAAAGCACAACAAGCATTACAAGGCGTAATCATGGAGCTTGATGACTGTGCATTCCCATTGCTTGTAGATGTGATTGGTACAGACGATCCAAATGTTGCATTTAAAGATGCTGACTATGCGTTATTAGTAGGTGCTCGTCCACGTGGTCCTGGTATGGAACGTGCTGACTTGTTACAAGAAAATGCAAAAATCTTTACTGTACAAGGTAAAGCATTGAATGACGTAGCAAGCCGTGATGTAAAAGTATTGGTTGTAGGTAACCCAGCGAATACAAATGCGTATATCGCAATGAAATCTGCACCAGATTTACCAGCAAAAAACTTCACTGCAATGTTACGCTTAGACCACAACCGTGCTTTAACTCAAGTAGCGAAGAAAACAGGTACTCAAGTTAAAGATATTAAGAAATTAACGGTTTGGGGTAACCACTCGCCAACAATGTATGCTGACTACCGTTTTGCAACTGTAAATGGCGAAAGCGTAAAAGACAAAATCAATGACCAAGAGTGGAATGCAAACGTATTCTTACCTACAGTAGGTAAGCGTGGTGCGGCAATCATTGAAGCTCGTGGTTTGTCTTCAGCGGCTTCAGCGGCAAATGCGGCAATTGACCATATGCGTGATTGGGCATTGGGTACAAATGGCGAATGGGTAACTATGGGTATCCCATCTGACGGTTCTTATGGTATTCCTGAAGGTGTAATGTTCGGTTTCCCTGTAACGACTGAAAACGGTGAATACAAAATCGTTCAAGGTTTGGAAATTGACGAATTTAGCCAAGAGCGTATCAATATTACATTGAACGAATTGACTGAAGAGCGTGATGCAATTGCTCACTTGCTTTAATTGATGTTTGATTGAGCCAAAGAATATTGGCTTGATGACATTAAAAATCCCCTGTGCATTGCATGGGGGATTTTGTTTTTGGTGCGATGGATTGTGTCAATGCTTTATTACACCAAAGCTACATCAAAGCGTATTGTTTGATTTGAGTTTGAGTACCAATTCTGCTAAACGCTTGCCTTGAGCAATGCACAATTTTTTTTCGTCATCACTCAAATCATATTCGTGCTTCGCACCACTCACATGGCTTGCACCATAAGGTGTGCCACCTGTGCGTGTATGACTTAATGCCGCATGAGCATTAGGTAAACCTAAAATCATCATACCATGATGAAATAAAGGGGGAAGCATAGACCATAATGTCGTTTCATTGCCGCCGTGCATTGCCCCTGATGATGTAAACACGCTGGCAGGTTTATCATGTAATGCACCGCTGAGCCACAAAGGCGTGGTTTGATCCCAAAAATATTTCAATTCACTTGCCATATTGCCAAAGCGAGTCGGTGAACCGACTGCTAAAGCAGCACAATTTGCCAAATCATCTAAACTACAATACAAATCGCCATGCTCAGGAATGCTGGCAGCTAAAGGTTGTGTACAACTGGTAATGTTCGGCACAGTACGGATTTTTGCTGTGAGACCGACCGATTCGACACCGTCGGCAATCAAATGAGCCATTTTTTGTGTCGCACCAGTTTTGCTATAATATAAAATTAGAACATAATCATGCATTTGTGTTATTCTCATTGCTAGAAAGGTTTTAGCATACACTAAAAAAGTATGTAAAATAAACCATCATATTTCTACTTGCATGAGAATAATGCAAATATAATGGACAGAAGAGGGTTTATGTTAGCGATATTAAAGAAGTTACCATTTTATTCACACAATTGGTTTCAGTATCTATTATTTGTGGTGAAGCGTTTTATTCAAGACCGCTGTAGTGAACAGGCGAGTGCTTTAACTTACACGACCCTGTTTGCCATCGTGCCAATGCTGACGGTTTTTTTGGTGATTATTTCGTCTATTAATGCCCTTGCACCTGCACGCCAGCAATTACAAACCATGATTTATAGCAATTTTTTGCCTAAAACCACGATTGCATTTGAGCAAGCATTGAGTAATTTTGCTGAAAAATCAAGCAATTTGACGGTCATTGGTGTGATGTTTTTATTCGTTACTACGGTGATGATGATTATGAGCATTGAAACTGCATTTAACCGTATTTGGCGAGTGAAAAAAGAGCGTAGTGGCATTGTCGGCTTTATGCGTTATTGGACGATTATTTCACTTGGGCCGTTATTGCTGGGTGGTGCGGTGGTGCTGTCATCTACTTTGGCATCGATGAATGTATTACACCATAATTTTGGCTATCAGCTAGACAGTGGTTTTTTATTAAAATCATTATCTTTTGGTTTGATTTTATTAGGTTTTTTTATTTTATATTGGGCTGTGCCAAATCGGAGTGTGCCTTGGAAATCGGCTGCTTATGCAGCGATTTTTGCCAGTATTGTGTTTGAATCGCTGAAAAATTTGTTCGGTTGGGCAATGTCTAACTTTACCAGTTATGAATTGGTTTATGGTGCTTTTGCTGCTGTACCGATTTTCCTATTGTGGATTTATTTGTCGTGGAATATTATTTTGCTTGGTGTGCAAATTAGCTATGCCAGCACCGTATTCCATGCGGGTAATCAGCCGAAGCGTCATGCTTTATTTGTCATGTTAGACGTGTTAAATCTGTTGTATATTAAACAAAAAACAGGTGATAAAGTCAGTGAAGATGATATTTTAGAGCGTTTAACTGGGCGTGAATTGGGCGATGCACCGACTTTTTTGGCATTGTTGGAAGAAAAGCAATTTATTCAAGCCACAGAGCAGGGCGACTATGTGCTGATTCGCAATTTATATGAAGTGAATTTGTATGAATTTTATTTGCAGTTGCCGTATCATTTCCCACGCTATCATGAAATTCAGCAAGTGCAAGGCACGGGCGATGTCATGGCTTGGCAAGAGCAAAGTAAGCAGTTATTGAGTGAAAGCCAAGTGTATTTGCATCAGCAATTGGACGTTTCATTGGCAGATTTGTTTGAACAACAAGCACCGAAAAAAATTGCTTTTGCTGGGTAAAATATAGGCGATTAGGCTTGTAAATTGGTAAATATACTCCATATAGAAACATATTTTTAAGTAATTTAGGAGCGTTGCCACTTATGGCTAAGCGTGATTATTATGAAGTGCTTGGTGTCGCCAAGTCGGCAAGTGATGATGAAATTAAAAAAGCCTATCGTAAATTGGCAATGAAATATCACCCAGACCGTAACCCTGACAATCCAGAAGCAGAAGAAAAATTTAAAGAAGCTGCTGAAGCCTATGAAGTGCTTTCTGATAGTGAAAAGCGTAGTATGTATGACCGTATGGGACATGGTGCGTTTGAAGGTGGCTTTGGTGGGGCAGGTGGCGGCTTCGGTGGTGGCTTTAGTGCTGAAGATATTTTTAGCCAGTTTGGCGATATTTTCGGTGGTGCGTTTGGTGGCGGTGGTCGTCAGCAGCAGCGACAAGCACGGGGTAGCGATTTACGTTACGAGTTAGAATTGAGCTTGGAAGAAGCCGTTCAAGGCACAACCAAAGAAATTAGCTTTACATCACCTGCCAGCTGTGAAAGTTGTGATGGCAAAGGTGCAAAAAATGCATCGGATATTGAAACCTGTAAAACTTGTCATGGTGCAGGTTATGTGCGTATGCAGCAAGGCTTTTTCTCGGTACAGCAACCTTGTGGCAGCTGTCGTGGACAAGGTAAGACCATTAAAAATCCGTGTAATACCTGTCATGGCTCGGGCGTATCTAGCCGTAAGCAGACTTTAGAAGTGAAAATCCCAGCAGGGGTGGACAATGGCGATCGCATTCGTTTGGCTGGTAAAGGCGAAGCCGTGCGTGGTGGTGTTGCAGGTGATTTATACGTAGAAGTGGTGGTGCGTGAGCATGAAATCTTCCAGCGTGATGGTGCAGATTTGTATATGGACGTGCCTGTGAGCATTACCGATGCAGCGTTGGGTAAAGAAGTTACCATTCCTACTTTAGACAGTAAAGTGAGCTTAAAAATTCCTGCAGGTACACAAACAGGTAAACTGTTCCGCTTGCGTGGTAAAGGTGTAAAACCTGTGCGTGCGACGATGGTGGGCGATTTATTATGCCGTATCGTGGTGGAAACGCCTGTAAACTTAACCGCTCGCCAGCGTGAGTTGTTGGAAGAATTGCAAGCGACATTGGATAGTGGCGATAGCCAACAAACGCCAAAGAAAAAAGGTTTTTTTGACCGTTTAAAAGATGATATTAAGGATATTTTTGATTAAGTCCAGTCAAGATATTCCATCATCAGTCATCAAAAGGTCGCATAGGTTTTTGATGAAAAATCTTCTAAAATCTCTCTCATTGCGAGAGAGATTTTTTATTTATATTCATCGGTTCAATCATAGGTAAGCTCATCAATATGCAAGAAATAATGTTAGCATTAGGCTTTGCTATTAGCATTACGTTGCCCAATTTATTGTTGATGGCGTTGGGCTATTTTATGCAACGCACAGGGGCAATCCATGCTGATTTTGTCAATTTAGCATCTAATATTGTCTTTAATTATTGCTTGCCGTGCTTATTATTTTTTAGCGTGATTAAAAGCCAAGTGGATTATGGTCAGCAAATGTGGCTGATTTTGGCTGGCGTGGTGGTTACGTTTATTTTATATATTGGGGCGGAAGTGTATGCACGTTGTCGTATTGCTGCGATAGAAGATCAGGGCGTATTTGTACAAGGCGTATTCCGCAGTAATATGGCGATTATTTCCCTAGCGACTGTAACCAATGCGTATGGCGATGCAGGTTTGAGCGTTGGTGCGGTGTATATGGGGGTGATTACCATTTTATTTAATATTTTGGCAGTCATCACGTTGAGCCGTACGCAACAAGGGCAAACATCAGGCTGGAAAAAAGCCACAGAGATTGGCAAAAAAATGCTTAAAAATCCGTTGATTATTGCACTAGTGAGTGCTTTTGCGTATAAGGCGATGAATTTGCCATTACCTCCTGTGCCAATCGTTAAAACAGGAGAGTTATTGGCAGGTGTGGCATTGCCTTTGGCGTTGATTTGTGCAGGTGCAAGTTTGGATTTACGCTCTATGTTTGCCTTGTCTGGCGTATCTATGCAGGCGAGTATAGGGCGAGTGCTGATTGCACCACTGGTCGCTGTGGCAGTAGGTTTGTATTTTAATTTAGCACCTTTGCACATGGGCGTATTATTTATTATGGTCTCTGCACCTGTGGCAGCGGCAAGTTATGTGATGACCAAAGCTATGGGCGGTAATGCCACTTTGGCTGCCAATATTTTGGCATTTACCACTGTGGTGTCTATGCTCTCTATGGGAGCAGGTGCAGCGATTTTACGCTCATTGGGCTTGATGTAAAAAGTCAAATATCGGTTGCTGTAAATTTTGTAAGAGTGTGCGATAATACGGTACATGATTGAATTGAGAGAGAACAATATGACAAATCCAGTAAAAATCGGCATTTTAGGTGCAGGCGGTCGCATGGGTCGCATTTTAATCCAAGCTGTAAAAGAAGCAGGGCAAACTTTAGCCGCAGCGGTAGAACGTCCTGAAAGTAGCTTGATTGGTGCAGATGCAGGCGAATTGGCAGGCGTGGGGCATTTGGGTGTTGCCATTGTAGGAAATTTGGCTGATGTGGTGAAGCAATGCGATGTGGTGATTGATTTTACTGCACCTGTAGCGACAGAGCAGCATTTAAACATTTGCCGTGAAGCAGGTGTGGCGATGGTGATTGGCACAACAGGCTTTAATGATGCACAAAAGCAATTATTACAACAAACGGCTCAACACATTCCTGTAGTGTATGCGGCAAACTATTCAGTTGGCGTGAATGTGTCAATTAAATTATTAGAATTGGCATCTAAAGTGTTTGGCGATACGGTGGATATTGAAATTATTGAAGCACATCATCGTCATAAAGTTGATGCTCCATCTGGCACTGCCTTGATGATGGGCGAAGCCGTTGCTGAAACGTTGGGACGTGATTTAAAACAAGTGGCGGTGTATGGACGTGAAGGGCATACTGGCCCGAGAGACCGTCAAACCATTGGCTTTGAAACCATTCGTGGTGGTGATATTGTCGGCGAGCATACGGTGATGTTTATTGCTGATGGCGAACGTGTGGAAGTTACGCATAAAGCAACCAATCGTATGAACTTTGCTAGTGGTGCAGTACGTGCAGCGGTGTGGGTGGCGGCTAAAGAAGCACGTCAGTATGATATGAAAGATGTGTTGGATTTGAACCGTATTTCATTTTAATGTGTGCCAGCATTCCATAAAAAAGAGAGTATTATGAATGATTTAACCATTCATCATCAGCTAGAAACACACGGCTTGCGTTGCCCTGAACCGATTATGATGTTGCATAAAGTGATGCGTAAGGCGAGCAGTGGCGATGTGGTGGAAGTGTTGGCGACTGATCCATCAACATCGTGGGATATTCCAAAATTTTGTATGCACTTGGGGCATGAATTATTGCTCAACGAAGAGCGACCACATACAGAATATACAACAGAATATCGCTATTTAATTCAAAAAGGTTGATGTTTTAGGCGAATAAAAAAGCAATTCTATAGAGAATTGCTTTTTTTGTGTTGTGTGTAGGATAAATATTCAAACATCATTTAAAAACGATAATTTAAATTCGCTGTGAAATAACGCCCTGCTTCATAATAAGGCGTGTAATCGGTAAGCGATAAACCACGCACATTCGCCCAACGAGCATAGCGTTCGTTGAACAAGTTGTGTACGCCAACATTCAAGCGTAACTGCTTATTGATATTCACATAAGCCGTTAAATCTACCGTTTCATGACCTTTTAAAGGTGGAACGGTGCTTGGTAAATCTTTGGCTTTTTTCGCTGCAGCAAAGCGTACTTTGGTACTCAAACCCCATACATCATTCGGCTGGTCGTAGTTCAATGCCAATGAACCATTAAATGGATCAAGTTTGGCACGATTTTGACCGTTGTAGCCCTTGCCATCAATATAAGCGAATGAACCTTGTAACGATAAACCATCGGTCAGATTTAAAAAGTCTAATTTGGTTTTACCTGTCCACTCTATACCGTAGCCTGTAGTTTTGCCTGTTTCATTGTAGAGCCACAATTCCGCTGTAGGTGTATTAAAGCCATTAAATGTCCAAGCAATCATATCCTGATATTCATCATAAAAAAGCGTGGTTTGCTGCGAGCCATATTTGCCTTTACTGCTCCAAACCAACTCTACGCCTTGAGCAGTTTCTGGACGTAAATCAGGATTTGGTTTACCAATCCAATGTCCATAATTTTGCCCATTGGTTTCGCCATAAGCAGGCAAGCGAGTAGCATGGCGATAGCTTAAATTCAAATGATGCTTCGGATTGATTTGATATGCCACAGCTAAACCGCCGCCCACAGCGGTTTTGCTATAATTTTGTGTTCCTGCAACAGCAGTGTTATCCACTTCAGGTTTGATGGAAATATGGTCAGCATTGAGCGATGGTGTAATGCTCCAACCGCTATTGCCAAAGCTGATG
>JAUNHS010000018.1:12113-21786 GCA_030523805.1 Acinetobacter sp.
ATTATCGGCATCACTTTTGGTTTTTTGCCAAGAAAGATGATTGCTCACGCTGTCAAATAACGCTGTTTTCGCTTTGCTTTCGTGTTGCAAAGCAATTGCCATACGCTGATTGCTTGATGTATTGCTTTCTGCCAAGGTGGTCGTTGTGGTTGTTCTCGCACGATTGGTGGTAACACGCCCCACACGGTCTAAATAGACCGTATCATTATCAAACTGATAATATTGCCCTGTGAGTGAAAATTTCTGCGTTGGGCTTGGCTGATACACCCATTTGGCATTCGCCGAATGACTATGACCATCTAAAGGATTACGAGCGGTACGGCTTGTGCCGACCACAGCTAAGCCATCATTATCCAATTCGTGATATTTACGATGCGTATAGCTGAGCGATGCACTTTGCTGTGGCGAAATTTGCCCTGCAATACTTAAACCTGCCATGCGTTCATCAATATCGCCACGGTAGCCGAGACGAGCCGATGTGGAGAATTTTTGCCCATCTGGCAAATAATCGCTTGGGTCTTTGGTTTTAAATTTGACACTACCAGCAAAGCCACTACTGCCTGGCCCTTTGTGAATCTGCACTTGCTTTAAATCTTCAGGGTCAAAATATTGTCTGCCATAAGACATATTATGCCCAAAATTAAAGGCTTGGCTGAGTTCCATACCGTCAATTTCCATGCTGACACGGTTACTACCAAAACCAATGTTACTACTCATGCCACCCATACCACGAATTTCAATATCGCCAAGCTGGCGGCTGCGTCCTGTATCGGTAATATTTACCCCTGCCAAATCGTCAAAAACATTGCGTAAATTATTGGCGTTTTTTCGCTCTAATTGTGTTGATGATAGCGTGGTTTGGCTATCAATCGCTTGTACATGAATGGTTGGCAATGCTTCTGCCTGCACGCTTGCAGCCACAGGCATTGCTTTTTTCGTCGCAAGTTCTGTGTTGGTTATGGTTTGTGCAAATGCTGTTGCCATACAGCATTGTGTAACACAAATGGCAAGAATATGTCGTTTAAACATCATCATCAATCCCCTGTAGTGAAACAAGTTAATACAAATCATTACTAATTATTAAACTAAATAATAATTGTTAGCATTATATCTTATGGTAAAACGGTTAGAAAGTATGCAATAAATAAAAATTGCTTATTTTTTGATTGAAAAATAACTTTAAAAATGTAGAATTAATTGATTTTTCAAATTTGCAACTTTCGTCGTAGAGCATCGCATGAGCCAGAGTTTTTTCGCAGGATTATTTTTGGGTTATTCATTGATTATTAGTATTGGTGCTCAAAATGCGTTTATTCTCAAGCAGGGATTGCTGAAAAAGCACATTTTTTGGCTGTGCTTATTTTGTAGTGCTTCTGATAGTTTATTGATTGCCGCTGGTGTGTTTGGCTTTGCTCCATTGATGGCACAGTACAGTAGTGTCATTTTGGTGATGAAATATTTTGGAGCGGGCTTTTTATTTGTATATGGTGCGATGAGTTTGCACCGTGCTTATACGGCAACGCACGCAATGAGCCTAGATGCTCAAGCTCAATCTCAAACATTGAGCCAAGCATTATTGCTCTGTGCAGGGTTTACATGGCTCAATCCACAAGTGTATTTGGATACGGTGATTTTGGTCGGCTCTATTTCGGCACAATATTCGCATATTGGCTATTTCGCTTTGGGGGCAATCTTGTCATCATTTACCTTCTTTTTCGCTTTGGGTTATTTGGCACGTTTTTTAAGTCCGATTTTTACCAGTGTAAAGGCATGGAAAATACTTGATGCTATCACAGGTATCATGATGTGGGCGATTGCCTATAGTTTGGTTGTTGGTTCATTGGTGAAATAGCACTATAAATTTACGCTAAAAAATGCTATGTTAAACAGCATTCCACGAGTAAAAATTGAGTATAAATCATGGCTTTATCACAACAAAAAAGCAAAATTACAATCATTCTTGCCAATTTAGGCACACCAGAGCAGGCGACAACCGCATCGGTACGAGATTTTTTACGTTGCTTTTTGTCCGACCAGCGTGTGATAGAAATGCCTAAAATCATTTGGCAAGTGATTTTAAATGTATTTGTGTTACCATTTCGTCCCAAAGCGGTGGCTCACGCTTATCAGCAAATTTGGCAAAATGGTTCGCCTATGCGAAATATTTTATTGCAACAAGTGGCTCATTTGCAGCAGGTTTTAAGCGAGAAAAATCCACAATTTGATATTCAAGTTGTGCCTGCCATGACCTATAGCACGCCAAGTATACAGCAATGTTTGCAACAATTAAGCCAAGATTTACCCGATCAAGTGATTTTATTGCCGTTATTTCCACAATATTCGGCAACATCTACAGCACCATTATTTGATGCCATTGCACGCTGGATTCCACAGCAGCGAAATTTACCTGCCATCAGTTTATTGCGTGATTATTATCAACACCCTTTATATATCAATGCCTTAGCAAAAAGTGTGCAAGATTTTTGGGCTGAGCATGGGCAAGCTGAAAAATTGTTGATGTCATTTCACGGTATCCCACAGCCTTATGCCGATAAAGGCGATCCTTATGCTGAACGTTGCCGTACGACTGCCAAATTATTGGCACAAGCCTTACATTTGAATGAGCAACAATGGGCAATCAGTTTCCAATCTCGCTTTGGTAAGCAAGAGTGGGTGAAGCCTTATACCGATGAATTGTTGGAACAATGGGCAACGCAAGGCGTAAAATCGGTACAAGTGATGAGTCCAGCTTTTTCTGCCGATTGCTTGGAAACGCTGGAAGAATTGGCGATACAAAATGCAGAATTATTTACCAGTCATGGTGGCGAGCAATATGCTTATATTCCTGCGTTAAATACGCAAGCCGAGCATTTACAGCTGTTACAAAATTTAGCCCAAGCCCAGTTAGATGCGTGTAAAGTGCATTTTGCTGTGTAAATTTTAAGCCAAGTTTAGCCATTTCTAACCGTTTTTAGGAACACAATATGTTAAAAGTTCAACTGATTCCTGTAACGCCTTTTGCTCAAAATTGCTCAATCGTGTGGGATAGCGAAACACAGCACGCCGTGGTGATTGATGCAGGGGGCGAAGCCGAGAAAATTCAAGCCGCTGTCGCACAGCTTGGCGTAGATGTGCAAGCCTTGTGGATTACGCATGGGCATATTGATCATATTGGTGCAGTGGGCGAGTTGGCTCAAGCATGGAATGTGCCTGTAATTGGCCCACATAAAGATGATGAATTTTGGATTGAAGCCTTGCCAGACGTGGCTCAAAAATATGGTTTTCCTATTCCACAAGCGGTAAAAGTAACGCAATGGCTCAATGCTGGCGATGAAGTACAATTAGGTAAACATCGCTTTGAAGTGCGTTTTGCACCTGGGCATACACCTGGTCATGTGATGTTTTACAATGCCGAGCATAAATTGCTTTGGGCAGGCGATGT
This sequence comes from Acinetobacter sp., assembly GCA_030523805.1. GTDB lineage: Bacteria > Pseudomonadota > Gammaproteobacteria > Pseudomonadales > Moraxellaceae > Acinetobacter. The sequence continues at coordinate 15,556 of JAUNHS010000018.1, forward strand.
GCTTTTTAAAGGTTCTATTGGGCGTACTGATTTTCCGAAAGGCAACCATCAGCAGTTGATTGATTCTATCCACCGAGAATGCTTGAGTTTAGATGATGATGTGCAATTTATTGCAGGGCATGGCGAGCCAAGCACCATTGGGCATGAGCGAAAGTACAATCCATTTTTAAAATAATCATTGTCAAACTATAGATTGTATTTTTAAACAGTTAAATTTTAAAGTCGGACAAACGTTCCGACTTTTTTACGTTTTTTATATTTAAACATTTGAAATACATCAATAAATACAAGTATATTGAAATTTTATTATGTAAATTTTATTCATAAAATATTGACTTTTGTAAATTAGTAAATAATAATAATTATTTCTTATATCAACCGTTATATTATTATTTGATCAAGGTATCAACCATGCGTTATTCAAATCTTTATTTAGCGTTAAGTTCATTTATTTTTATTTCTACACTGACAGGCTGTGGCGGTGGTAGTTTTGATACGCCAACGACAAGTAATTTAATTGCACAACCAAGTGCAGCAGTCGTTGTGCCAAATAGTGGCACAGGTGGCACGGCAAATGGTACAAGTAGTGGTACGACAGGCACAGCTGGTGCAACCAATCCAACCACGCCAAGTGTTGAACTCGATGTATTGACTGCACCTGCACATGGTTTTGCACTCAGTGGTGTGAGCTTAAATATTTCAGAAAAAGATAAAGATGGTAATAGCGTACGCAAAAATGGCGAAGTGATTGATAAAACGTCAAATTATTATCGCCAAGCCTTGAAGTCAGAAGAATTACAAGCCTTAGATAGCACTTTTGCATTACCGAAAATTACCTTGCCAAATGGCAAAAAAGTAGATGTGAAAAGCGAAAATTATATTTTTGGCTTTGGTAAAATTCACCCAAATGCAGCGAAAAATTTAGGCGATTATGAGCATATTCGTTTTGGTTATGTACAAGCTGATGCCGATATTAGCGAGCGAGCCGGCGAAGCATTCCAAGGCAGTGCGACAGCGGCATTTTATCATGGCGAGCGTCCTGCCAGTCAGTTGCCAAGTAGCAATGATGTGAAATATACAGGGCAATGGTTGTATTTGAGCGATGTAAAAGATCGCCGTGCCGATGGCGTGGTGGAAGGTGCTGAAGGTGGTTCAGGTTTGACCATTTATAAATTGCGTGAATATGGCGATTATTCTGGCAATGGTCAAGAAACCAGTGCCAACCATTTCAACCATGACAATAATGTTGGCAAACATTTAAACACGCCTGCGACTTATACTGCCAATTTTGCCGATAAAACCTTTACAGGCGTGCTGTCTTATAATGAAAATCCAACCGACGCAAGCAAAAGTAAAGATAAACCAATCTATCAGATTGACGCAAAAATTGTCGGCAATCGTTTTATCGGTTCAGCGACATCGCAAGTGGATAAAAATGATACATCACAAGCGACACGTTTAGAGCGTGCATTATTTAGTGCCAATGCTAGCAATCGCTTGGAAGGTGGTTTTTATGGCGACCAAGCACAAGAATTGGCAGGTAAATTTTTAGCTGATGATGATTCTATGTTTGTGGTATTTGGTGGTAAGCAAGATGCCAGCAAATTGGCAACCGTGAGCGAGCAAGCCACAGCAGGCTTTGTCGTGAATACTCCAACATCGCAACAAGTGAAAAATGGTGAGTTAGCAGGTTATACACCGCTTAGTTTGGAATTGCTCAGCACCACAAGTTTAGATGAACAAGAGCAAGCCTTAGATGCACAGCTAGAAGCAAAAACGATTAGCCAAGAACAATACGATCAGCAACTTGCAGCTTTATTGCAGCAACGTGTGTATGTAGAGCAACAAATCGCATTGCAAGAGCAATATGGCGTGGTGAGTTTAATTGAAAAATTGGCGACTTTGACGGCAGAAGAGAAAAAAATCAATGTAGATTTGGATACATTGTATGATGACGATGAAGAAAATGATGCACAAATTGATGAAAATGAAGCCTATGAACGTTTAGGCACGTTGGCGACGGATATAGAAAATATCAAAAATAAATTACAAGCCAAAGTACAAGAACACGAGCAAGCCATTGCAGGCAAGATTTTGAGCGATGTGAACGTACAAAATCTAGGTGTATTTGGCGATGTAACTCGTTTGGTTTTTGCAGGAAAAGTGTTTGAAATCAATAGCCAAGATGCCAGCGAGCTATTGAAAAAATATTATCCAAACGCTGAAATTGCTGTGAATGACAAAACCAAAGTACGTACTTTGGTGCTGAATAAAAATGAGCAAGGAACAATTGTAGAAGACATTAGCGTGTGCTGCGATAACTTGAGTTATGTGAAATTTGGTCGTGTACGTGTGCAAGATGAACAAGGCACAATTTCGCCAAGTTACTATGTACAAGGCAATGTTACGCCACAAAGTGCTATGCCGAGCGAAGGTCAAGCCAAATATGTAGGCAGTTGGTCAGGTTTTATTACCGCTAAAAAAGAGACGACTGAAGCACAGCGTTTAAATTATGGTTTTGGTAATAGCATTGAACGTACAGCATTGTATTCGCCAGATATGGGGGCGAGCAATGAACGCAGCAAAGCAATTTTTAATGTGAATTTTGCTGATAAAAATTTGACAGGCACATTGCACGATACGCAAGGTTTAAGCGTGTTTGATATTCAAGCGACCATTCAAGGTTCGGCATTTACAGGCACGGCAAGTGGGTCAAATATCAACGCATTTGATGGCGTGGGCAATATGGGTGCATCGGCATTTGGTACAGTCAATATTGAAAATGCACAAGTGGTAGGACAATTTTTTGGCGACCAAGCTCAAGAATTAGGCGGTACATTGCACTATAACAGCAGTGAAAATGGCTTAAATTCTGGTGTGCGTGCAGGTGCTGTGTTTGGTGCAGGCAAGGTTGAGCAAGGCACACAAACAAAATAAATTGAGATAAAACAAGATGATACCATGCCATTTTAAATATTGTGCATGGTACATCGATATACCTTGATAGAAAAGCATTGATTGAAAATATGGGGATTCACATGGCAAAAAAAGCACAGCACACCTTGGCAACAGGGGCAACGGGGCAAAAATCATACCAAGCAAAATATTTAAGCTATGCTGTACATTTAGCAATTTTGAGCCAAATTTGCATTGCAGGTACAGCGTGGGCAGATGATAAAAAAGAACCCACCAAACCAACGCAACAGCTTGAAACTATTGTCGTTGTTGCCAAAGAGCAATCGGTTACACGCTACGACCAAGAAGTTACAGGCTTGGGCAAAGTGGTTAAAACAGCTGATGATTTGGCAAAACAGCAAGTGCTAGGCATTCGTGATTTAACACGTTATGACCCTGGCATTTCTGTGGTGGAACAAGGGCGTGGAGCAAGCTCGGGCTATGCCATTCGTGGGGTGGATAAAAACCGTGTCGCTGTGGTGGTTGATGGCATTGCACAAGGGCAATCGTATGTCGATGAAAGCAATCGCCGTGGCAATGGTACAGGGGCGATGAATGAAGTGGAATTTGAAAACTTAACCGCTGTAACCATCAACAAAGGCAGTAACAGTAGCGAAGTCGGCAGTGGTGCATTGGGTGGTTCGGTGAGTTTTACCACAAAAAATGTAGATGACGTGATTAAAGACGGCAAAGATTGGGGCGTACAAAGCAAATCGATGTATAGTTCCAAAGATGAACGTTTTGCCCAAACGGTTGCCGTGGCAGGGAAAAGTGATGGTTTTGAAGCGATGGTGCAATATACACGCCGTGAAGGTGAAGGCACGAAAGCCCACAAAGATGCAGGCAATGTATCGCAACGCACCACACGCAAAACCGCTTATATCAGCCAATACGATTTACGAGATGGTTCATTATCCGACAATTTATTCCGTATGAGCGAATGCACCACAGGCGATGATTGCTGGAAACACAAAGCCAGATTATCACAAGCAGGTGGCGAAAGTTTAGGCACACGCACGCAAGACGAATTATCAGCGGCAGAATTGGCACAATACAAAGCATCAAAAGATATTGTGAAATATGTCAATGCAGAAAGTTATACTGGCCCCAATCGTTTATTGGCAAATCCGTTAGATTATCAATCGGATTCATGGTTGGCGAGAGTGGGTTATCGCCCGAATGATCATCATTATATTGGTGCGATTTTTGAGCAAACGGAGCAACGTTACGATAGCCGAGATATGACTTATTGTGAATACGCATCGGCAGATTGCCCAGAGCAAGATTATTCACCAGTGAATAGTAATAGCTTGATTTATAGAAATTATTTAAGCAATATTTGGTCGGGTACGGCAACCAATTTACAAGATATTTCGCCATTTTTGGCGTATGCTCGTGGCAAATGGCTCAATGAATTTCATCAAAAACAACGTGTTGGTTTGAATTATCACTACACACCAAGTGATGTAAAATGGTTGGATAGCATTAAAATCAACCTAGACCAACAAGATATTCATAAAACAACGCAAACCGTGATGTCCGCTTGTTCTGTCGGAAGTTTGGATCGCAACTGTCAGTTAGATGCCAGTAAAGTGGGTCAATATCGTATTGATGAAAATATGAACTACCAAGAACAGCATCAACGTGTAGATTTTCAGTTTGATAAAAATGCGTCATGGTTTGGTGGCGAACACGCTGTAAATGTGGGAGCAGGTTTAGATCTTTTTGAGTCAAAATTCAATGCCAAAGCACGTCGCCAAGTGGTTACCATGGCAATGCCAACCGATGTCAGCTGGATTGATAGTCCAACAGGCGTGGGCAAAGTTCGCAATCCGTTGGCATATTCGCCTTATACTAAAAATGGTCGCACCTTAATTGGCGAAGTGTACCAAGATTATGGCACAGCGGTGTTTAGCGATAGCGATAACTGTGGCGTGGTGCGTGATTGCGATCGTTTGCCGATTACAGGGCATAATTGGTATGTGTCTCTGCGTGATAATATGAAATTGAACCGTTATTTTGATGTCGGTTTATCTGCACGTTACGATCAGCACCGTATTGAATCTGATGATGAAAATATCGTTAATAAAACCTATCGCAATACATCGTGGAATGCAGGAATTGTGTTTAAACCGACCGATCATTGGTCATTGTCTGCACGTTTATCACAAGGGTTTAGAGTGCCAAGTTTCCAAGAAATTTATGGTTATGATGCACTTGCCAATACTGCACCAGAGCTATTTGCCAGCAAACCGACCGATTTAGACAGCGAAAAATCACGCACAGGCGAGATTGGTCTGCGTTATCAAAATGATGTGGCAGATATTGAAGTCAGCGTATTTGATAGCCGCTATCGTGATATGATTGCTTATGCAACGCCAACACAAATTGCAGGCGAGCCACGACAACGTCGTCGTCCGTATAATGTGCAAAATTTGGATTTACACGGCTTAAATGTGAATTTAAATGTAGATTTGCATGGCTTGGTTGAAATTATTCCAGCAGGCATAAAAGCTCATGTGGCGTATGGCCATACCAAAGTAAAACGTAATGGTTTCAAGAATTTAGAGCAATGGGATAGCATTGAAAGCTATGCACTTTCAGCCATTCAGCCACCACGCTATGTGTATGGTTTAAGCTATGATGACAGCGAAGGCAAATGGGGCATACAGGCGAATTGGACGTATTCTCGTGCGAAAGATGTCAATGAATTGCTTAAATCCGACTATTGCCGTTTGTGTAACGTAGAAACGCCTGAAGTTGTGGCAAGCATTAACCCACGTTCGTGGATTACTTTGGATTTACTTGGTCATTTGCAGGTGAATGATGATGTCACCGTGCGTGCAGGGATTTACAATGCGTTGAACTATCGCTACACCACATGGGAAAATGCTCGCCAAACGGAAAATTACGATAATCGTAAACCAACGACGATGGCAGCCGCAGGGCGTAACTTTACGCTGGGCGTAGAACTCAAATTCTAAATCATCATTTTTAAAACAATCCCCTAGCATCAGCCGATTGATGATGGGGGATTTGTGCTTTTATTGATTAGGCAAAATCATGAAAAAAATCGCATTTTATAGCACGACTTTATGGCTGGCACTGCACACGGCAGGCTATGCCGCTGAGCCAAGTACGCTCATTTATCCGTTATGGCAACCGACACCAATATCTGCAGATACGCTCTTTCCACAGCAAGAAACGGCATTGCCGCAAAATGACCAACAACCGACAGCTAAAAATGCTTCAACGCTTGCAATCAACGAGCAAATG
>JAUNHS010000019.1:0-8010 GCA_030523805.1 Acinetobacter sp.
CAATTTGCCGTGAAAGACAATGACGTGTATATTTTAGAAGTCAATCCACGTGCCAGCCGTACTGTGCCGTTTGTCTCTAAATGTATTGGTCAATCGTTGGCGAAAATTGCCGCTCGCTGTATGGCAGGTCAAAGCCTAGAAAGCCAAAATTTCACGACAGAAATCGTGCCAACGCATTTTTCAGTGAAAGAAGCGGTATTCCCATTTGCTAAATTCCCAGGTGTCGATCCTGTGCTGGGCCCTGAAATGAAATCTACAGGCGAAGTGATGGGCGTGGGTAAAACTTTTGGCGAGGCCTATCATAAAGCCGTTTTAGGCTCAAATGACCAATTACCACCATTGCCAACAGCAGAAGCAAGCAAAACAGTTTTCTTCTCGGTGCGTGATTCAGACAAACCACAAGCTGTTAAAATTGCGAAGAAATTTGCAGATTTTGGCTATAAATTGGTGGCAACAGGTGGTACATACCAAGCCATTGTAGATGCAGGCGTGGCGTGTGAACGTGTGAATAAGGTAACTGAAGGTCGTCCGCATATCGTGGATATGATTAAAAACAATGAAATTCATTTCATTGTGAATACGACCGAAGGCAAGCAAGCACATCAGGATTCATTCTCAATCCGTCGCTCAGCTTTGCAAGGTAAAGTGTATTATACGACGACACTCAATGGTGCTGATGCCGTGTGTCAAGCCTTAGAAACTGCAAACGTTGAAATGGACGTATATCGTTTACAAGATTTGCAAGCCAACTAAGGTGTATAAAACAAGTCCTGCCATATTGATGGTGGGGCTTGTTTTATTTTTTAGAAATTAATGATATGAAATTTAAGGATTTATTATGCAACGTTATCCAATGACCCCACAAGGGAAAATCGCTCTTGAAAAAGAATTGCACCACTTGAAAACGGTTGAACGTTCACGCATTACTGAAGCGATTGCTGAAGCTCGTGAACATGGCGATTTAAAAGAAAATGCGGAATACCATGCGGCTCGTGAACAGCAAGGTTTTTGTGAAGGGCGTATTCAAGATATTGAAGGCAAGCTCGGTGCAGCTCAAGTGATTGATGTGAAAGAGTTACAGCAAGATGGTAAAGTGGTGTTTGGTGTAACTGTTACCATTGAAAATTTAGATACGGAAGAACGTCATACTTATACAATTGTTGGCGATGATGAAGCTGACTTTAAGCAAAATAAAATTTCTATTAACTCGCCAATTGCTCGTGGTTTGATTGGTAAATATGAAGGCGATGAAACTAAAATCGTAACACCAAAAGGTGAGTTAGAATACGAAATTATGAGCGTTGAATATTTATAATGTGTTCAAATAAAAAAGACTGTAAAATTTACAGTCTTTTTTATGTTTGTCATGCTTGAATATTAAGCATCTTCACGTCGCCACGTTGTGCCTTGTCGGCTATCTTCCAACACAATACCTTGCTCAAGCAATGCCTGACGAATACTATCGGCTAAAGCAAAATCTTTAGCTTTTTTCGCATCAGCACGGGCTTGGATTTGCTGTTCAATTTCTGCATCGGTCAAACTTAATTGCTGTAAACCAATATCCGATTTTAAAAACGCATCAACATCATGTTGTACAATCGCTAAAATATCAAATAAAGCATTCAAAATCGCATAAGATTCTGCTGCATTTTGCCAATCTTCCGCTTTAATGGCACGGTTTACATCACGGCTTAGTTCAAATAACACACTTAACGCATTCGGTGTATTAAAATCATCTGCCATTGCTTCAACAAAATCGGCATAATGGCATGAACGTTGTACTTGTTCCGTTGGAATGGTGGTAATCAGTTGTTGTAACTGTGCATTTTGCTGTACAGCTTTAGCTGTTTGATAAAAGCGTGTTAAAGCATTTTTGGCTTCTTTTAATGCCGCATCAGAGAAATTGATTGGTCTACGATAATGCGATGCCAAGATAAAATAACGAATCACTTCAGGGTGGAATTGAGCCATCACATCACGAATGGTAAAGAAATTGCCTAAAGATTTAGACATTTTTTCGCCATCTACATTGACAAAACCAACGTGCATCCAATAGTTTACATATTGCTCGCCAGTTGCACCTTCAGATTGAGCAATTTCATTTTCATGGTGTGGGAAAATCAAATCGCCACCACCACCGTGTATATCAAAATGATTGCCCAAGCAACACGTACTCATTGCCGAGCATTCAATATGCCAGCCTGGGCGACCATTGCCCCAAGGGCTTTGCCATGCAGGTTCGCCATCTTTGGCACGTTTCCATAATACAAAATCAAAAGGGTGCTTTTTGTCGGTTTCAACATCAACACGTTCGCTTGCCCCTGCTTGCATATCGTCCAATTTACGTCCAGAGAGACGACCATATTTAGCGAAATTCTCTACGGCATAATACACATCGCCATTGTCCGCAGGGTAAGCAATACCATTGTCAATTAAACGGCTAATCATATTTTGCATTTGCGGAATATAATCGGTCGCTCGTGGCGATTGATCAGGGTCTAAACAGCCAAGAGCCTGTGCATCTTCATTCATTGCCGTGATAAAACGTTCGGTTAAATCATAAATGCTTTCACGGTTTTCATTGGCACGATTGATGATTTTATCGTCAATATCGGTAATGTTACGCACGAAATTCACTTGCCAACCTTGACTGCGTAAAAAGCGAATGATGTAGTCAAATGCGACCATCACACGAGCATGACCAATGTGGCAATAGTCATAAACCGTCATACCACACACATACAGGTCAATCACACCGTCTTGGCGTGGTTGAAATAAGACTTTTTGGCGTTGTTCCGAATTGTATAAATAAAAAGATTGCACAGTCATGGTCGTATCAGTTTAAATTGTGATAATTTGTTGATTTTATCATAACTTAGGCTGTCGGTTAATGGATTTTTCACGTTTATTTCACATCATTATTACATTTTTTGCAGAAAGTTTGTGTTAGAATAGCGGTCAGGCAATCTTTTTATAGCGAAAGAATTTAAATTTGCTACACAGATCAAGTTTAAAATTCTATGAGCAATTCGTATTTGTGCTATCAGTTTGAGATGAGTTTAATGTCCACATTCAATTCCCCATCTACCGTTTCTTATCAAGACATTGCACGTCAGACTTTGGCGATTGAGCAAACGGCTTTGGCTGTTTTGACGCAGCAAATTGATGAACGTTTTGACCGTGCCTGTGAGATTTTATTGCAATGCCAAGGGCGTGTGGTGGTTACAGGTATGGGTAAATCTGGGCATATCGGGCGTAAAATGGCGGCAACTTTGGCATCTACAGGGACGCCATCATTTTTTATGCACCCTGGTGAAGCAGGGCATGGGGATTTGGGAATGCTCGTGCGTGGCGATGTGTTGATTGCTATTTCAAATTCAGGCAAAAGCGATGAAATTATGATGCTGATGCCATTGATTAAGCATTTAGGCGTGCCGTTGATTACCATTAGCCGTGATGCGACAGGGCCGATGCCACAAAATGCCGATGTTGCCTTGACTTTGGGGGAAGTAGAAGAAGCCTGTCCATTGGGTCTTGCTCCAACATCAAGCACAACAGCGACTTTGGCATTGGGCGATGCGTTGGCGGTGGCATTATTAGAAGCTCGTGGCTTTACTGCTGATGATTTTGCACGTTCGCACCCTGCAGGGGCTTTGGGCAAACGATTGTTATTACACGTTGAACATTTAATGCACACAGGCGAGCAACTGCCAAAAGTCGCTCCACATACACCGTTAAATCAAGTGCTATACGAAATGACCGAAAAACGTCTTGGTTTAACTACCGTAGTTGATGAGCAAAATGTGCTATTAGGCATTTTTACCGATGGCGATTTAAGACGTTTAATTGAACGTCAGCACGGCTTGCAAATTGATACGCCTGTAGAACACGTGATGACCAAAAATCCTTACACGATTTCACCGAAATTGCGTGCTGTAGAAGCTTTAGAGCAATTAAAAGCCAAGAAAATTAATCAATTTGTGGTGGTGGATCACGCACAAAAAGTGATTGGGGTGATTGCTATGCACGATTTAATCCAAGCAGGAGTAAGTTGATGATTTCTTATCCATTATTAGAACGAGCCAAGCATTTAAAAGCTTTAGTATTGGATGTTGATGGTATTTTAAGTGATGGTTTTGTTACTTTAACCAACAGTGGCGATGAGTTAAAATCATTTGATATTCGTGATGGCTTGGGCATGAAATTGGTGCAAAAAGCAGGTATGAAAGTGGTGATTATTACAGGTCGCCAAAGTCAGATTGTCAATAAACGCATGACTGATTTAGGCGTGGATTTGGTGTTTCAAGGGCGTGAAGATAAAGGCACAGCCTTGCAAGAAGCCTGTGAGCAGTTGGGTTTAGTGCCAAGTGATTGCTTATATATGGGCGATGACTGGCCTGATTTGTCGGCATTTGTCATTGCAGGTATGAAAGTAAGTGTGCCAAATGGTCATGCTGAAGTGCGTAAGCGTGCAGATTTTGTAACTGAAGCCTTTGGTGGACGTGGTGCAGTGCGTGAAGTGTGTGATATTTTATTGACGGCACACGGTGCATACGAGCATTTGCTACAGCAATTTTTAGGGCAAGCACAAGGTTAAGCGATGAATAATGCAACCTTATATGGATTGGCAATCGTCATTGCAGGCGTGGTTGGTGCGTATTATTATTACTCTGGCGAGCGTGAAAAATTAAACGTGCAAAAAAGAAGTAATATGATGTATGCTGCTGAACAGGTGCGTTTATTGCAAACCGATGAGCATGGACAGCTTGCTGTGCAGGCAACCGTGGGTAGCTTGCAGCAAGATTTAAAAACGCAACGTTCTGAAATGAGCAATGTACAGGCAAATATGTACAAAAATCAGCAGGTAGATAGCACCTTTATTGCCAATAAAGTACAAGGTTATGATGATAACCAAAAAATCGTGCTGACCGATCAAGTCATTGCGACAAAAAATAGTGAACACGGGCAAATGCAGTTTAAAACAGATGAATTAACAGCCTATCCTAAACAGCGATTGATTGAAACCAGTCATCAGGTTGTCGTACAATCGCCACAAGCCAGTTTTAGCAGTCAGGGTTTAAAAGCAGATTTAAACGCTGGACAGTATGAATTTTATAGTATTAGAGGTCTATATGACGCACAATAATTCGTGGTTATTGCCACGTCGTTTTTTTGCACAATTAATTACCGCAACTGCCATGGCGAGCGTTACCGTTTTGGCACACGCTATTCCATCTGACCGTAATCAGCAAATTACGCTTTCGGCAGATAAAGCAACGTATAATGATAAAACAGGTGTAACAACGTATTCTGGGAATGTCATTATTCAGCAAGGGACATTAAAAGTGCAAGCCGATAGTATTGTGGCTCAGTTGAATGCAAAACGTGAAATTCAAAGCATTACTGCGACAGGTCGCCCTGCTAAATTTCAGCAAAAAATTCATGTAGATAAAGGACTTGCACAAGGGCAAGCACAAAAAATTATTTATAATGCAGATACAGGGATTATTACCTTATCTGGTGGTGCATATTTAAACCAAGATGGTGCAATCATGCGTGCAGAAACCTTACGCTATAGCATGAATAAAGGCGATGTGGAAGCGACAGGTTCTAAAGCAGGGCGTGTACAATTGGTGATCCCACCATCAAGCCAAAAATCATTCCCTGGTGTGAGAGACTAATGAATATGCCAGTGCAAACACTCACAATTCGCCATTTAGCCAAGTGTTATAATAAACGCTGGGTGGTGAAAGATGTGTCTTTTGAAATGCAAAGTGGGCAGATTGTGGGCTTGCTTGGGCCAAATGGTGCAGGAAAAACCACCAGCTTTTATATGGTGGTTGGTTTGGTGCAAATGGATAAAGGCAGTTTATTTTTAGATCAAGAAGATTTATCGCACCTTGCTATGCACGAGCGAGCGAAAAAAGGCATTGGTTATTTACCACAAGAAGCGTCTATTTTTCGTAAACTCACCATTGCTGAAAATATTATGGCGATTTTAGAAACTCGCAAGGATTTAAATAAGCAACAACGCCAACAGCAACTTGAGCAATTATTGGCAGATTTTCGTATTACGCATATTAAAGATTCGTTGGGCATGAGTGTTTCTGGTGGTGAACGTCGTCGTGCAGAAATTGCACGAGCATTGGCATCAGATCCAAAATTCATGCTATTGGACGAACCTTTTGCAGGAGTTGATCCGATTTCGGTGGGCGATATTATGGACATCGTCAAAACATTGAAACAGCGTGGCATTGGCGTGTTAATTACTGATCATAATGTGCGAGAAACTTTGGCAATTTGTGAGCGTGCTTATATCGTGAGTGAAGGGGCAGTGATTGCTGAAGGTTTGCCTGAAGAGATTTTGGCAAATGAAACCGTTCGCCGTGTGTATTTGGGCGAAGATTTTAAAGTCTAGCAGCGGTGTATTTACCTGTGGCGATTGCGTTTAGGATTACAAACAACCATGAAAACACCTTTTAAATTTCATCCTATTCATGTGGCAGTTTTAACCATATTGTTTACGCCAACATGGAGCTATGCACAGCAAAATCAGCACAGTGCAAGCACAGAAAGTTATGATGGACAATCATTTTATGAGCGTTATTATGTAAAACACGCCAAGAAAAATGAACAAGGCACAACACCATCAGCACAAAAATATTCATCATATTATTGCCAAGGGACATGGGTAACGCCTGTGGCAAATAATACGCCAGTAGGCGATTTGACCGATAGTGAAACGCACATAGAAGCGGATTATGGCTATTATCACCCAACAGGTGATTCTGAATTGTCGGGCAATGTAGTCATTGAGCAACAAGGCAGACAAATCCGTGCAGATAAATTACGCCTAGACCCAACACATACTTATGCGACGGTAGAAGGGCGTGTGGAACTGGCTCAAGATGGCATTGTGGCTCAAGGCGATGCCGTGCGTTATAACTTAAAAGAGCAAACAGGCGATTTTGAAAATAGCTATTACATTAGCGAAAATACGCACGCTCACGGTAAGGCAAGCAAAATTTCTCGTCCAAACCGTCAAACGGTGAAACTGAATGATGCAACATATTCTGCGTGTGCACCAAGTGCATCACCGACATGGAAATTGCAAGCCAAAGAAATTGAATTGAACCAAGAAACAGGGCGTGGCATCACCAAAGGTACAAAGTTATATATCAAAGATGTGCCAGTTTTAGCTGTGCCGTATTTTAACTTTCCGATTGATGACCGTCGCACCACAGGGTTACTTACGCCAACGGTAGGCTATACCAATGACGGTGGCGTGCAATTGGGTGTGCCGATTTATCTCAATCTTGCACCAAATTATGATGCTACGCTGACCCCACGTTATTTGAGTGAGCGTGGTGCAATGCTTGATGGTCAATTCCGTTATTTGACAAAAAACTTTGGTGAAGGGCAAATCTGGGGTGGCTATTTACCATCGGACAATAAATATAATGATGAAGACCGTAAAGACTTGCATTTTGCTCATCAGTGGCAAATCAATCCACAATGGCAAACAGGGGCAGAATATCATTATGCGTCGGATAAAGACTTCTTTAGCGATTTAAGTGATAATCCAAATACTTATACTACGCTGAATTTACGTCGTGCATGGAATTTGAGTTATGCCAATGGCATTCCAGGATTGACAGCAAATTTAAAAGTAGAAAAGTTCCAAACTTTAGATAAAAATGTGTTGGATCGAGACCGTCCTTATGCACGTTTACCACAGTTTTTGCTCAACTATACCGCTGGTAATACGCAAGGTTGGCAGTGGGATTATCACAATGATACGGCTTATTTCAAAAAGTCTATTCGTGATGGTTCGGCTTTAGAAAGCAGTGGTACACGTTTATATAATAAAGCTGCCGTGCGTTATAATTTCCGACGTTCGTATGGCTTTGCTATTCCAGAGCTTTCGGTGGCAAGCATTAATATGTGGTACGATGAAGATAGTATCGCCAATTTAAATGCCAACCAATCACAGAGCCAATCGGTTGTTGT
>JAUNHS010000019.1:8110-21719 GCA_030523805.1 Acinetobacter sp.
CAAGGTTTAGAACGTTTGCGAGTAGGTTTGGGGCAAAGTTTCTTTTTTGAAGATCGCCGTGTTAGCTTATTGCGTGATGTAGAAACTGAAAAACGCACAGGCCCGATTTTGAGCATTGGTAGTCAGTTTAATGAAAACTTATCGGTTACTGCCAATGCAGCGTGGACATCATCAGGTGAAAATGCACAACGTGATGTACAATTTTATTACACAGGTAATCACGGGAACTTATATAATCTAGGTTATTATTATCGTAACGATATTCCAGGTCGCCAAACCGTTTATGGGCAAGCAGTAGCATCTATTATTCAGCCAATTAAAGACAATTGGCGTGTGATTGGTCATGCACAATACGATTTAGAGCATGATGTTATGCGTGATGTATTGTTTGGGATCAATTATGAATCATGCTGCTGGGGAGTATCGGTATATGGTCGTTCGTACTATAACGATTTAGACAACGTGCAAGACCCAAGCGTTAAAGCAAATAATGCCATTATGGCAGAATTTACTTTAAAAGGGTTAGGTGGTTTAAACAACAAACTCAGTTCGTTATTAGACAGCCGAGTTTTAGGGTTTAATAAGACAAATCAATTTTGGACACAACGCTAATGAAAACATCAATTTCAAAACTATTTAAAGCAACAGCACTCGTGAGTGTACTTGGCTTATCAAGTATGGTTTTTGCACAAGACCGTGTGGTTGCTGTGGTAGATCAGGGTGCAATTTTACAAAGTGAATTAGACCAAGCCGTTGCCGTATTTGTACGCCAAATCCAAGCACAAAATGGTACATTGCCACCAGAAGTGGTACTTAAAAAACAAGCCTTAAATGAATTGATTTTACGTCAAGCACAACGTAATTTATTGCAACGCTATGGCGTGCGTATTAGCGATAATGAGCTAAATGCAGCTTTATTAAGTGTAGCAAAACGTAGCAATATCAATACATTAGAAGAATTTCAACAAGATTTAGATAGCAAAGCACCCAATAGCTATGCACGCTTACGCAATGTGATGGCAGAAGATTTGGCGATTAACCGTTTAACTCAGCAAATGGTGATGAGCCGTATCAAAATCAGCGATCAAGATGTAGAAAATTTCATCAAATCTCCAATGGGACAAGCAATGCTTGGCTCACAATTCCATGTGATTCATATGCGTATTGCAGGTGAAAATGCGGAACAAGTGGCTGCACAAGTAAAAACAGCTTTAGCAAAAAGCAATGATGTGAATGCTATTAGTACACAATTCTCTAATGCCAATGTGCGTGTGCAAGGTGCAGATTTAGGCTGGAATGTGTTAGCAAATATTCCAACAGATTTGGCTGTACACGCCAATAGCTTGCAAAAAGGCGATGTTTCTGAACAAGTCAAAGGTCAAGATGGTAGCATTCATTTGGTGAAATTGCTTGATCGTAAAGCTGATGATGCAAAAACAATCGTGCCACAATATCAAACACGCCATATTTTAATTCAGAAAAATACGGTAGTTTCTGAAGAAATGGCACAGCAAAAAATCAAAGCCTTGCATGAACGTGTGATGAAAGGCGAAGATTTTGCGACTTTAGCTGCGACATTCTCTAACGATACAGGTTCTGCTCGTGATGGTGGTAGCTTAGGCTGGGTAGAAGAAGGACAAATGGTGCCTGAATTTGAAGCTGTGATTAAAGCAACACCAAAAGGTTATATTAGCCAACCATTCCAAACTCAATTTGGCTGGCATTTCTTACATGTACAAGATGTTCGCCAGCAAGATAAAACTGATGAATATTATAAAAATGCTGCTCGCCAATATCTAGGGGAAAAGCAATTTTCAGCAGAGTTAGAGCGTTGGTTGCGTGAAGTACGCACAGGTGCGTATGTAGAGATTAAAGATCCTAGCTTGCAATAAGCGTTGTGATATAAAAGATATAAAAAATGGCATGATGTTGATCATGCCATTTTTTTGCTTGGTTTAATCTATTCTGTGGATAAATTTGTGGAATAAAACAACGACCATAACACAGATCGCTAGAATAGACTTGAAAAAATACACAAACTACTGTAAAATACGGTTTCTCACTTGTCTAGTGCAATGGGTGTACTAGAAATTATCCATCATCTTTTTAAAGAGGATTCATCATGCCACAAGTTAAATTGAAAGAAGGCGAACCAGTAGACGTAGCAATCCGTCGTTTTAAACGTTCTTGCGAAAAAGCAGGTGTATTAGCAGACGTGCGTAAGCGTGAGTTTTATGAAAAACCAACACAAGAGCGTAAGCGTAAAAAAGCAGCAGCAGTAAAACGCTATCAAAAGAAACTTGCACGTGAATCAGTGCGTACAGTTCGCCTTTACTAATTTGTAGGCAATATTGGAGTAGGCTATGAGTAACTTAAAAAATCAAATTACTGATGTTTTAAAAACCGCAATGAAAGCTAAAGAAATGGCTCAAGTTACGGTTATTCGTAGCCTGCAAGCTGCTATTAAGCAAATAGAAGTAGATCAACGTATAGAACTTGACGATGCTCAAGTACTTAACGTGGTTGAAAAACAAATCAAACAACGTAAAGAGTCGGTCAAAGCCTTTGAAGGGGCTGGGCGACTTGAACTCGCAGAAAAAGAACAAGCCGAAATTGAAGTTTTATCGCAATTTCTACCAGCAGCTATGACTGAGGAAGAGCTTGATGCTTTGATTGAGCAAACAATTACAGCTCAAAATGCGACTAGTATTAAAGATATGGGTAAGGTGATGAATACTCTACGTCCAATCATAGCTGGGCGTGCCGATCCTGCACAAGTTTCTAGTAAAATTAAAGCAAAGTTAGCTTAATAATGACTTTAATCTAAACTTGTTCAGATATATTCTATAATTAAAAAAGGATTAAGTTGTACTTAATCCTTTTTTGTTTGAGTGCTAATGACACTTAAGCATTTGCTTGGCATTGTTCAACAAATTGATGAATTAGTTGTTGCGTTTGTTGCCATTCTGTACCTAAATCTAAACATTCGCCAATGCTGATGTGTGGGATTTTACCACGCATTTTTTCTAAACGTGCTTGATTTGGTAAAGGTTGATGTTCTAAGGCTTTTAAAGCAACCAATGCTGCATCACGGTCATTACATACCAAGCCCATATCGCACCCAGCAGATAATGCTGCTAAAATACGAGCATCTGCACCACCAGCAACACAAGCGGCTTGCATACTTAAATCATCAGAGAATAAAACACCTTGATAATTTAAACGTTGGCGTAAAACATCTTGCACCCACACCCGAGAAAAACCTGCAGGATTTTCATCTACTTTTGGATAAATCACATGAGCAGGCATTAAGGCATCAAGTTGTGGCATAAGCTGAATAAAACTTTGCATATCGTGTTGATAAATTTCATCATAAGAACGTTCATCAATCGCTGCAGCAATATGTGAATCTGCTTTTACCGAACCATGTCCTGGGAAATGCTTACCTGTGGTTGCCATGCCAGCACGTTTCATGCCTTGCATAAAGGCATTGGCCAGACAAATAATATCTGGAATATTGGTGGCAAACGCACGGTCGCCAATCACATCGCTAATATCATTAATATCTAATACAGGTGCAAAGCTAAAATCAATGCCCACGGCAAGTACTTCGGTCGCCATTAGCCAACCACTTTTTTCAGCCAAATCAAGGGCTTGCTCTGGTTGTGTTTGATACAATTCACCTAAACGTCCCATCGCTGGTAATTTGCTAAAACCTTGTCTTAAACGCTGTACACGTCCACCTTCTTGATCTACTGCAATCAATAAATCAGGGCGAATTTGACGCATATGGTCGGTTAATTCACGCACTTGCTTTGGCGATTCAATATTACGAGCAAATAAAATTAAACCACCAACTTGTGGGGCTTTTAATAATTCTATATCGTCTGCGGTGAGCGTTGTCCCCGCAATATCTAGCATTAATGCACCAATCATAATGTTGCCTAAAATCACAAAAATAATGGCGACATTTTAACATGAAACGCAAAGAAAAGATGTAAAGTTGGCTTTTTTATGTCAAAATATTCGTGTTTTATACTGATATATTTGGGGAATAATGTGCATTTGATTGCAGGTGTAGATGAAGCAGGGCGTGGGCCATTAATTGGTTCGGTGGTTACGGCAGCGGTGATTTTAGATCCACAACGTCCCATTGCTGGTTTAAATGATTCAAAAAAACTCTCTGAAAAGAAAAGAGAAAAATTATTTGATGAAATTCAAGCCAATGCGTTGGCATGGTGTATTGCTGAAGCAAGCCATGATGAAATTGATGAATTGAATATTTTACAAGCGACGTTATTGGCAATGCGACGAGCTGTAGAAGGTTTGGCAATTCGTCCCGATTTGGTATGGATTGACGGTAATAAAATACCACAAGGTTTGAGTATGCCGTGTGAAGCTGTGATTGGTGGTGATGCGTTGCACGCCAATATCAGTGCAGCCAGTATTTTGGCAAAGGTAACACGAGACCGGCAAATGATGCAATTAGATGCACAATATCCACAATATGGTTTTGCAAAACATAAAGGCTACCCAACCAAAGCTCATATGCAAGCCATTATGCAATTTGGCGTATTAAAAGAGCATCGTCGTAGTTATCGTCCGATACAGCAAGCCTTGCTACAAAGCCGTGATTAAGGCAAGGATTAAATATTCTTATGCAAGATATAAGCTAATAAATAACCATTGAGTGCAGCTGATATTGAAGGAATAAGTTTTTCACCGTGGACGTAATGTTCATATAAGCCCAGCACAAGAGCGGCTATGCCTAAAAGTGAAAAGATGTACACAAGAGCTTTGCGTAATTTATTCTCAAAAGGGCGTAATTGTTGCTTCATGCTGATATTCCTTTATCCGTCAATAATTTATTTAAAATAAAAAGTCCTTTCCCTGTGCAGAAAAGGACTTTTTATCGGTTTAACGATATTGATTCCAACCCATTGGATTCATATGGTTCATTTGATTCATCTGATTGTATGGATCTTCTTCATACGATTGATGATAACCTTGTTCCAAATGTTGTAAATGCTGGTGCATTGCACGTTCATGTTGGATACGTTGGTAAATTTCTTCACGGTGAACAGAAATTTCTTTTGGTGCATTTACACCAATACGAACTTGATTGCCTTTTACGCCCAAAACAGTTACGCTGACTTGGTCGCCAATCATTAAAGTTTCACCGACACGTCGTGTTAAAATTAACATATATTCTCCTTGCTCAATGATTTTGCCCTAAATGAACAGGGCAGTATCAAGCGTTTTTTACTTCATGTGTTGTTACAAACAGGATAAGCCATATAATAACAGAGCTACTATATAAAATACAGTAGCTCTGTGTAGTTTTTGCTTTATCTTGCGTGTAAAAACAGCAAAATAAGCATGAAAAATTTCTATCTTGCTAATCGGAATTTAAATCACCAATTATGCACGAGCAGAACTTTCACCGTGTTCACGGTCTAAATCAAATGCAGTATGTAATGTACGCACAGCAAGTTCTAAATATTTTTCATCAATCGCTACAGAAATTTTAATTTCAGATGTAGAAATCATTAAAATATTAATGCCTTCTTTCGCCAAAGCGGTAAACATTTTGCTTGCAACACCAGCGTGTGAACGCATACCTACACCAACGATAGATACTTTCACAATATCATTGCGTGTAATGACTTCACGTGCTTTGATGTCTTTTGCTGTATTTTCCAACAATGATTTTGCTTTTGCATAATCATTACGGTTTACGGTAAATGTAAAATCTGTTGTGCCATTTTCTTCAATATTTTGCACAATCATATCTACTTCAATATTTGCATCAGAAATTGGTGATAAAATTTTAGATGCAATACCTGGTTCATCTGGCACACCTAACACGGTTAATTTTGCTTCATCACGGTTAAATGCAATACCTGCGATAATTGGTTGTTCCATATCGTCTTCTGCCTCTGTGGTAATTAACGTACCTACGTTTTGTTTAAATTCTTCATCAAATGCACCGTCATCGTCATTATCAAAACTTGATAATACACGCAATGGTACATTGTATTTACCTGCAAATTCTACCGAACGAATTTGTAATACTTTAGACCCTAAAGATGCCATTTCTAGCATTTCTTTAAATGAAATACGGTCAATTTTTTTCGCTTTTGGTGCAACACGTGGGTCAGTGGTATATACGCCATCAACATCGGTATAAATTTGGCATTCATCAGCCTGTAAAGCAGCAGCAAGAGCCACGCCTGTGGTATCTGAACCACCACGACCAAGTGTAGTGGTATTGCCTTGTTCATCTACACCTTGGAAGCCAGCAACCACAATGACACGTCCTGCATCTAATTGATCACGCATGGTTTGCGTATCAATTGATTCAATGCGTGCTTTGGTAAATGCACTGTCAGTTTTAATGCCCACTTGGCGACCTGTCATTGATTGAGCTGATACGCCCAATGAGTTTAACGCCATAGACAGCATAGCAATGGTTACTTGCTCACCTGTAGAAACCATTTGGTCTAACTCTCGTGGATCAGGTGTTTCTGTAATTGCTTTTGCTAATGCTAATAAGCGGTTTGTTTCCCCACTCATTGCCGATACTACAACGACAACTTGATGACCGTGGTCATGCCAACGTTTTACACGGCGAGCGACATTTAAAATACGCTCTGGTGTACCCATTGACGTACCACCATATTTTTGTACGATTAAAGCCATAATAGTCCTTACCGAATCAATTAAAAATTTATTGGTTATTAAAGCATTATTTTCTTTAAAAATAAAGAAGTTGCTTTCAATTTTTATTGACGAACTTTATTTCGCCAACCATGTTGCCAAATTTGCCATCACATCAGCAAAATTCGCTGTAACAGTTGCACCACCTTGGGCTAAGTCTGGCTTACCACCACCTTTACCACCCAATTCAGTCGCTAAATGCTTGATAATATCGCCCGCTTTAACGGCTTGATGATATTCTTTTGAAACCGATGCCAATAAGCTCACTTTATCGCCATCTACACCTGCCAATACAATGATTGCTTGGTCAAGTTTAGATTTTACGCTGTCATGCAGATGACGCAAACTTGTCGCATCGACATTTTGTACTGTTGCAATCAAAGTTTTACGTCCTGCGATGTCTTGTACTTGAGCCATCAATTCATTGGCTTGGAAATTTGCCAATTTTTGATTTAATTGTTCAATTTGCTTTTGCAAAGTTGAAATTTGGCTAACAGTTTGCTGTACTTTTTCAAGGGTTTGATTTTTCTGTGCTTTTAATGCCGCATCTACTTGGCGAATGGTGTTTTCTTGCTGTTGCATAGCTTCAACTGCTGCCAAGCCTGTAACGGCTTCTACACGACGCACACCTGCGGCTACGCCACCTTCAGAAATGAATTTGAACAAACCAATTTCGCCTGTGTAACCAACGTGAATACCGCCACACAATTCAATAGAGAATGCACGGTCATCTTTCACTGTACCCATAGTTAAAACACGCACAGTTTCGCCATATTTTTCGCCAAACAGCATCATTGCCCCTTTGGTTTTCGCTGTTTCAATGTCTAACACTTCAGTAATTACTGGGCTATTGGCAATAATTTCAGCATTGACTAAACGCTCAATTTCATCTAATTGTTCAAGCGTTACCGCTTCGCCATGCGAGAAGTCAAAACGTAAAATATCGCTTGCCACCAATGAACCTTTTTGCTGAACGTGCGTACCTAAAATTTGACGTAAAGCCGCGTGTAATAAATGCGTTGCAGAGTGGTTACGCATAATGGCATGACGTAATTCACGTTGTACTTGAGCATCTACTTTTTGCGATACGCTCAATGAACCAACCGTTACCACACCTTGATGGACAAAGGCATTGCCTGATTTTTTGGTGTCTTGTACTTCAAAAATACCTGTATCATTTTTGAATGTACCTGTATCGCCAACTTGACCACCACTTTCTGCATAGAAAGGCGTTTGGTCTAAAATAATCACGGCTTCATCGCCTTCATTAACGCTATCCACTTGCTCGCCATCTTTATAAATGGCAAGGATTTGACCTTCACCAGCCGTCGCTGTGTAGCCATTAAATTGCGTGGTGCTATCCGTTTTGATAAAGCTGTTATAATCCACCGCAAATTTACCTGCTTCTCTTGCACGCTTACGTTGAGCATCCATTTCACGAGCAAAGCCTGCTTCATCAATGCTTAATTCACGTTCACGAGCAATATCAGCGGTTAAGTCGGCAGGGAAGCCATAAGTATCGTACAATTTAAATACCACTTCGCCTGAAATGATATTGCCTTTTAGTTGAGCCAATTCTTGCTCAAGCAATTTCAAACCTTGCTCAAGTGTTTTTGCAAATTGCTCTTCTTCTTTGATTAAAGCAGCAATAATACGCTCTTTTTCAGTATTTAATTCAGGGTAGGCTTGACCCATCACTTCAGCCAATGGAGCAAGCATTTTGTAGAAGAATGTTTCTTTAATGCCTAATTTATAACCATGGCGTACTGCACGGCGAATGATACGGCGTAATACATAGCCACGTCCTTCATTTGACGGATTTACACCATCAGCAATTAAGAATGAACATGAACGAGCATGGTCGGCAATCACACGCAATGATGGTTGGTCTAAATTATCTGTACCTACAATCGCTGCAATCGCTTTTAATAAATGCTGGAAAATATCCGTATCGTAGTTAGAATTAACGTGTTGCATGACGGCTGACATACGCTCCAAGCCCATACCTGTATCTACCGATGGGGCAGGTAATGGGTGCAATACACCGTCTGCTGTACGGTTAAATTGCATAAATACGTTATTCCAAATTTCTACAAAACGGTCGCCATCTTCTTCAGGTGTCCCTGGTAAACCACCCCAAATATGATCACCATGATCGTAGAAAATTTCCGAACATGGCCCACATGGCCCAGTATCGCCCATTGCCCAGAAATTGTCCGATTCGTATTGTTCGCCTTTATCGCCAATACGGATAATGTGGTCGGCAGGCAAACCGATGTCTTTATGCCAAATATCGTAGGCTTCATCATCGGTATGATACACAGTAACGTATAATTTTTCAGCAGGTAAACCTAAACCTTTTTCGCTGTCAGTTAAAAAGCCCCACGCAAAACGCAACGCATCATGCTTAAAATAATCGCCAAATGAGAAATTACCCAACATTTCAAAGAATGTATGATGACGAGCGGTGTAGCCGACATTATCTAAATCGTTATGTTTACCGCCTGCACGCACACATTTTTGTGATGTAGTTGCACGCACATAAGGACGTTTTTCCAAACCTAAAAAACAATCCTTAAATTGGTTCATACCCGCATTGGTAAAAAGTAGTGTAGGGTCATTGGCGGGAACGAGAGAACTCGATGTAACACGTTGATGTCCATGTGATTCAAAGTAGCTTAAAAAGGCTTCACGAATTTCAGCCGATGTCATAAAACGAGTACTCACAGGCAGTAACTCCATAAAAAATTAAAATAGGGAAGAGCAAGCGAGATAGATTGCTCAAAATTACAATTAAGCTGTAGATTATAACGGAAAATGAGAATGATACCAATGTTTTTAAGGCAAAAGTCGTAATAAAGCGAATAGGAATATTTGATATTGCCTAAAAAATAGCAAAATGCTGTAAATATGGCACAATTAAGTGCTATTCTTACCAAGAAATTGCCAATAAAAAATCCCGTTCATTACAAGATGTACGGGATTTTTTATGGGAGAGACGGTTGCAACGATAAGATTATTTTACAGATGCTTCAGTGGTAATATTCACTGTAATTTTATCGCCAACATTAGGTACGAATGCACCTAAACCAAAGTCAGAACGCTTAAATGTCGTAGTTGCGTTAAAGCCAATGGTTGGCAATTTAGACATTGGGTGAGCCCCTTTGCCGTTTAATTTCGCTTTAAGTACCACAGGTTTACTGATTCCTTTTACCGTTAAAATACCTGAAATGGTAAAATCTTTTTTGTTTTTAGTTTGTACTTTAGTACTTTTGAACGTGATATTTGGGAATTGAGCGGCATTAAACCAATCTGCTTTTTGAAATTCATCATCAAGTGCTTTGACGTTGGTATTTACACTGCTGACAGGAATAGTAACATCTACAGATGATGCTGATGGTTTGTCAAAATCAACAACGATTTTACCGTTAATATCGCTAAAGTTTGCACTTGGTGTAGAGAAACCAAAGTGATTCCAAGAGAACACCGTTGCCGTGTGTGTTGGGTCAATTGTGTAGGTTTGTGGTGCAGCAAATGCAGCAGTACTTGCCAATAATGTTGTTGCTAAACCAAGTGTTTTCAATAATTTCATGGTGATTATTCCGATAGGGATTTAAAGATGGCTTTAGTATAGAAGTAATTTTGTCTTTTGACTAGATTGTATTGTTGTAATGGTGCGTTCTGTTTTTGGAACGATGGGGTTTTATTCATTATACAGGGAAACATAATACCAAACCCAGAATATAAGTATTATCATGGGTTTTGTAGGGGAAAATCACATTTTCCCTTTTGAGAATGGGAAAAAGATGTTTTGCTATTCTACTCACAGGGCGAATGTAATTCGCCCTTACAGTAATTGTATTACTCATAAATAAAAACTCTGCTTCATACAAAGCAGAGTTTTTTTATTTGGCTTAAACGAGATGTAAAATTACATCATACCGCCCATGCCACCCATACCACTCATATCAGGAGCAGCAGATTTTTCTTCAGGAATATCAGTAATCATACATTCCGTCGTGAGCATTAAACCTGCTACAGAAGCAGCGTGTTCAAGTGCAGAACGTGTTACTTTTGCAGGGTCTAAAATACCCATTTCAAGCATATCGCCATATTCGCCAGTCGCAGCGTTATAACCAAAGTTACCTTGACCTTGTTTAACAGCATTTACTACAACAGATGGTTCATCGCCAGCATTTGATACGATTTGACGTAAAGGAGCTTCAATCGCACGACGTAAAATGTTGATACCAATGGTTTGGTCATCATTTGCACCTGTTAAACCGTTCAATGCTGATACTGCACGCACTAATGCCACACCACCACCAGCAACAACACCTTCTTCTACCGCTGCACGAGTAGCGTGTAAGGCATCATCTACACGGTCTTTTTTCTCTTTCATTTCAACTTCAGTCGCTGCACCGATTTTAATTACAGCAACACCACCTGCTAATTTTGCAACACGCTCTTGCAATTTTTCACGGTCATAATCAGACGTTGTTTCTTCAATTTGAGCACGGATTTGTTGTACACGTTCAGCAATCGCAGCTACATCGCCAGCACCATCAACAATTACAGTATTTTCTTTAGATACGGTAACTTTATGAGCTGTACCTAAATCTTGTAAACCTGCTTGCTCTAAAGATAAGCCAACTTCTTCAGAAATGACCGTTGCACCTGTCAAAATCGCAATATCTTGCAACATCGCTTTACGACGATCGCCAAAACCAGGGGCTTTTACTGCACATACTTTGATGATGCCACGCATATTATTTACCACCAAAGTTGCCAACGCTTCGCCTTCAACATCTTCAGCGATGATTAATAATGGCTTGCCAGTTTTTGCCACAGCTTCTAATACAGTGATTAACTCACGGATATTGCTGATTTTTTTATCTACCAATAAGATAAATGGATTTTCCAATTCTGCCGTTAAAGTATCTTGCTTATTGGCAAAATATGGGCTGATATAACCACGGTCAAACTGCATACCTTCCACAACGTCTAAGGCATCTTCAAAGCCTGAACCTTCTTCAACGGTAATTACGCCTTCTTTACCAACTTTTTCCATCGCTTGAGCAATCAATTTACCGACAGTGTGGTCAGAGTTTGCAGAAATTGAACCCACTTGTTCAATCGCTTTAAAATCGTTGGCAGGTTGAGCCGTTGCACGGATATTATCTACTACGGCTTTTACAGCAATATCAATACCACGTTTTAAATCCATTGGGTTCATACCTGCAGTTACAGATTTAATCCCTTCATTTAAAATCGCTTGTGCCAATACTGTTGCAGTGGTTGTACCATCGCCTGCCACATCGTTGGTTTTTGAAGACACTTCACGCACGAGTTGAGCACCCATGTTTTCAAATTTGTCTTGCAATGTAATTTCTTTAGCAACAGTTACGCCATCTTTCGTAATGTGTGGAGCACCGAATGAACGGTCAATCACTACATTACGACCTTTTGGGCCTAAAGTTACTTTTACTGCGTCTGCTAATACGTTTACGCCTGCAATCATTTTTGCACGAGCGTTATCGCCAAATTTTACGTCTTTAGCCATGATTTATTCTCCAAATTTTTGCATTTATATAAAAAATTATTTTAGATAGGGTAATTATTTTCCTAAACAACGACCGTTTACATCGTGTAAGATGAATAATATTGACCCAAAATTAACCTTCAAGAACAGCTAAAATGTCGCTTTCTTTCATGATTAATAATTCTTCGCCATTTACTTTTACAGTTGTGCCTGCATAAGTACCAAACAATACTTTGTCGCCCACTTTGACATCTAAAGCACGCACGCCATTATCGGTAATTTGACCATTACCTACAGCGATGATTTCGCCTTGTGATGGTTTTTCCGCAGCAGAACCTGGTAATAAAATACCGCCAGCAGTTTTGGTTTCTTCTTCCACACGGCGAATGACTACACGGTCATGTAAAGGACGGATTGAACTCATTTTAAAATCTCCAAATTAAATTGTATGACTAACCAATATCGTATCAAAATCATGACAAATGATGACAGGATTATGGTAAACCAAGGTTGTGTAAATTTGTGGGGGTAAAACAAATGACTTCAAGGGCAAAATGAAAAAAATATTTTACTTGATGATGTTTTGTGCTTTAAAACAACAAAAGGGCGAAAAATCTTCGCCCTATGTGTTGTTGAATGGTGTTAAAAGTTGATGAATTATTCATCATTCAAATGTGGAAAGTTTTTGGTTACAAGTAATTGGTCAATTTTAAAATGATCTACATCAACCACTTCAAATTTATAATCGGCAAATTCTACATAATCCGCAGGGCGGGGGATTTTGCGTAATTTGTACATCATAAATCCTGCGATGGTTTCATAATTTTCCCAATCAGGGAAATCTTCAATATCTAAAGCGTGCTTCACATCTTCAATTGGCGTGCTACCATCAATCAACCATGAATGCGTATCTCGTTGAATAATTTGCTTATCTTCTTCTACCAAGCTACCCCAATCGCCCATGACCGTGAGCATAATATCGCTTAAGGTAATTACGCCAACTACTAGAGCATATTCATTAATCACTACGGCAAACTTTTCTTTGCTGGATTGGAAACGGTCTAGCAATTCCGATAAAGTCAGCGTATCAGGAATGGTTAAAACATTACGAATGGTAGATTCATGTAATTGATTAAACGATTGATTATTTAAAATCCGCACCAAAATATCTTTGGCATCAATATAACCGACCACTTGGTCAATATTGTCATTACACACCAAAAATTTAGAATACGGATATTCTGCTAATTTTTGGCGAATACTGTCTTCAGCTTCATTAAGTGTAAAATAAATGACATTTTCTCGTGTGGTCATGCTAGATGGCACGGTACGTTCTTCAAGTTCAAA
>JAUNHS010000166.1 GCA_030523805.1 Acinetobacter sp.
TAACTTATAGCTTTGGACACAATTTAGCAAATCCAGAAATTCGTTTGACTAAATCAGTGTACCATTCACTAGGCGATTTCCGTGATGGTGTAGATGGCGTGGGCGTACAAAATGGTGCGTATATCTATGCAGTTTACAGTGGTAGCAGCGATAATGGCAATCGCTTTGGTGGGGTTACGGTATTTAAACATGGCAATAGCATTGCTGATTTATCATGTAAAGCTGGGACGATTCGCTCAAGTTTATATGCTGTATCTGATTTAGTACGAGCTGGTCAATTACACTAATTTTAGCTCCTTAAATCTACGCACAAAAAAACTGCATCAATCATGATGCAGTTTTTTGTTATAAATCTATCAAAGACTTATTTATAACGATCAACCATTTTCTCTAAAGAAATTGGACGGATTTTATCCGCATGACCTGATGTACCAAAGGCATTATAACGATCCACACAAATTTGCTTCATCGCATCTACGCTTTTCGCTAAATATTTACGTGGGTCAAATTCTGCTGGGTGTTCTGCCATAAATTGACGAATTGCACCTGTAGAAGCCAAGCGTAAATCTGTGTCAATATTAATCTTACGTACACCGTGTTTAATCGCTTCAACCAATTGATCTACTGGCACACCATAAGTTTCGCCAATTTGACCACCGTGAGCATTAATCACTTGTAACCATTCTTGTGGTACAGAGCTAGAGCCGTGCATAACAAGGTGCGTATTTGGCAATGCAGCATGAATTTCTTTAATACGGTCAATCGCCAAAATATCGCCTGTCGGTGGACGAGTAAATTTATATGCACCGTGAGATGTACCTACTGCAATCGCTAAAGCATCTACATTAGTATCAGCTACAAATTGCTTCGCTTCATCTACCGACGTTAAAAGTTGAGAATGGTCAAGTACACCTTCTGCACCCACGCCATCTTCTTCGCCGGCCAAACCAGTTTCTAAACTACCTAAGCAACCAATTTCGCCTTCTACAGATACGCCACAGGCATGAGCCATTGCAACAACTTGACGTGTTACATCTACATTATAAGCATAATCTGTTGGTGTTTTACCATCTGCTGCCAATGAACCGTCCATCATCACAGAGCTAAAGCCAAGCTGAATAGAACGCTGACACACTGCAGGGCTAGTACCATGGTCTTGGTGCATAACAACAGGAATATGTGGCCATTCTTCAATCGCTGCTTCAATTAAGTGGCGTAAAAATGGAGCACCTGCGTATTTACGAGCACCTGCTGATGCTTGCACAATCACTGGTGAATTGGTTTCATCTGCTGCCAACATGATGGCACGCATTTGTTCTAAATTGTTTACATTAAATGCAGGTACGCCATAACCGTATTCGCCTGCATGGTCAAGTAATTGACGTAATGAAATTAAAGCCATGTTTCAATCCTCAAATAGGTAAAACTATTTTACTCCTTTCTTGATGTGGATTCAGCAAAAAAGCGTATGAAATCCTTTAAAATCGCTGTATTTATCATCAATCATAGTAAAAAAGTGATTTTTTGTGCAATGATGGCACACAATCCGCTGCCATCATCGCCAAAGTATTTTGCAATTAGTTGGCTTTTTCCAATAATACTGCAACTGCAGGTAAAGTTTTGCCTTCTACAAATTCTAAGAATGCACCACCACCTGTAGAAATATAACCAATTTGCGATGCAACATTATATTTATCAATCGCTGCTAAAGTATCACCACCACCTGCAATAGAGAATGCTTCACTTTGAGCAATGGCTTGTGCCAAAGCTTGCGTACCTGCACCAAAGGCATCTACTTCAAATACGCCAACTGGGCCATTCCATAAAATTGTTTTAGATTGCGTTAAAACTTGAGCAAATGCTTGAGCCGTTTCAGGGCCAACATCTAAAATCATATCATTTTCAGCAACATCTGCCACTTTTTTCACAGTAGCCGTTGCTTTTGCCAATGAACCTAAGAAATCTTCAAAATCAATGCTTGACGCATCTGCAACAACAACATCAGTCGGTAATGGTACATTCACTTTTTGTGCAATCGCTTTTGCTGTATCTACCAAATCTGCTTCGTACAATGATTTACCAACGTTGTAACCTGCTGCAGCAAGGAACGTATTGGCAATACCACCACCAACGATTAATTGATCGCAAATATTTGCCAATGAATTTAATACATCTAATTTGGTAGAAACTTTTGAACCCGCCACAATCGCAACCATTGGCTTTTCAGGGGTTTGCATCGCACGACCTAAAGCGTCCAACTCTGCTGCCAATAATGGACCTGCTGCTGCAACTTGGGCAAAGCGAGCCACGCCTTCAGTAGATGCTTCGGCACGGTGAGCCGTACCAAATGCGTCCATCACAAATACATCGCACAAATTGGCATATTTTTGTGCCAATTCTGCATTATTTTTCTTTTCACCATGATTGAAGCGAACATTTTCTAATAAAACCACTTCGCCCACAGCAACATCTACACCATCTAAATAGTCTTTAACTAAACGTACAGGTTGCTTTAACGCATCGCTCAAATAAGCAGCCACAGGAGCTAAAGATTGTTCTTCTTTTGGCTCACCTTCTACAGGGCGACCTAAATGTGAGCAAACAATCACTGCCGCACCTTGTGCCAATGCCTGCTGAATGGTTGGCAATGCCGCACGCAAACGTGCATCACTCGTAATCACACCATTTTTGACAGGGACATTTAAATCTTCACGGATTAACACACGCTTTGCAGTTAAATCCAAGTCGGTCATACGCTTAAAGTTCATAGCTACTCTCTTTAATGGTTTATTTTGAACAAAAATAATGATGCTATAGTATAGCGATTTTGCTAAAAAATACAGCTTTATTTTTTAAATATATATAGGTATTTTTAAATGAAATAACTTATTGCACAAACAACAACGCCAATCGTACATCATCATAACTTAATGCAGGCTTGCTAGAAATAGATTCCACCAAAGGGCGTAATTTAATGCGTCCATCTTCAT
>JAUNHS010000167.1 GCA_030523805.1 Acinetobacter sp.
TATTTGATTTCCCACAAATTACTCGCCTAAAAGCACCTGTGGTTCAACAGCACCCCAAAAGTGCGTGATGGCAATTCATCGTAAGCACCGCTACAAATCACCATACAACTCACAGTACAAAAAAGGAATGCAAACCCTGCATTCCTTTTTTGTGGCGTTTCATCGCCTATCATTCATTTCGCTCCTGTCAATCCCTGTAGGAAAGATTTCTAATTTTGTCATAAAACTGTCATAGATTTTTTTTATTATAGGGCTTATTTTGTCTTGTATGATAGCGAATGTCTCGGCATGAGTATTGAATTATTAATGATTGTCGGCTTCTGTTTAGCCGCTTATTCTATTGTCGCCAACGATGTACCACAAACTTTGGGTACATTTATTTCATCAAATGCCAATCGCCCATGGTGGCTTTTGTGGCTTTATACCAGCATCATTTTGGTCGCTGTATTATTTTATGGTTGGTACACTTCAGGCACTGGCGATGCGTCGTACGGTCGCTTGGAAACCATTCCTTTTCCCACTGAAGGCATTACTTGGCTTTATATTATCCCACCGATTTTATTGATTATTCTGACACGCTATGGCATTCCTGTAAGTACAACGTTTTTGGTACTGACGATTTTCTCGCCAAGTAGTTTAGGGTCTATGCTCATTAAATCGCTCATGGGTTATGCAGTCGCTTTTGTGGCGGCGATTGTGATTTATCGTTGGGTGTTTAAGCGTTTAACGCAGTATTTTAGCCGTACACGTCATTTGCCCCCATCGCAAATTTGGATTGCTCTACAATGGCTGGCGACAGCATTTTTGTGGAGTCAGTGGCTCATTCAAGATTTAGCCAATATCTTTGTATATGTACCACGCCAAGTGCCGATTGAGTTTATGTATTTTGCAGTTTCGGTATTTGTTGCATTATTAGGTGTAATTTTTTATCAGCGTGGTGGTGCAATTCAGCATATTGTGGATACAAAAACTGGTGTTACCGATATACGTTCAGCAACGATTATTGACTTTATGTATGCCTTGATTTTGCTCGTATTTAAGGAATGGAGTAACATTCCAATGAGTACCACTTGGGTATTCTTAGGTTTATTGGCAGGGCGTGAATTTGCCTACTCAATGCACTTGCACAATGTAGATAGCAAAGTTACATCATTGGTCGTGAGCCGTGATGCGATGAAACTGATGTTTGGTTTAGCATTAAGCGTCATTTTGGCAACTGTATTGCCGTGGGCTTATGCGAAAATTAGCGTATTGTTATAATATCTAGCAAACCTAACAACTAAAAAAGCAAGATGATGTTCATCTTGCTTTTTTATTGGTTAATGTTTGGCATTAAACCAGTTGGACATCGGCCAATTGTACACGCTGTACGCCTTGGGCTTGCATTGCCTGCCATGCTTGAGCCAATGAACCATCTAAATCAATCGCTCGGCACGCATCTTCAATGACGTAGGTTTGAAAGCCAAATTGGCACGCATCTATTGCCGTCCACGCCACACAAAAATCTGTCGCCACGCCAACAATATATAATTGCTCTATACCCTTTTCTTTTAAATAACCTGTCAAGCCTGTGTGTGTTTGTCGGTCGGCTTCCATAAATGCTGAATAGCTGTCTATTTCACGGTGAATGCCTTTACGTAAAATGAGTGCAGCGTGTGGAATAGATAAATCAGCGTGAAATGCCGCACCATGCGAACCTTGTACACAATGCACAGGCCATAGCACTTGCGAACCATAAGGCATTTCCACCACATCAAACGCATTTTTTTGATGCTGCTCTGCAAATGATAAATGATTTGCCGTGTGCCAATCCTGTGTTAAAATCACATTGTGAAATTGCTTTGCTAATTGGTTAATGCTTGCCACAATTTCATTTGCCCCAGCGACGGCTAATGCACCATTGGGCATAAAATCATTTTGCATATCTACCACAATGAGTGCAGTTTTTGCTTGGTCTAGCACCATGTTCTCCTTGTTGAAACATTGCGACATCTTAACATTCAAAAAATTTTTTATCAAACTTACATTATTTTACATGGCACTAATTTTTAGCTAACTTTCACTTTCTATACTACACCCATAGCAAGCGATGGCGTGAATGAAGAGCAAACCTAATATTCCTGAACACATTCAATCATGCCAGCGTTCAATTTAACATCAATACTCAGCGAGATGACCATGAAAAAAATCTTACTTACTTTAGCAACCATTAGCAGTGTTTCAGCAATTGCCATTGCGTGTAGTGCCGATGCTTCTCCAAACAACAATACCAACACGCAACCACCAGCAGTGGTACAACAAGCTGTTCCAGTTGCTCAAACTGCAACAACAGGCGATACAACACAAACAGCAACAACAACGGTTTCTACCGATGGTGCAATTAATCCAGCAACGATTGTACAGCAAAACTTAATCGCCATTGATAAAGCCATCGCTCTCGCTGAATCGCACAGCAAAGGCTATGCTGTAGATATGGAACTACACCAAGGTCAAGGCAATGCAATTTATGACATTGAAGTGATTGAGCGTACACAAGAGCATCGTGTACAAATTGATGCAGTAACAGGTCAAGTCTTATCTAGCTACAGCGAGCGTGATTTAGACTTAAAACCACAACCCAACTTAACTTTGGCACAAGCGATTGCTAAAGCACAACAGCAAGTACAAGGTCAAGTGGTTGATGCGTCATTAGACAATGAATACATCGGTGCGAAATATGAAATTACCATCATCTCTACTGCAGGACACCCTTATGAAATCCATGTAGATGCCAAAGATGGTACGATTATTTCGTCTCGTTTAGAAGTGGGCAATGATGATTAAGCCCAATCATCAGTAATCATCAATCTTAATCAATAACAATAAATCATAACCAATCATACTCAAAAAGCTCTCAACTGCTTTCTTCGGAAAGCAGATTTTTTTTGCATGGCTTTTTGCCATTCTGTGCTATACTCAAGCCAC
>JAUNHS010000168.1 GCA_030523805.1 Acinetobacter sp.
AAGTAACGCAACCTGTAAAAACTAATTTTGGTTATCATTTGATTGTTGTAGATGCAGCGAATGTGCCAAGTTTTGCGAGCCAAAAAGCAACGCTTACAGCACAAGTGCAAAAAGCGAAAACCGATGCAGCCTATGCTGATGCAGTAAATAAACTCAATGAAACCGTAGTGAGTAGCGACAGTTTAGATGTCATCAAACAAGAAGTGAAAGGCTCACAAATTACGACAGCGAAAGCCGTAACTGTATTTTCACAAGACCCTATATTGGGGCAAGCTGCTGTGAAATTACGTTTATTTGGCGATGATGTGAAAAGTGGTGAATATCACGCATCAAGTAATTTGGCATTAAGCAATGGCGATATGGTATGGGTAAAAGTTCGCCAATATACGCCTGCAGCCGTTGCACCTTTGGCAAATGTGAAAGAGCAAGTTAAAGCCAAAGTGATTGAGCAAAAAGCCGTAGATGCAGCAAAAGCGAAATTGCAAAGTACTTTAGATGCCTTTAAAACACAACCAGCTCAAACAGTATTGGCAACAAGCCCTGTACGTTTCCAAGATGCAGGTAATTTTGTGCGTGGTGGCAATGCTCGTTTAGTGCCAGCAGTACAAAATTTAGCGTTTAGTTTGCTAGCACCAAAACAAGGCTTTTGGTCTGTTGGTACTACAGCGTTAAATGGCGAGTTAATTGTTGTTGCAGTTTCAGATGTTAAACAGCAAGCCGTTGCTGATGAAAGCAAGCAAAAAGCAGAGCTTTTAGCAGCCTATACGCAAAACCATGCTGAACGAGAAATTGCAGATTATTTAGCTTATTTAAAAGCGAAAGCAAAAATTGAAGCAAAATAATGTAGCGATTTTTATGCAACGAAAAGGTAAGTGAGCAATCATTTACCTTTTTTATTGTGTGAAATATAGTCATTTAAATGCAAATAAGGCTTTAATTTTCACAATTTCCTTGCAAATGGTCTGGAATATCTGTATGATATTCCCCTATGGAAGCGTGGCAGAGCGGTTTAATGCACCGGTCTTGAAAACCGACGAGGGTTCACGCCCTCCGTGAGTTCGAATCTCACCGCTTCCGCCAAATTCATAAGCACCTTGTTCAAGGTGCTTTTTTATTGCCTGTTTTTATTGCTTGGCATTAAGTCAAGTGGTAGCATGGAAGTAGAAATTTTTAAAAGGAAATAGCGACCATGAAATCACTTTATTTTGTTCGGCATGGGCAGAGTTTGGCAAATACTGGGGCAAAATCTATGCCTGATGTAGATATTCCTTTGACTGAATGTGGTATTCATCAAGCTCAAATTTTACAACAAAATTGGCAACAGCAATCATTGCCGAACCCTAGTCATATTTATGCTTCACCCATGCTACGAGCAAAGCAAACAGCAGCTATTTTTAATCAACCTTTTGGATTAAACATAGATATTGTACCGTCATTAAGTGAATTTTCTTATTTAAGCTATCAAACTGTTGCAGGCATGACTGGCGATGAACGTGCTGTTGTCGCTCAACATTATTGGCAAGCTGTGGCATTAGATGAGCGAGATGGCGGCGATGCAGATAGTTTTATTGGGTTTTATCAACGTGTTGCTGATTTTAGGCAACAGATTGATGACTTTGAGCATAATAGCGTGTTTTTTGGTCATGGTATGTGGATTGCGATGTTGGCATGGCAACTTATGGGTGGTGGGGCGGAAAGTTTGCAAGATAAAATGAAATTCCGCCAGTTTCAAATGGCTTTGCCAATGTACAATACGGTGGTGTATCGTTTGGATTGTCAAGGGGAAGTACGGCAGTTGAGTCATGTAAAATTATTATAAATGAGTAATTTATGGGCTATTGTAATATAGTACTTGTTTTGGTACTATGTTTGTTAGAGAAAGAGATGGTAAGCTTGCGTTGATGTTTCGTCCGTTGGTAATGCTCTTTTTCTTATCGTGGGAATAACTTCACACAAGAGCAAAGCACCATCAGATGGTGTTTTGTTTTTTAGGTTATAAGAAATCATAAGATTTGTATGAATTTATTGAAAGTTATATCAGGTTGGTGGTTTGGTCAGCAGTCTAAGCAAGCTGATCAAGAAAATGATAATTATAAAATCATCAAAATCAAACGTAAAAATAAAAAAGCACGCATTTTATATGTACCTAATGATGAGCTGAAAGAGCATCTAAAATCTTTATTGCCTGATTTACAGGAAATTTATAAAAACAATGTGCTTGTTGAATGTGATCATGCTTTTGTACAAGGTAAAAATTGTATTACTCATGCTATGCAACATACAAAGCAAAGATTTGTATTAAAAATGGATATTGAAAACTTTTTTCATAGTATCCATACGAGCCATGTGGCAAAATATATCCCTAATATAGAACCTTATGCCTTGGCTTTTATCAATGATAAATTACCACAAGGTTTTCCGACCAGTCCTATTTTAGCTAATATTGCAATGATTGAGATTGATTATAAAATTCAACAAGCGTTGAATATTGATCAAAGTAAAATTTTTTATACTCGCTATGCAGATGATTTAACATTTAGCTTTAATGATAGAAGCAAAGAAATTTATTTGATTGCTGTGATTTCTGATATTCTCAAGCAATATAAATTGAGAGTGAACCGAAAGAAAACAAAGCTATTTGATAAACATCATGGCAGGGCTACGATTACAGGGGTAGGGGTTTCATTAGATGGCATTCACCCAACAAGGAAAATTAAGAAAAAACTACGAGCAGCAAAACATCAGCAAAATGAAAGCTCGGTCAAAGGTTTGCAGGAATGGATCGCTTGTAAATTGCCTAAAGCTAAAGAATAAAGTCAATGCAATAAAAAACCTAGATGTTTATCTAGGTTTTTTATTAATGAACCATCAACGTTCAAAACGACGTGGACGCTTTTGCTGGAAATCTAAATCATGATTTCTTGAGCGTG
>JAUNHS010000169.1 GCA_030523805.1 Acinetobacter sp.
GCGTTGGGAAATCTACCACAACGGTCAATTTAGCATTAGCACTCAAACAGCAAGGCTTAAAAGTGGGTGTGTTAGATGCTGATATTTATGGGCCGAGCATTCCGACCATGTTGGGAACGTTGGGGCAAACGCCAAAAATTGAAAATGAACATTTTGTGCCATTAGAAGCCTATGGTATGCCGATTTTATCTATTGGGCATTTGACAGGCGATGAACGTACACCGATTGTGTGGCGTGGTGCAAAGGCGACAGGGGCATTAATGCAACTGTTTAATCAAACATTGTGGCCAGATTTGGATATTTTAGTGATTGATATGCCGCCAGGGACAGGCGATATTCAGCTCACATTGGCTCAACGTATTCCTGTATCAGGAGCGGTCATTGTTACCACACCGCAAAATGTCGCATTGTTAGATGCACAAAAAGGCATTGAATTGTTTAATAAAGTGTCTATTCCTGTGTTGGGTGTGGTGGAAAATATGTCGCTACACACGTGTGCAAATTGTGGTCATGAAGAGCATATTTTTGGACAAGGCGGTGGCGAGCAGTTGGCTGAGCAATATCAAGTGCCTGTGTTGGGCTATTTGCCGTTAAATCGTGCCATTCGTGAAAATGCAGATGCGGGTACACCAAGCGTCATTGCTCAAGATAGCAGTGCAGAATATTATTTAAATATTGCCCAAGCAGTACAGCAACGATTGCAAGATTTGCCACAACGTGAACGTGATGATAAACGGTTTTTTTAGTAAAATCAGATGGATAGTGTGAAACTAAATTTATCATCATTGAAATTAACATTGCAACTTTTAGATGATGCTTTAAGTGTGGTTAATCATCAAGCATGGTTTACACAGCAAGATGAAAAAGTTCAACAAACTTTATTGGCAGGCGTGATTCAAAACTTTGAATTTGTTTATGAAATTAGCTTAAAAATGATTCGTCGCCAATTAGAGCAAGATGCTGATAATCCACAAACGATTGATGCAGCAAGTTTTCGGGATATTTTACGCATGGCAGGCGAAAAAGGTTGGCTTGCTGATGTAGAAGCGTGGTTTCATTATCGCCAAATGCGAAATATCACATCACATACTTATGACCAACAAAAAGCTCAACAAGTGTATCAAGCGATTGCGACATTTCAGCGTGATGCTCAAGATTTGTTAGATAAATTGGAACAGCACCATGCTTAAACCGATAGCATTGGCAATGAGTGAGCGACATTGGCAAATCGTGCAACAGATTTTACAGCAATACCTTGCTGATTATGATGTTTGGGCATTTGGTAGTCGTACCAAAGCACAGCACAAGCCGTATTCTGATTTGGATTTGGTGATTAAATCTGACATTGCTACACCTTTAAAATTGCAAACACAGCTTGCCGATGCGTTTGAACAATCGGATTTACCTTGGCGAGTAGATATATTAGATTGGGCAAGTGTGAGTGAGCATTTTCAGCAGATTATTTTGCAGCATTACATCGTCATTCAACACGCCAAAAAAATGATGAAGATTAAATCTCCATCATTTCAAACTCTTTTTTCCCTACGCCACAGTCAGGGCATTCCCAATCATCAGGAACATCTTCCCATTTTGTGCCAGCAGGAATGCCTTCTTCAGGACAACCTAAAGATTCATCATAAATCCAGCCACAAATAATGCACATATACTTTTTCATATTCACTCCAAAAATAGCAGGGTAGGCATTAGCCATGCCGAGCGAAAGGCTATTTTAGCAAAAGCAATATGAAAAAATCATATTAATTTGTAAATTGATAGGCTTGTAATTGCTTAAAGGCAGGAATTTTACTCGCATAAAGCAACGCACTTTGCTTCAAACGTTCAATACCTTGTTCATCTAAAGTTTTGACCACTTTACCAGGTGAACCCATCACAACGGAATAATCAGGAATAACTTTACCTTCAGGGATTAACGCATTTGCCCCAATAATACAATTTTTCCCAATCACAGCATGATTTAAAATGACAGCATTAATACCAATTAAACTATTATCACCAATCGTACAGCCATGAATGGTCGCTTGATGTCCAATGGTTACATATTGACCAATATTTACTTCAATCCCTGTATCGGTATGAATCACGGCATTTTCCTGTACATTGGTAAAATCGCCCAATTTAATTAGACTATTATCTCCACGAATGACTGCACCGAACCAAACGCTGACCTGTTCGCCCAATTCTACTTGACCAATGACTGTAGCACTGTCGGCAATCCAGCCATTCCAAGGGCTAACTGTAGTGGTGGGGTGATGATTGGCGTATGAATACATCATGATGTAATCTCCCTATGTAGATGTAAAAGCTAAATTGATTAGATATAAGATGAATATGAATTTGAGTGTAATGCAAAAAAATGCAAAATACAATTCCAACACAAATAAAAAGCCCCTAATGTATGATTAGGGGCTTTTAGAATCTGGCTCTCCCACCTGGGCTCGAACCAGGGACCTGCGGATTAACAGTCCGTCGCTCTACCGACTGAGCTATGGGAGAATAATTGGTCCCGAGGGTCGGACTCGAACCGACACGTCATCGCTGACAGTGGATTTTGAGTCCACCGCGTCTACCAATTTCACCACCTCGGGAAAGATGGTTTATCTTTTGATGTGGCGTATAATATAGGTATTTTTTGAGTTAGGCAAGTACTTTTTTATAAAAATGATTTGTTTGTATTTTTTTTATACTTATTGGGTGAGTTATTGGGGAAAAATGGATAAAAAGTTGAATATTTATGGATTGCTTTTAAGTGTTTTGGTGTAAATAGAGGAATGATATTTCGGAAAATTCATGAGATTTTTATCATATGAGATATGACAAAGTGGATATGGTTTTATCATAACGATTATAAAAATATCCCTAACATTAATTAGGGATATTTTTTAGCAATTTTAAATGGCAAGC
>JAUNHS010000170.1 GCA_030523805.1 Acinetobacter sp.
TCGGTCATGTGTTACAACCAATTTTTGAACCGATTGGGTTTAACTGGCAAATCGTCATTTCACTGATTCCTGCGATGGCAGCACGAGAAGTGATTATTGCTGCATTGGGTACAGTCTATGCCATTTCAGGTGCAGATGATGATGCGATTTCGCAAGGTTTGACAGGTTTAATTACCACAGGCGACTTTGCGTGGAGCTTTGCGACAGGAATTTCATTATTGGTGTGGTTTATTTATGCACCACATTGTTTATCTACGTTGGCAACGGTCAAACGTGAAACGCAATCGTGGAAAATTACAGGCGTAATGACGGTGTATTTATTTGGCTTGGCGTATTTGATGGCGTTCCTTGCCTATCAAATCACAGCGGCTTTGACGGCTTAATGCAAGCAAAATAAGGAGTTGAAATCATGATTGAAACCTTAATTGTTGCCCTAGTGGTGCTGTGGAGCATTTATATTGTCTTCAAAAAAGTGTTTCCAAGCAGTTATAACCGATTATTTACCGCACTTGCGGATCGTTTTGCTGCGATGGGCTGGGTGAAACTTGCACAATGGCTGCGTCCTGCTGG
This sequence comes from Acinetobacter sp., assembly GCA_030523805.1. Taxonomy (GTDB): domain Bacteria; phylum Pseudomonadota; class Gammaproteobacteria; order Pseudomonadales; family Moraxellaceae; genus Acinetobacter. The sequence goes on from JAUNHS010000170.1 coordinate 571, forward strand.
AGCAATGGGCTGTGGTGGAGGCTGTGGTTGTAAAGCCAGTGATGCTCCACCACCTACGCAAGCCGTGAAATGGAAATAATCAATCACGATTGATTGATGTCATCAAGAAAATTCCCCAAAAATCAAAAGGTCTTTGGGGAATTTTTTATTGAGCAATCGCTCATCGCAATGAAATTGAAAAAAATAATGTCAAAATGATGTATTTAGGGCAAGTCATGCTAAAATAAAGGGTTATTATTCATCTCTTTATCATGGCAGGAAAAAATATGCTTATTCAACGTGGCGGACTGAAAGTCGTGGTCGGTTTAGGAATTTCAGGTGTTTCTGCAACCAACTTTTTACATCAACAAGGCTACCAAGTCGCTGTTACCGATTCTCGTGCAACGCCACCAGGGCTTGAGCAAATTCCTGCTGATGTGGTGCGTTCTTTTGGCAAGATTGATGTTGAATTGCTCTTCCGTGCCGAAGAAATTATTTTAAGCCCTGGGCTTGCAGTGGAAACGCCAGAAATCCAACAAGCCATTCAGCGTGGCATTCCTGTGATTAGTGAAATTCAACTGCTACGCCGTGCGACGGACGCAAAAATTATTGCCATTACAGGGTCAAATGCGAAAAGTACCGTAACCACATTGATGGGCGAAATGGCAAAAGATGCAGGCAAAAAAGTTGCTGTGGGCGGCAATTTGGGTCGTCCTGCGTTGGATTTGTTGCGAGATGAGCCTGAATTATTAGTATTGGAATTATCCAGCTTCCAACTTGAAACCACGACAGATTTGGCGGCAGACGCTGCTGTGGTGTTGAACATGAGTGAAGATCATTTAGATCGTCATGGCACGATGATGAATTATCATCAAATCAAGCACCGTATTTTCCAACGTGTGAAAAATGTGGTGGTTAATCGTGATGACCCTTTAACTCGTCCGTTGATTGGTGATGATATTCCGTGCATTAGTTTTGGTTTAAATGCACCTGATTTGAAACAATATGGCGTTTTAAGAGATACGGACGGTACAATTTGGTTGGCTCGTGGACATCAGCGATTAATCAAAAGTGATGAATTATATTTGCAAGGCTTACACAATATTGCCAATGTGTTGGCGTGTTTTGCTTTGGGCGAAAGCATTGGTTTAGATTTAGACAGCATGATTGAAACAGCGAAAAAATTCAAAGGCTTAGAACACCGCTGTGAATATGTGGAAACCATCAATGATGTGCGTTATTACAATGATTCTAAAGGCACAAATATTGGGGCGACGTTGGCTGCTGTAGAAGGTTTGGGTTCTGCCATTCAAGTTAAAGGTGGCAAAATTGCACTGATTTTAGGTGGGCAAGGCAAGGGGCAAAATTTTACTGCTTTACGCCAAGCTGTTGAAAATTATGTCAAAACCGTGGTGTTGATTGGTGAAGATGCACAACTCATTCATCACGCCTTGCAAGATATTGAGCATTGTCAATTTATTTTTGCAGAGCATTTAGAGCAAGCTGTACAACTGTGTCAGCAACAGAGCCAAGCCAATGATGTGGTGCTTTTATCGCCTGCGTGTGCAAGTTTTGATATGTTTAGTGGCTACCCTGAACGTGGGCAAAAATTTGTGGCGTATGTGCAAGCATTAGCGAAAGCATAGGAAACTGTGATGAATAATCAATATCCATTTTTGGAAAATCGTGCATATAGCTTGCGACATAGTTTAACGGCACGCAACTTACTTATTTTTTCTGTTGTCATGCTGATTTTTATTGGCTTGATGATGGTGGCTTCGGCATCTATGCCTTATGCTGAAAAAGAAGGTTTGAGTGCGTATAACTTCATTCAAAAGCAAGGCATTTTTTTAATGCTCTCGCTGCTGGTGGGGACGTTGGTCTATAAATTTTCAGGTTCATTTTTAAATTATAGTCATAGCTCGGTACTGCTGATTGGTGCTTCCTTGCTTGGCTTTATCCTTGTACTTTTGGTCGGTAAGGATATTAAAGGGGCAAAACGCTGGATAGATATTGGCTTTTTCTCGGTGCAAGTGTCTGAATTTGTGAAATTTTTCTGGGTATTACTCCTGGCAGATTTTGCTGTACAGCGTGGGAAATACATTCGGAAAGGTGTAATGTATGTGCAGCATTTTTGGGTGTGGTTAGCTGCTCTAATGGTCATTATTGGCTTGCTTGCATTCCAACGAGATATGGGTACAGTGATGGCGTATGTAGCCATTTCATTGGCAATTTTATTTATTGCAGAAATTCCATGGAAAGAATTATTAATTTCAGTTGCTGTAGTTATTATGATTTCAGCCGTAGGTTTGCTCGTTGCAGACTATCGTGTGAGCCGTATTTTAAGTGTATCCAATC
>JAUNHS010000171.1 GCA_030523805.1 Acinetobacter sp.
CTTGCTTTTGCAAAACGCCTGCTTCTGCACCTGCGTCCATGACTGCAGAAATATCATCAAAGGTGATATCATCGTCTCGTGTGGTATTGATTTTAAGCAAGCGAAACAGTGCATTTGCTAAGGCATTAATCAACCATGCCAACGGCTTACAAACGAGAATAAACACTTGAATGGGTTTAATCACGCTAATGGCAATTCGCTCTGGAGCAAGCATGGCAAGACGTTTCGGAATTAAATCGGCAAATAAAATAAATGCCATAGTAACAATGGTAAACGACAAAGCAAATGCCAAGCTTTCTACCGCTTCGCCTTGATAAAATTGTTGAATAAATTGAGCAAAATAGGGACGAAACGCTCCTTCACCCAAAATACCACCCAAAATGGCAATGGCATTTAAACCAATTTGTGAAGCTGCAAAAAAGTCAGCGGATTGCTGTTGGATTTTTAGCACTTGAGCGGCACGCTCATCGCCAGATTCAGCTAAAATCTGTAATTTGACTTTTCGTGCGGCAGCGAACGCAATTTCCGTGAGCGATAAAAAACCTGCACCGATAATCAGTAAGCTAATAATGAATAAATTTTGTACTAAACTCATGGCTTAAAAATCCTTCATTGGTCATGCTTGGGTGAATATAGGCGATATTAAGCCGAACTCACAGGAGCGTGTATGGTCGGTGTAACGACTTGTCGTTGCTCTTCATCAATCATTTGCCGAGCGACAAATAAAATCAACTGACGCAACCAACGATGGGCAGGGTGATGATGCAACAACGGACACCACGCCATTTTTAATTCAAATTCTGGAATATAAAATGGTGGTTCTTTAATCGCCAATTTTGGATTGTGCTGGTGCAAACGTGCCAATCGTGTCGGCAATGTAGCAATTAAATCTACATTTTGTGCCAATAGTGCAGGCGTTTGATAATGGCGAGTAAAGACCGAAATTTCACGCTTTTGCCCAATACGCTCAAGGGCTTGATCTACCCAGCCTAAGCCTGATTGCTTTTCAGGGTTTACGCCTACGCCAATGCCCATACCTGTTTTGGATACCCAAATATGTTGAGAATCTAAATAATTTTTTAAGTTTAAATGATTCACCGCAGGGTGGCTTTGGTTGAGTACACAGCTAAAACTATCACGCCATACAAGTACTTGGTGGAAACTTTGCGGGATTTCATTAAAACGGTTGATTGCCAAATCTACTTTACCTTGCTCCATATCTCGGTAAGAAACGTCCGATGGCGTAAGAAAATCCAAAATCACATTTGGTGCTTCAGAGCGTAAGGCTTTAACCAAGCGTGGAATGAGCGTTGCTTCGGCATAGTCCGATGCCATAATACGGAAAATACGGTTACTGCTATACGGACGAAACTCGGTGCGTGGCTCTAAAATCATAGATAAATCAGCCAAAGCATCACGAATGCGTGGTTGTAATTCCAATGCTCGCTCGGTTGGGGTCATACCTTCTGATGAACGAATGAGCAAAGGGTCGTTAAACAAGGTGCGTAAACGGCGTAAGATATTACTCATGGCAGGTTGGGTAACGCCCAACTGCTCGGCAGCACGAGTAACATTTTTTTCTCTTAATAAAACATCAAGGTAGATGAGTAAGTTTAAATCAACCCGTTCTAAATTCATGAGTAAAATACCGAAAATCATTATAAATTATTGTCATTATGCCATAAATTTGATTGATTGTGTGAATGAATTTCATCACAGGAGAAAATAAAGGGTATTGCATTTGGTGTGTTTATTTTATATGCTGTAGTTTTCTTTTTGTAGGAATTTTGTAATGAAAAAGTCTTTATTGGCGATTTTGCTTGGGTTGGGTTTGAGTTTAAATGTTTATGCAAATAATGTGGAGCAAGAATTTGAAAAAGCATACAATTATTATAAACAGGAAAATTATGACAAAGCGTTTGAAATTTTTAAAAAATTAGCTGAACAAGGTAATGCTATAGCTAAAAATGAATTAGGGGTGATGTATGAAAATGGATATGGAGTATCTCAAAATTACCAGCAAGCATTTTATTGGTATAAAGAAGCCGCAGAGCAAGGAAATGCAGATGCTCAGAATAATTTAGGTCTTTTGTATGATGATGGAAATGGTGTAACTCAAGATTACCATCAAGCAGTCTATTGGTATAAAAAAGCAGCTGAACAGGGAAATGTAGCAGCTCAAACTAGTTTAGGATTTATGTATGAGCAAGGAAATGGTGTGCCTAAAGATTATCAACAGGCAGTTTATTGGTATAAAAAAGCTGCGGAACAAGGTAATGAGATTGCTCAAACTAATTTAGGTTTTATGTATGATGAAGGGAATGGTGTAAGACAAGATTACCATCAAGCTGTTTATTGGTACAAAAAAGCAGCTGAAGAGGGATATGATTTAGCTCAGGAAATGCTGGGTATGATGTATTATAATGGTAAAGGTGTTAGCCAAGATTATCATCAAGCAGTTTATTGGTATGAAAAAGCAGCTGAACAAGGAAATAGTTCTGCACAAGTATTTTTGGGGTTTCATTATTATTTAGGTAAAGGAGTGCGTCAAAATTATAGTCAAGCAATGGAGTGGTTTAAAAAAGCAGCACAACAAGACAATCCAATGGCATTTTATGCCATAGCTACTCTATATTATGGTGGCTATGGTGTAAAAAAGAACTTAGTTATGGCGAAAGAATATTTTGGCAAAGCCTGTGATGCTGGAGACCAAGAAGGCTGTGATAAATATCGTGAATTAAATCGCAGATAAAACATTTTTTATATTCTCAAGCGATTGAACATTCAATCGCTTTTTATTTGTTTATACATTAGTCGCTTCCCCCACGCATACAAAACGCAAAATGCTATAATAACCACACACAACCACAGCAAAAACACAGGGGAATATCATGATTTCAGT
>JAUNHS010000172.1 GCA_030523805.1 Acinetobacter sp.
CTACCTAAAATAGGTAAGGTAAAACGCACACGCACATGGTCATTGGCCAATTGTGTTTGAATGACGATCCCAATTTGTCCAATGGTATTTTCTCTTGCTTGACCAGCATTGGTACGGTTTTTCGCTAAAGGTTTAATCCACTTGAACCAACCATAAGTACAGCCTAATGAAAAACCCGTCCACATAAACAGTTGATGAGTAAATGCTAAATCAGGCATAAAAGAGAGTGTAACACCCACCAATAGGGCAGAAAGCCCAAACCATAATGCCGCAAAACTTGGCAATAATAATTCTAAAAGGAGTAGGAATACACCTAATATAAACCAATGCCACGGTTCTAAAATTAGATTCATCAAGTTCTCCTATTTTGTAAAGTGGTGAGCAATCATGGCTGATTGTCATTAAAAATCATTGATCTTTTGATTATAGGACACTCAGGCAAAAGAGCAAGCCTATTTTTGAACGAATGGAGCAAATGATTGTATTAAAATTGCATATTTTTTTGCCACAACACTTCACTTTCATGATTTAAGCGTTGCAAGGCCCGTGCAGCCACAAAAAGCCAATCCGATAAACGATTGATAAATTGTAAAGCGGTCTGCTGAATATTTTGATCTCGCTGTTGCAAGCGAAATAAACTACGCTCTGCACGACGACACACTGTGCGTGCATGATGTGCCGAACTACACGCTAAATTACCTGCGGGCAAAATAAAATCTTTGAGCATGGGCAATTGCTGGTTCATGGCATCAATATCTTGTTCCAAATAATCAATACTTGCCTGTTGCAATACATGATAATCAGGAATGCAAATTTCACCACCCAAATCAAATAGCCAATGTTGAATTAAACTGAAACGTTTAAGCCAATGCTGAACTTGCGTATCATCTAAATGTAACTGCTGTGCAAGCTGACTAAAATGTGCTTGCGTGAGACCAATGAGTGCATTTAATTCATCAATTTCGCCTAAAGCGTGAATGCGTAAATCGTCTTTTGCGACACGTTCACCATTGCCCAAACCTGTTTGTCCACTGTCGCCAGTGCGTGTGTAAATTTTACTTAAACGATGTCCCATAAGTCGCTCTCATAGCAGAAAAATAAGGGGAAAAGATAGAGAATATTTGTCATTTTATTTACATAAAACATCTATTTCAAGTGTTATGATGGGGAATATATTGCTAATCTATTGAAAAATAAACATTTTACTCCTTGATTGAATTAACAATTATTTAACAAAAATGTGATTTATTTATCTTAAAATTTCTTTAATATACGCACATCTTTAAAGGAGATTTCATCATGAAATTAAGAACAGCTCTTGTATTATCTACATTAACAATGGCTTTAGTTGCTTGCCAAAAACAAGAAGCACCTAAAGCTCAAGATGCTGCGGCAGCAGCGACTGCAGTTGCTGAAGCTGCAGGTTTTGATTTAAACAGTATTCCATTAAGCAAAGTTGCTTTGGGTGAGTTCCCATTCATCAAATTACCTGAAGGTTATGTTGCAGATGCTGCAGCAAAATTGCCTGAATTAACAAAATTCCCATTCTTTGCTAAAGGTGCAACACAGTGGGTTGAAGGTAAATTTGCATCTAGCGTATTTGGTGCAGCTGAAGGCAAGCCATTTGTTGCTGCTGATGTGAAAAAACATTTTGACGCTGAAATTGAAAAATTAGGCGGTGTAAAAGTTTCTGAAGAGAAAATCCCAGCGGACGTATTGGAAACTTGGGCAAAAGATGGCGTAGCAAAAGAATTTTTAGACCAATTCTCTGCTGAAGGTGCTGAATCACCTGTAACATATTTAATCCGTAATGCTGAAGGCAATGTATGGGTAAATTTATTGACTGGTGCTAAAGGTGGTGCTTACGTTGTAGCTCAACAAAAAGCTGATGCAGCGGCAGCAGCTCCAGCAGACGCAGCAGCAAATGCTGATGCAGCGAAAGCAGCAGAGCAAGGTGCAACTGTACCAGCAGCTGATGCGGCAAAAGATACAGCAAAAGCAGCTGAACAAGGTACAGCGGCAGACGCAGCAAAAGCAGGTGCGGCGGCAGCAGCTCCAGCAGCCGTTGATTCTGAAGCATTAAAGCAAGAAATTGAAAAAGATGGCAAAATTGAATTAAATGTTCGCTTTGTAACTGGTAAGGCGGATATTGATGCAGCATCTAAACCACAAGTGCAAGAAATTGCTGAATTCTTAAAAGCAAATGCTGATGTAAAACTTGAAGTAAATGGTCATACAGACAGCAGTGGTAATGCCGCTCAAAATAAAGCATTGTCTGAAAAGCGTGCAAAAGCTGTTGTTGATGCTTTAGTTGCAGCAGGTGTACCAGCAGATCGTTTAGTAGCTCAAGGCTTTGGCGATACACAACCAATCGCAGACAACAACACTGCTGAAGGTAAAGAGAAAAACCGCCGTGTAGAATTAGTAAAAGTAAAATAATCTTTACTGATACATTCTCTTAACAAATAAAAGCCTAATGCGTTTGCGTTAGGCTTTTTTCATTGCAAAATAGGATTGAGCATTGAAGAATGCTATTTTAAAAACTGACCACAGCAATGTTTAAATTTGAGCTGTGAACCACAAAAGCAAGGTTGCTTCATGGTCAATCGCACAGGTACAGTCGGATCTATAAAATACCAGCGTGTATTGCTGAGTACAAATGCTGATAATTCATGATGTGTTTGTATGCTTTGTTCATCTTTAAAATAGGCTTTAAATTCTACTTGTGCATGAATTTTTCCTAATTTTTGATGATGACAGACATCTAAGCCTTGCCATTGCGTTGTGGTTGCCCATTGGAGCAATTCATCGTAAGACAAATCATTTTGCTGTGCAGGTACGGTGGTTTCTATAATATAATCAATGTGTTGTAAAACAAAAGCACTATA
>JAUNHS010000020.1 GCA_030523805.1 Acinetobacter sp.
TATAGTTTCCAACGTACGATGGCATGGTTATTTTCACTGACAGCACAACAGCAACGCTATTGTAAATGGGTGAGTTTTATCGGCTTTAATGCGTTGGTGCTGGTGAGTGTATTGCGTATTTTGCCATTATTCCGTATCACGGCTTTAATCTTGGCATTGCTTTGGTTTGCCTTTATGGTGAGCGTGGTGGTCAAAGCCTTGCGAATGCTCAATCAACACTTTTCCATTCACGATCGTTTAAATGGATTGTTTAAAAGCATTTGGCTGGTGGCATTTTTTGCTCTGGTCGGATTGTCCATCTACAATGCTTATACGCCCAAAGTGGTGCATTATCAAATCACTTTAGATAAACCTTTAGCACAGCCAATACGTTTAGGCGTGGCGAGTGATTTCCATTTGGGCGTGTTGATTGGAGCAAAACAATTAGACCGTTTGGCAGATATTTTTCAGCAGCAAAAGGTGGATTTAATCTTATTGCCTGGCGATATTATGGACGATAATGTTGATGCTTATTTGGCTGAAGATATGCACGCACATCTCGCCAAATTAAAAGCACCATTAGGCGTGTATGCGACGCTTGGCAATCACGACTTTTTTGGTCATGAGCAAGCGATTTATCATGAAATTCAGCGAGCAGGTATTCAAGTGCTATGGGATCAAGCGGTGGAAGTGAATGGGCAATTCAGCATTATTGGACGTAATGATGATTTGGTGCGAGATCGTCCAACGGCTGAGCAATTATTGCAATCAGTGAATACTCAACGACCTGTATTGTTGATGGATCATCGCCCAACCGATATGCGATTGCATTCACAATTACCGATTGATGTGCAAGTGTCGGGGCATACGCACGCAGGGCAAATTTTTCCTGCAAATATTTTTACCAAATTGATGTATGACTTGGATTATGGTTATCGTCAAATGGGTTTGGGGCATTATTTCGTTACATCTGGCTATGGCTTGTGGGGAATTCCAATGCGATTAGGTTCGCAAGCTGAAGTGATGATTATTGATGTTCAAGGTAAATGATTGCCTAGAGTGATTAAGCATAAAAAAGCCAATGTTCAAACAGTTGCAACATTGGCTTTTTATGTGCTTTGTGTTTTAACGTGGCTTAAATTGCACCACACCAACATCATCGGCAGGTGCGTGCATTTGCTCCAATTCTTCTTTGGTTGGACGCTTTTCGGTATAATCGCAATCAATACACTCAATCCATTCATCATCAGCTGTGGTAAGCATGACGATGCAATCTGCTCCTGTGCATTTTGGGCATTTTGCTCCAGCAATAAAACGACGTTTCATCATTGACGATTACTTCCAACCTTGATGACGCAATAACGCATCTAATTTTGGCTCACGCCCACGGAACGTTTGGAATGCGGTTAAAGCATCTACCTGTCCACCTACAGCTAAAATAGCTTGACGGAATGCACGCCCTGTTTCACGATTGAAAATGCCTTCTTGTTCAAAGCGATCAAAGGCATCGCTTGCCAATACTTCTGCCCACTTGTATGAATAATAACCACAAGCATAGCCGCCTGCAAAAATATGACTAAAACTATGCTGGAAGCGATTTTCAGCAATACTTGGTGCAATGCTAATGGCTTGGCGAATACGATCCAATTCTGCTTGAATTTCGTTGCTATTGAGTGCAGGGTTGGCACAGTGAATATTTAAATCAAATAATGCAAATTCCACTTGGCGTAAGGCTTGCAAGCCAGTTTGGAAGGTATTGGCTTGCAATAACGCATCTAAATATTCCGTCGGTAAAGATTGCTTGCTTTCAATATGTTCGCTTAATAAGTCTAAGCAGGCTTTGTCCCACGCCCAAAATTCCATAAATTGACTTGGTAATTCTACTGCGTCCCATGCAACACCGTTAATGCCTGAAACATTTGGATTATTCACTTCGGTTAAAAGATGGTGCAAACCATGGCCAAATTCGTGAAATAAGGTAATCACTTCATCATGCGTTAATAATGCAGGCTGGTCGCCAATCGGTGGGTTAAAATTGCCGACCATAAAGCACACAGGGCGTTGAATTTGCTCGCCCCATTTGGCACGAGAGCGGAAGCCATACATCCATGCACCACCACGTTTGCCTTGGCGAGCGTATAAATCAAAATAGAAACCACCTAGGACTTCACCGTGTTCGTGTAATTCATAATAACGTACATCGTCATGCCAAACAGGTGTGGCTTTTTCTACGACTTGAATGCCATATAAATTCTCAACAATTTGGAATAAGCCAGCGACTACTTTTGGCATTGGGAAATAAGGTTTTAATGCTTCTTGCGATAAATTAAATTTCTGCTGTTTTAACTTTTCAGAAAGATAGGTCATATCCCAAGGTTGGATTTGCTCAATGTGATATTGTGTAGCAAGTTGTTGTAATTGCTCAAAATCTTTCTCTGCCGATTGGCGTGCGTGCTGGGCAATATCTAGCAAAAATTGACGTACGGTTGCCACATCAGGTGCCATTTTGCTGGCTAAAGACACTTCGCCATAATGTGCAAAACCAAGCAATTCTGCTTTTTCTTGGCGTAATTGTAAAATCTCTTGCATAATTGGCGTATTGTCCCATGCTGGGTCGCCCAATTCAGATGCACGGCTCATATAGGCACGATACACTTGTTCACGCAATGCACGGTCATCGGCATAGGTCATAATCGCCATGTAAGCTGGAATATCTAACGTTGCGACTGCACCATCGACACCTTTTTGTGAGCCATATTGTTTGAGTAATTCAATATTGCTTGCAGGTAAGCCAGCCAATTGTTCATCGTTTAAAGGTTGTACAAAGGCTTGTGTCGCATCTAAAACATGATTGGAAAAATCTGACGATAATTGCGATAAACGTGCTGAAATTTCTGCAAAACGCTGCTTTTTCGCATCGTCCAAATCTACACCAGACAATTTAAAATCACGCAAAGCAAGGCGAATGCTACTTTGTAAAGCTAGGTCTAATTGTGCAAAATCGGCATGATCGTGTAATTGTTGATACACTTGGAATAACACATTGTGCTGACCAATTTGCGTATAATACACGCTCAAAGTCGGCAAAACGTCTTGATAAATTTCACGGGTTTGTTCATTGCTCATGACTGCATTTAAGTGCGATAAAATGCTCCAAACACCATTTAAATCACGCTCCAATTCGTCCATGCGTTGTAAAATGGCTAATTTTTCTGCAGTGCTGGCAGGCACGTTTTGTAATTGATTGAGAAAATCTTGTCCTGCTTGAATATATTTTAATACGTCATCTTTCAGTTGCGTTAAAGAAAGCTGCTGAAAATCTGGTAAAGGCAATTGTGCCGCTGTGATTGTTGTGGTCATGATAAATTCCATACATTGCAAAGAGAAATCATTCATATCATAAGGGCGTAGCGAGAATAATCAAGCATTTCAAGGCATTTGTTAAAGAAAAGTTACAGTTGCGACACCACAATTTGATTATAATAACGCCTATTTAAAATCATCAAGAGCGAGTGTTATGAGCCTGCTAAATGCTGAACAAACGCAACTCATTCAAGCCATTCAAGAGCTTGATGTTGCAACGGTGCAACAATTATTAAACCACGTTGATCCGAACTTTTTAACAGAGCAAGGGCCACCAGTGTCGGTATTGTGCGATCGTTTATTTTCATGGTGGGAAATGCTGTGCGATGCCTATGAAGCAGAACAACCACTTTCTGAAGCAGCAAAACAGCAAGAATTGCAAAGCTATTTGACGATTTTAGATGCGTTAATCCAAGCCAAAGCCAATTTACACTTGTGGGATAGTGAAGAATTTTATGGGCCATTGTGGGACGCAGCAAGTGCTGCTTGCGTGCCTGTGGTACAGCGTTTGCTTGATGAGCAGGTCAATCCAAATACTTTAGATGATGAAGGTTTAACTATTTTATCGTCTATCAGCCAATTATTTTTTGAATGCGATTATGATGAGATTGATTGGACACAAGCCTATCCTGAAGTGCGTCAGACCCTAGAGTTATTACGCTCTCGTGGTGCGAAAATGAGCAAGGAGCTAGATTAATAGTCGGTATGGTCGGTTTGATAGACGGCTTGGACTTACTGGTTTTTGAACAATAGATTGTGCCAAGTGTGTATAGCATTGCACCATATCCAATTTTCACATTGATTTAAGGTATATTATGAAAATCTCTCATCTTTTTGCTACGCTTGCCGTAGCGACTGTTGCAACGGTAAGTCATGCAGATGATTTCTCTTTTGATCGCCCAGGTACAGGCTTTGGTACAGGTATTACACCTGTGGGCAAAGTGGCTTGGGAACAAGGTTTGCCAACAGCTAGCTATACCGAAGAAGGCGGCGTTAAAACGTGGACATTAAATACTGATACACAATTGCGTACAGGTTTAGGTAATGGTTACGAATTGCAAGTTGGTTTTAATGGTTATACTTGGCAACAAACTGAACAAGATGGCGTAAAGTCAGATGTTGAAGGTTTGGGTGATAGCTTTGTTGCAGTGAAAAAAGATATTGACTTAAAAGATGACAAATTGGCTTGGGCATTGTTGGCACAAGTAAATTTTGCAACAGGAAATGACGAATTTACAGCAGAAAATGACAGTTACTCATTGGGTTCAACTTTAGAATATCAAATGAATGATGACATTTCTACAGCATTAACAATGAACTATAGCTTTGAAGATGGTGCAGACTGGACGGTGCAAATTGTACCGACTTTAGGTTATCAATTTACTGAAAAACTAGGTGGTTATTCTGAATTTGTATATAACAAAACAGAAAGCCAAAAAGATACCAAATCATTGGCAACAGGTTTAATTTATAGCTTTAATGACCGCTTCCAAATGGATGCCAGCATTGGTTTGGATTTAAACGTCCCAGCACAACGTAGCTACAATGGTGGTTTAGGTTTCTCTGTTATGTTTTAATGATTTTACCGTTTACGGTATCATTAACAGAGCATAACCATGCTACAGTTAGAGCAACAGCTAGGGCGAGCAATCTCTCTAGCTTTTTTATTGATGATATGGGTTGATTGATGAAAGATAAAGGCAAAAATATGCGATTATTTTATGTGTTTCTTGCGAGTATTTTGGCGTGGTTCAGTAGTTTTGCTCATGCAGAATTATTGCCAGCTCATCAGGCATTTAAATTTTCTGTTTCATCACAAGGCGAGCAAGCCGTGCTGAAATGGGATATTCAACCCAATTATTATTTATATCAACAACGTTTTGCCGTCCAGCAAAATCAGCAAGCCGTTGCCTTAAAATTGCCGCAAGGCACAGCACAATATGATGAAAATTTTGGTCATAGTCAGGTGTATTGGAATAAAGTCCAATTTAGCATTAAAACTGAGCCGAATCAAAATTACCGTGTAACATGGCAGGGTTGTGCGAAAGACCAATTATGCTATGCACCACAACACATGGAATTTAGCACCGATGCACAAGGCAAAGTGCAAACAGGTGGTTTGAATTTAAAGAAAAATACGTCATCATCGCCATTTTTAGCGAAAAAGCCAGCCGTTGAAAATGTAGAACCAGCGTTGCAAGCGACAGACAATAAAACTGAAGTGAAAACAGAGCGAGCAATCAATAATGCTGTGGCGAATAAAACTGAGCAAAATGTCAGCAAAGCTATAACGCCAAACCAAGCAACAGAAACAGCGAACACAGCAAAATCAGTAAGCAATAAAAATGAAGTAAAAGCTGAAACGACAAGCAATCAAACGACAGATAAAGCGAGTGAAAAAACTGCTGAAACGACGGCAGAAAATAAGGCATTGACCGCTACAGCATTGGCAGGTGCGACAACAGCTACTGTCGCTACGCTAGCTGATGAAAAAGCAATAGCAGATACGGCAAATGATGCGGAACCAACTGCTGAAAATAAGACAAATGCCGCAGAGCAAACACCTGTTGAGCCAGCGACAACAACAGAAAATAGCCAAGCAATCACATCGCAAAATCAAGCCAATACAGCGAATGGCGAGTTTGTTGCACAGGATCAAAAATGGTTCAATCAATTACAGCAAAGTTCTATTGGGCTTGCCGTTTTATTGTTTTTAGGCTTGGGCATTTTGTTGGCATTTACGCCGTGTTCATTGCCAATGATTCCGATTTTAAGTTCATTGATTGTGCGTAAACAGCAAGGGGCGAAAGCGTGGTTAATTGCTTTGGTCTTTGTGTTGAGCATGGCAACGGTTTATGCCGTACTTGGTTTTATTGCCAGTAGTGCAGGTTTGGGCTTGCAACGTTGGTTGCAGCAGCCCATCACTTTAATTGCGTTTAGTATTTTATTTGTGATTTTTGCGTTCAATTTATTCGGTGCATTTGAATTGCAATTACCACAATTTATCACACGTCGTTTAGATCGTTGGCAATCGGCACAGCAAGGTGGCACGCTAGTCAGTGCAGGCATTATGGGGGCATTGAGTGCGTTATTTGTTGGGCCATGTATGACTGCACCATTGGCAGGTGTATTATTATTTATTGCTCAAACGGAACATCAATGGCAAGGGGCATTATTACTATTTGCTTTAGGTTTTGGTATGGGCATTCCATTATTGCTGTTTAGCGTGTTGGGTGCAAAAGTATTGCCTAAAGCAGGCGAGTGGATGGTGCAAGTCAAAGTGATTTTTGGCTTTATCATGCTGGCATTGGCGATTTATTTCTTACGTCCGATGTTGGCAGAAATGGTGTATGTACTACTGTGGGTGATTTTAGTTTTAACAGTGGTATATCATTTTAGCCAAAAATTATTGCAAGCAACGTGGTTGAGAACTGTATTATTTGCCCTGTGTGCGACGGTGATAGTCGGTGTGGCTGGTTATTATTTTATCCAGCCTGCAGCAAATGCAGTACAGCAGAATGAGCAAGCACAAACATGGCTGAAAGTTCAAAATAAACAGCAATTACAGCAGGCATTGGCACAAGCGAAGCAAAGCAATCAGACCATGATTATTGATGTGTATGCAGATTGGTGTACATCATGCCAGCCGATTGAGCGAATGTTTAAACAAGCCGATGTGCAAGCACAGCTACAGGGTTATTTTTTGATTAAATTAGATTTAAGTCAAAATGATCCAAGCCATCAAGCCTTACTTGATGAATTAGATGTACTTGGCCCACCAACGCTATTATTTTTAAATGCACAAGGGCAAGAATATCGTGATTTGCGTTTGACGGGGGCATTTGAGCAAGCAGAATTGGAGCAACGTTTATCGCATTTGCTTGCGAAGTAACTATAAGCATAAAAGCACCAAAAGATGATGTCAAAATCATGTTTTGGTGCTTTTTTATGCGAAATGAAGCTAAAAATAGCAAAAAAGTGTTAAAAATTATTTCTTTAGCTTAAAAAAATTGTTGAATATCCCATTTTAGTTCATAATAGAGTGTTAATTTAAAAAAGTGTCAATGTGTAAGCCCAACATGAGCCATATTTCCGTATTATTGCATGAAACTGTAGATGCCGTTTTAGCAGGCCGTCATACAGGTATTTTTGTAGATGCCACCTTTGGACGTGGTGGACACACACGTCAATTATTGGCTCAGTTAGATGCACACGCTCAAGTGATTGCTTTTGATAAAGACCCACAAGCCATTGCTGTGGCAGAGCAGTTGGCAGCGGAAGATGCTCGCTTTCGTATTGTACACGCCAGTTTTGCAGAGTTAAAAACTGCTTTGGCTCAATTAGGCATTACACACGTTGATGGTGTGATGGCAGATTTAGGTGTGTCATCGCCACAGTTAGACCAAGCAGAGCGTGGCTTTAGCTTTATGCACGATGGCGATTTGGATATGCGTATGGACAATTCGCAAGGTCTTACCGCAGCACAATGGCTTCAGCAGATTGATGAAACGGCATTGGCAGATATTATTTTTAAATATGGCGAAGAGCGTTATAGCCGCCGCATTGCCAAAGCGATTAAGCAAGCGGGCGATATTCAAACCACATTGCAATTGGCTGACATTGTGAAAGCCGCACACCCCAAATGGGAAAAGCATAAACACCCAGCAACTCGCACCTTCCAAGCCATTCGTATTGCGATTAATCAAGAATTGGACGATGTAGAGCAATTTTTACCACAAGCTGTAGATGTATTGGCAGAGCATGGGCGTTTGGCTGTGATTAGCTTTCATTCTTTGGAAGATCGTTTAATCAAACAATTCATTCAAACTGAATCTAGTTTTGCTGAAGATACAGGTTGGGGCTTGCCACAAGCACAGCAAGATACACGTCGCTTGAAAAAAATTGATCGAATTAAAGCCAGCGAACAAGAAGTCAAACAAAATCCCCGTGCGAGAAGTGCGTGGTTACGTGTTGCAGAGAGAAGAATGCCATGACCCAACATTCACCAAATCCACAGCAAACCGACACCGTTGCAGATGAGCAAATGACCATGAGCGAAGAGCAATCATCTCAAGCACAAAATGATGTGCTTGATGAAGCTCAGCCGCAATCTGGTAAAACGACACCGAAAAAATCTGTAAAAAAAATGTACAAAGCTGTGAAGCAACGCATTACGCAAAGTTTGCCTAAAGATGGCGATGATACAGCGAATGAAGCAACATCTGATGAATTTGCACAGCATTCTGGCTACAGTGTGCCATGGTACAATCATGCGTATATGACGTATAGCATTTATGTATTGATGCTATTGAGTTTAATGTTGGGTGCATTGATGGTCATTTCTAATAGCCATCATTATCGTACCGAATATCAGCGTTTGTATAAGGCGAAGCAAGAAACCCGAGAATTAGATATAGAATGGGGCAAAATGCTGATTGAAAAGCAAACTTTTGGTTCAAGTGGGCAAATTGCCGCACGAGCAACGCATCAGTTGAATATGTACCTGCCACGCAGTGATCAGCGTGTATTGGTTACGTTCAATGATGAGAATGGACAATTACCACAAGTTTCACCAAAGGCACAGTGAGAATAATACAATGGAATCAAATAATACGCTTAATAAAATTGGGGCAACGGTAAAAAGTTGGTTTAAAACTGAACGTGTGGGCGATGATCGGTATTATGTAGATAAATTACGTTTCCGTATCATTTGGTTTGTGATGGCAGGTGCATTGGTTGGGGTTTTAGCCGAAGGTTATTCTGTACAAATTTTAGATAAATATGCTGCCAAATTAAAAGTTGATGACCAAATTGTTCGCCGTGAAGTTACTAAAGCACAGCGTGGTATGTTGCAAGACCGTAATGGCGTGCCTTTAGCTATTAGCTCACCTGTGATGACGGTATTTATTGATCCAAAATATTATTTTGAACAGCAAAAAGCCCGTAATGATGCTCGTGCGAAATTTGCCGCCAATGAAGCCGACCGTGTGGCACGCCGTGATATTAAAATCAATTTAGATTTAGAGCCATTGGCACGGATTTTAAAAATTGATTTGAGCAAATTGCTACAAGATATGCAAACGCAGCATTTAAAAGGTAGCCGATATTTTGTGCTGAAGCGAGAAGTTTCACCACAAGATGTAGATGCGATTATGGCTTATGACATTGCTGGGGTAGGGCGTGAAGTGGATTACAAGCGTTATTATCCACAAGCTCAAGCCAATGCACAAATTGTAGGTATGACCAATAGCAGTGGCGAAGGCATTGAAGGTTTGGAAAAACAGCTCAATGAGCGATTGGAAGGTGCTGATGGAATTGCTTATGTGTCTAAAGACAAATTGGGCAATCCAATTCGTGTAGAAAGCATTGAGCAAGAAGAAAAAGTTGGCGAAAATATTAGCCTGAGTTTAGATGCACGTTTACAATATATTTTGTATAGAGAATTGGCACGAGCAGGGACAGAGCATAAAGCTGTGTATGCAAGTGGCGTGGCTGTAGATGTGAAAACAGGCGAAATTTTAGCCATGAATACTTGGCCATCGTACAATCCAAATGATAAGAAGAGCCGTAGCAATATTGCAAATAAACGTAACCGTGGTGCTGTGGATCAGTTTGAACCAGGTTCGGCAATGAAGCCATTAACCGTTGCCATGGGTTTAAGCACAGGCAAATATACGCCAAATAGTGTGATTAATACTGCACCTGGTAAGCTGACATTGGGTACATATACCATCAGCGATGGGCGAGATTTTGGTGCATTGTCTCTGACCAATATTATTGTAAAATCATCAAACGTGGGTGTAGTAAAAATTGCACTTGCTGAACCACTCAAAACCTTGCCATTATTTTATCGTAAGTTAGGTTTTGGTGAAGTTACTGCTACAGGCTTAACAGGTGAAACAAAAGGTTCATTGCAACGAGAATCCAACTGGACACGCTCTACAGTGGGAACAATGGCGTATGGCTATGGTGTAAACGTAACTTTATTGCAAATGGTACAAGCCTATGCCATTTTGGGTAATGGTGGTGTGAAAGTGCCATTAAGCATTTACAAAGTAAACCAAGCACCCAAAGGCGAACAATTGATTGATCCAAAAGTTGCCGAGCAAGTGGTTTTAATGATGGAAAAAGCTACGCAAAAAGGTGGCACAGGTGAGCGAGCCAGCGTACAAGGCTATCGTATTGCAGGTAAAACAGGTACAGCACGCAAAGTCCGTGATGATGGTAAAGGCTATTATAACGACCAACACCGTGCAGTATTTGCTGGTGTTGCTCCAGTAAGCAATCCACGCATTGCTATGGTTATCGTGGTAGATAACCCGAAAGGACAATATTACGGTAGTGTGGTGGCTGCTCCAATTTTCTCTAAATTTATGCACGAATCATTGCGTTTATTGAAAGTCCCATCAGACAAACGCATTGTAAGTGAAGATGAAACAAGCAGTGCTAAAAAAGAGCCTGCTAAAGATAAAAGTAAGGAAAAGAGAGATTAAAATATGAATATTGTTAATTTCGCACAAATTTATCCTGCTGCGGCATCGGTTGCATGGGCAACACAAGCATTTACAGGCTTTAATTTGGATAGCCGTAAAGTAGAGCAAGGTCAAATTTTTGTGGCAACCTATGGCTATTCAGAACAGCCTTTAGACGTG
The DNA here is from genome assembly GCA_030523805.1 of Acinetobacter sp. Lineage (GTDB taxonomy): Bacteria > Pseudomonadota > Gammaproteobacteria > Pseudomonadales > Moraxellaceae > Acinetobacter. The sequence continues at coordinate 10,995 of JAUNHS010000020.1, forward strand.
ATTCAAGCCTATGTGGAACAAGCCCTAGCTGCAGGTGCAGTAGGTGTTGTTACGGAAATCAAAGCATTACTCACACATTTTCCGACTGCCATTTATGTAGAAAATGTGCGACAAGTTTTAGGTGTTTGGCAACGTGATTTTTTACAAGCCCAATCGGCACAAGTTTTAGCTCGTGCTGTTGCCGTTACAGGGACGAATGGTAAAACCACAGTTTCACGCTTGATTGCAGAATTATTAACGTTACTTGGTCAGCCTACAGCAGTGATGGGAACGACAGGCAATGGGATTTTGCCGAACCTTACACCATCTACACATACCACGTTAGAAGGCATTCAATTACAAAATGCAATTTATCGTTATAGTCAAGATGGGGCGAAATTTGTTGCTTTAGAAGCCAGCTCGCACGGTTTAGATCAAGGGCGTTTGGCAGGTACGCAGATTGAAGTGGCGAGTTTTACCAATTTAAGTCGTGATCATTTGGATTATCATGGCGATTTGCAAGAATATGCCCAAGCCAAAGCGAAATTATTCCAATTTGAAAGTTTGAAAACAGCGATTATTCATCAAGATGTTGATTTTGCTGATATGATGATTGCTGCTGCACAAGCCAATCCATCTCAACCACAGATTTTACGTTATTCTACACAGCAAGCGACGGATTATTGGGTATCCGATGTAACTTTTAGCTTGCAAGGGGCGAGTTTTACCTTGCACAGTCCACAGGGTGAATTTCAGGTGCATAGCCCATTATTAGGCAAATTTAATGTGGAAAATTTATTGGCCGCCGTGGTGAGCGTGGAGCAATTAGGTTTTGCATTAAGCGACATTGTGGAGAAAATTCCACAATTACACGGTGCAGCAGGGCGAATGCAAACCATTAGTGGGCAAAATGCAGGCAAAGATGCGTTATTTATCGTGGATTATGCTCACACGCCAGATGCTTTAGAGCAAGTTTTACGCAGTTTACGCCATCATGTTACAGGGAAATTGTGGGCAGTATTTGGTTGTGGTGGCGACCGAGATCGTGGTAAACGTCCATTAATGACACAAGTGGCTTTAGACTATGCCGATCAAGTGATTTTAACTGCTGATAATCCACGCACTGAAAATTTAGAACAAATTTTGCAAGATATGGTGCAAGGTATTGATTTAACTGGATTTGATGTGCAACAAATTGCTGACCGCCGTGAAGCGATTAAATTTGCTGTGCAACACGCTCAAGCTGGCGATATTGTGGTTATCGCAGGTAAAGGGCATGAAAATTATCAAGAAATTGATGGCGTGCGTCATTGGTTTGATGATGTGGTTGAAGTGCAAGGTGCATTGCAACAATTATCTCACCCAACGCCACCCACACAAACCGCATAAATTTAGAGAAACAATATGCATACATCAACAACGAGTACTACGCCACTAGACCCTTGGTCTAGCCAGCATTTACAACACGCCAGCCAAGGGCAATGGTATCAGCAATACGCACCACAACAAGCCATTCAACGCATTGTTACCGATTCACGCCAAGCCCAAGCAGGCGATGCGTTTTTAGCCTTAAAAGGTGAACGTTTTGACGCTCACGATTTTGTCGCGAATGTTGCCGCACAAGGAGCAAGTTGTGTGATTGTGGAACGTGCCATTGATGGTATCAATATTCCACAACTTATCGTTGATGATACACGCTTGGCTTTGGGGCGTTTAGGGGCGTATCGTCGCCAAGAATGCCAACAATTACAAGTAGTTGCACTCACAGGCAGTAGTGGTAAAACCACAACCAAAGAAATGCTCGGCAGTATTTTTGCTCAATTGGGCGAAACTTTAATTACTCGTGGCAATCTCAATAATGATTTGGGCGTGCCAATGATGTTATTGGAATTACGTCAAGACTACCGTTATGCAGTGTTTGAATTGGGTGCAAACCATCAAGGCGAAATTGATTACACAGCGAATTTGGTACAGCCTGATGTGGCAGGTGTGATTAATATTGGCACGGCACATTTGGGCGAGTTTGGTGGTCGTGAAGGCATTTGTCGTGCAAAATCAGAGATTTATACGCATTTAACCGCTGATGATACGGCAATTATTCCACACGCTGATGAATTTGCTGCAACTTTAGCTCAAGCAGCACAAGCATCGTCTGCAAAATGCTTGAGTTTTGGTCAAGGTGGCGATGTCTATGCGGAAAATATTGAATTATTTGCTCAATCATCACGCTTTGATTTGCATACGCCACAAGGTGTGGTGGCGATTGAATTGCCTTTTGCAGGCGAGCATAATGTGCATAATGCCGAAGCAGCAGCCAGTTTTGCTTTAGCGTTGGGCTTGAGTTTGGAGCAAATTCAAACAGGTTTAGCTCATGCCAAAGGGGCAAAAGGGCGATTAAACTTTATTCAAAAAAATCATTATACCTTGATTGATGATACTTATAATGCCAATCCAACGTCTATGCGTGCAGCGGCTGATGTGTTGTGTCAGCAAGATGGCGTGAAAATCATGGTCATTGGCGATATAGGTGAATTGGGCGATGAAGCAGAAGCTGAACATTTTGCTTTAGGGCGTGATTTGGTGCAAAAGCCGTTGGATTATTTAATCAGCGTTGGCGAATTTGCACACATCACACAGCAAGGGGCAAATGTCGCTCATAGCTTTGCCTTTAGCGATCAAGCAACGGCATTGGCACATTTACAGCAAATTATTCAACCTTTGCAACAAAAACAACAACGCATATGTTTTCTTTTTAAAGGCTCTCGTTATACCCACATGGAGCATATGCTTGAACAACTTTTGGAGACACTATAGATGTTATTGTGGCTATTAGAACAACTGGCAAACTATCATAGTGCCTTTTCTGTTGTTCGCTATTTGAGCCTGCGTGCATTATTAAGCGTATTAACTGCACTTGGACTAGGTTTATTGCTTGGCCCTGTGATGATTAATCGTTTGCGTGCATTAAAATATGGTCAAGCAGTGAGCAGTTTTGCTCCTGAAAACCATGCAGCTAAAATGGGTACACCAACGATGGGCGGGATTTTAATCCTATTGTCTATTGGTATTAGCACCTTATTGTGGGCAGATTTAAGTAATCCTTATGTGTGGATTGTATTGGGCGTAATGGTGATTTTTGGTGCAGTCGGCTGGGCAGATGACTGGATTAAAATCCGTTATAAAGACAATGCAGGTTTACCCGCACGCAAAAAATTCTTTTGGACTTCTGTCGGTGCATTAGGCGTGGGGATCAGTCTATACATCATTGCAGGGCAGCAGGATAATCCTGTGCATACCAGTAATATGCTAGATTTACTCATTCCATTCTTTAAGAATATTAGTATTCCGTTTTCAGCTGTGCCGTTGGGTTTAGCCTTTATTGCCTTTACTTATTTGGTGATTAATGGTGCATCTAATGCCGTGAATATTACCGATGGTTTAGATGGTTTGGCGATTATGCCTGTCATTTTAGTGGCATCAGGTTTAGGCGTATTTGCCTATTTATCTGGCGATGTACGTTTTGCTGATTATTTACATATTCCGTATGTTAAATATACATCAGAATTGGTAGTAATTTGCTCTGCGATGGTGGGGGCTGGTTTGGCATTTTTATGGTACAACGCACACCCTGCAGAAGTCTTTATGGGCGATGTCGGTGCATTATCACTCGGTGCAGTGCTAGGCACAATTGCAGTCATGGTACGCCAAGAAATCGTATTTGCCATTATGGGCGGTGTATTTGTTATGGAAGCAATTTCGGTATTCTTACAAATCGGTTCGCTCAAATTACGTAATAAACGTGTCTTCTTAATGGCACCATTACATCATCATTACGAGAAAAAAGGGTGGAAAGAAACCAAAGTCGTGATTCGCTTTTGGATTGTAACCATTATTTTGGTAGTAATTGGCTTGATGACATTAAAATTGCGTTAATCTATTGATTTAAAACGTTATTTTTTATTAATAAAAAATAGCCTAATATATTGATATTAGGCTATTTTTCTTTTTATTCATAATTTCTTCATAAAGGCATTTACTTGTAACAAATGATAAAGATATTTTAAAAAGTAACAAAATATTTGGCGAAAATATTACATAGTTCTTACAGACATTACGCCTTATAAACGTTATATTATTACCAAAGCAGATGTGAAGTCAAAGATCCTTCCTTCTACTTATTGGTTCGTAGATCTTTATTTAAAGGAAATAAATATGAAAACTTTAGCAAAAACAGTTACAACCGCAATGTTTGCAATGGGCTTAATGGCTGCAGCAGGCGTAGCTCAAGCAGAAACACAAGTAAAAGATCCGCAAAAAGCGGCAGCGGAAACGAAAAAAGTACGTTCGGTGAATTATACTTGTGATCAAGGCAAAAAAGTAAAAGTTCGCTATGGTTTTGACAAACAAGGCAACCCAACGTATGCAGAATTTAAGTCAGATGGTAAGAAGCGTTTTATGCCATTAAACTTAAAGCATTCTAATGCAGCATCTACCACATTTGGCGATGAAAACTCATTCAACATGGGCTTAAGCAAACCAATTTCAGCGAAAAGCTATAAATCTGCCAATGCGTTGATTTTAGATCCAGCAAGCCAAATCCAGTACAAAAACTGTAAAGCACGTTAATTGCTGATTGGCTGATGAAGATAAACATCATCAGCACCATACATTAAAAAATCACCATAATCAAACGGTTATGGTGATTTTTATTTTCTGTGTACGAGCATAGGCGAACATGAGCAATCTATTGTACAATATCATTCATCTTATAATTAAAAATCAATAGGTTGTCTCAGATGTTGTGGGTTTTGTTTACTTTGTTGGCAGCGAGTATGCAGGCTGCACGCAATGCCTTTCAAAAGCAATTAAGTCAAACTGTGCCTGTATTAGGTGTTACGTTGGCACGATTTTTATACGCTGTACCATTGGCAATATGCTATTTATTGAGCCACTATATATTTCAAGAGCAATTCGCTTTACCCCAATGGAATGGTGCATTTTTTGCCTATGTCGTGGGTGCGTCTATCGCACAAATTTTAGCAACAGCCTTGATGGTGCAATTATTTCGCCTAAAAAATTATGCGATTGGTGTGGGATTAGCAAAAAGTGAAGCAATTTTAACTGCGATTTTAGGCGTGAGCTTTTTTGGTACACAGTTGGGTGTATTGGGTTGGCTGGGCGTACTGATTGGTGGTATCGCTATATTTATGATGACAGGGGGCATTCGCTTAAAAGCATTATCGTGGCAAACTTTGGGTATTGGTTTAGGTAGTGGCTTGAGCTTTGCACTCACATCATTGTGGGTGAGAGAAGCCAGTTTACAGTTAGATTTGCCTGCATTAACATCGGCAGCATGGGTTATTTTTAGTGTAATTAGCTGTGAAGCGGTGATGTTGGTTTGCTATTTGGCATGGCGAGAGCCTGAAACGTTGCGTAAATTGATGCAACAACAAAAATTGCTACTTGCAACTAGCGTGTTTTCATTTGTTGGGTCGTTAGGCTGGTTTAGTGCTATGAGTTTGCAACACGTCGCTTTTGTGAAAACGGTGGGACAAATTGAAGTCTTATTTACATTATTGATTTCATTACTGATTTTTAAAGAACGCTTAAAGTCATCAGATATTTGGGGTTTGTTCTTGATTGTGATTGCTGCAATATTGGTGGTATGGGGTGCATGATTTTATGCTAAACTATTCATCATTACGCATAGAATGAGAAGATTATGCCCAATTCATCTGCATCGCCGAGTTTACAATGTCCTGTGTGCCAATCTGCATTGCACTTACATCATAAAACATGGCAATGCGAGCAATCGCATAGTTATGACCAAGCCAAGCAAGGTTATGTGAATTTACACGTTGTACAGCATAAACATAGCAAATCGCCAGGGGATACGCCTGAAGCCGTACAAGCTCGCAGACGTTTTTTGCAAGCAGGTTTTTATCAACCTTTACAGCAAAAAATCATGAATGTATTGGCAGCGTTGGATATTCAAAATATTTTAGATATTGGCTGTGGCGAAGGTTACTATACGCAAGCGATGGCACAAATCGTCCCACAAGTGATTGCTGTAGATATTGCCAAAACAGCCATTCAACTCGCTGCCAAGCAAGATGTGGCGAAAAAAGTTACATGGGTGGTAGGAACGGGGGCAGTCTTGCCTGTAGCAGATGGAAGTATGCACGCTTGTAGCAGTTTTTTTAGTCCCTTGCCCAAGCAGGAAATGTGCCGTGTATTACAAGCTGATGGTTATTTAATCGTAGCGACACCAGCACCACAGCATTTATACGCCATGAGAGAAGCACTATTTGAGCAAGTGCAAATGCACGAACCTGAAAAATTTGTACAGCAATTACAACCAGAATTTCATTGTGTACAACAGCATTTAATAGAACATGAGTTTACCCTTGACCAGCAGCAATTACACGATTTAATTTGTATGACTCCTTATGCGTGGAAAGCCAAAGCTGAGCGTCGTGCTGCATTGGAAGCACATACGCAATTCAAACTCACAGCAGCATTTACATTATACGTTTTACAGCGTAGCCCTAGTGCCAAAATAGCAGAGAATCATCATGACTGAACATTTAATTCCTTTACCAGAACGCATTCGCCCACGAGATTTAAGTGAAATTATTGGTCAGCAGCATTTGTTGGGCGAAAATGCACCATTTCGTCAAATGATTGACCAAGGGCATTTGCCATCTATTTTATTTTGGGGGCCACCAGGCGTGGGCAAAACCACATTGGCATTATTGCTGGCTCAAGCAGTGGATCGTCCATTTGTGAGTTTATCGGCACTCAATACAGGCGTGAAGGAATTGCGTGAAGTGATTGGCGATGGCAATAGTAATGATTTATTGCCACCTGTATTGTTTATTGATGAAATTCATCGTTTTAATAAATCTCAACAAGATGCACTGCTAAATGCTGTAGAAAAAGGCAAAATTACGCTCATTGGTGCGACGACTGAAAATCCATCATTTGAAGTCAATAAAGCATTGCTTTCACGTTGCCAAGTTTATACGCTCAATGCTTTAAATGAACAAGAAATTCAGCAATTATTAACGCAGGCACTCAAACGAGACCGTTATTTGCAAAGTAAAAATATTCACATTGCAGAATATCAAGCCTTTTTACAATTTTCTGCAGGCGATGCACGCAAAGCATTAAATTTATTAGATTTAGTTGCCAATAGCCTAGATGAGAATGCTGAACAGCATCACATTAATAATGACATGGTAGTGCGTGTGGCTCAGCAAGGTTTTGCCCAATATGATAAATCTGGCGAACAGCATTATGATATTGTGTCAGCCATGATTAAATCTATTCGTGGTAGCGACCCCGATGCGGCATTATATTGGTTAGCACGAATGCTCAAAGGTGGTGAAGATCCGACTTTTATCGCTCGTCGCTTACTCATTTTAGCATCGGAAGATATTGGTAATTCAAATCCGAATGCTTTACTGCTGGCAGGCGAGTGTTTCCGTTCGGTACAAGTGATTGGTATGCCTGAAGCACGCATTATTTTAGGACAAGTCGTGGTGTATCTAGCGACCAGTGCCAAAAGTAATAGTACTTATCTTGCCATTAATCGTGCGATGGAATTGGCAGAGAAAACAGCACATTTGAGCGTACCGTTGCATTTACGCAATGCCCCAACAGAATTAATGAAACAACAAGGTTATGGTGTAGGTTATCAATATCCGCATAATTTCCCAGAGCATTTTGTATTGCAAGATTATTTCCCTGAACAATTAAAAGGTACAAAACTTTATCAATATGCTTACAATCAGCGAGAAGTAGAAAGCGAACGCTTGCAACAACGCCGCTGGTTGCAAACACATCAGCAAAATCCACAAGGTTGATTATAGCAATACTGAACTTATAATGAACAACTTTCTACATTTTGCTCTACACGGCTATGTCCCATTGCACTTAACACAATCCGACGGTGCAAACTGGCATTTTGTGTAGAGCAATAATAGAAAGAACCTTGCGAACCTTGTGGTAAAGCATTATTTTGCTTAAACATCAAATAATTGGCGTGCCTTGCACCTGAGTACGATAGACGAGCATAGCGAATATTTAAATCTTGCCGTTGCAATAGTGCGTCTTTTTGATCTTTTTGCCGATTTTGGTTCAAATCTACAAATACCAATATAGACTTTTCCCATGCCATTGTATTTGCACTACAGCGTTCCCCATCATAGCTAGGGCAAATCACAATATCTTGATGACGAGTAAAGGCTTCCTGCCGAGCAATGCGAAATAGCATAGGAAAAGCATCGCTGATGAAATACATTTCTTGCTTGGCTTTTACATTTTGATAATAAGGCAATGCCAAACTACTCAAAACAGCAATAATAAAAATAACAATGAGTAATTCAAGTAAAGTAAACCCTGCTGCGTTATATTTCATACATTTGTGCATGATAGAGAGATTGATAAAAGATTGAAATTATGAAGAATTGTATAGAACTTTCGTTATAAAAAAAAGTAAAAATAGCGAAAATAAGCAAAAAAAGCTAGGCATAATCCATAAAAAACTGCTACAATAAGCAATATAAATGCATGAACATTTATAAAAGCAAGTAAAATTTACTAAATTACTCTTGAAATTGTAAGTAATTTTGTCTATAGTTTTCTTGTCAAATTATCAGGCACTTGGAAGTACAGTCTTAGGCTGAGTGTTTCGATGATATTTCTTAATGCAAAGCACATTATTTGTGCGTAAATGCATAAATAATGGCTCTATAGTGAAAACTATAGAATGCTGAAACAGTAATTTTTATCTTTTGGAGAGATTCCATGAAATTAAGCCGTATCGCACTTGCTATGCTTGTTGCTGCACCTTTAGCTGCAAACGCTGGTGTAACCGTTACTCCTTTAATGCTTGGTTATACAATGTTTGATACAGAGCACAACAACTTAACTTCTACTGAAAATCATTTAACTAATTCAAATGTTAAATTAGAAGATGACTTGTTTGTTGGTGCTGCGTTAGGTGTAGAATTAACGCCATCTGTTGGTTTTGAAGCTGAATATAGCCAAATCAAAGGTGATGTTGCTACTACTGGTACAAATTCTACAAATGCTGGCGAGTATAAAGGTCAAAACATCGCTGGTAACTTCTATGTTACAACTGATGCAATCACTAAAAACTACGACAGCAAAATCAAACCTTATGTATTGTTAGGTGCTGGTCATTATAAATATAAAGCAGATACTGCTGTAATTAATGATAATGCTGCAAACGTAGCTGAAGAAGGTACTTTAGGTAATGCGGGTGTGGGTGCATTCTGGCGTTTAAATGATGCATTATCATTGCGTACAGAAGCTCGTGGTACTTACCACTTTGACGAAAAATTCTGGAACTACACTGCTTTAGCAGGTTTAAATGTAGTTTTAGGTGGTCACTTGAAACCAGCTGCTCCAGTTGAAGTTGTAGAGCCTGTTGTTGCTCCAGCACCAGCTCCTGCTCCAGCACCAGTTGTAGTAGAAAAGCCACAACCACGTCAATTACAAGAAGACTTAAATGTTGAATTGCGTGTATTCTTTGATGTAAACAAATCAAACATCAAAGACCAATACAAACCAGAAATCGCAAAAGTTGCTGAAGCATTAAATGAATTCCCGAATGCAACTGCACGTATTGAAGGTCATACAGATAACACTGGTCCACGTAAGTTGAATGAACGTTTATCTTTAGCTCGTGCTAACTCTGTTAAATCTGCACTTGTAAACGAGTTCAATATCAACCCACAACGTTTAAGTGCTGAAGGTTTCGCATGGGATCAACCAATTGCTGACAACAAAACAGCTGAAGGTCGTGCGATGAACCGTCGTGTATTTGCTACAATCAAAGGTAGCCGTATCGTTACTGTTCAGTAATCTGATACACTAATATCGTCAGATATTAAAAACGCTCCATCTGAATGGGGCGTTTTTTATTTGGGTGCTTTTTAGTGTAAAAATAGTAAAATTAAAATTATTATATAAAACAAAGCATTATGAAAATTTGTGATTAATAAATAAACTTTTGAAAAAATAAATTCAAAAAACCCCTTGCCAAACGATAACAAGTCCTATATTATACGCACCTGTCAGCGACACTGACAAATAAAAGTGAATAAAAACAAATACTTATGAATTTAAGTTTTTATTT
>JAUNHS010000173.1:0-291 GCA_030523805.1 Acinetobacter sp.
AATGGTCGTTTACACCATCAACATGGTGATCACTGTGATGATCACGGTCCAGTAGAATTGGTAAAATGATTGCGAATTGATTAAGCAAAAATGCAAAAAATGTGGGTAATGCAAATTTCCCACATTTTTTATATTGGATATTTACATTTATTGAAGTTCAGTAAAGGATTGTTGATCCAATTGTAGATGATTTGATTTTATTGTTATAATGCAGTTTATTTGAATAAATTAGGTTGTTTAACCATGCACACGATGACACATCAAACAACAGTTGCTGTAATTACGCCAAGT
>JAUNHS010000173.1:301-2808 GCA_030523805.1 Acinetobacter sp.
AGTATTGGTAGAGAAAGTTTATTGCGTACCATTAAAAGCGTACAACAACAAACGTATCCATGTACGCATTATATTTTTGTTGATGGACCGCAATATCATCAGCAAGTGTTGGAAATGGTAAAAGATTATCCTAATGTAAAAGTCAGCTATTTGGGTATGAATACTGGAGCTGGCGGTATGTGTAATTCAATTATTAATGCGGTTGCTCCATTTTTAGTTACAGAAGATATTATTTGTTTTATTGATGATGACAATTGGATGAGTGCCGATCATGTGCATTATTTGGTCGATGCAATTTCACGTCATAATGCGGATTATGCGTACAATTTACGTTATTATGTCGATGAAACAGAACAGATTTTATGTCCTGACAATGTGGATTCTACAGGTTTTTGGCATCATGACCAATTACATTATAAAATTCGTTTAGATTTATTTGGTGGCGATCAAGAAATCGATTTGCATTCACGATTTAGACCTGGGCATTTGATTGATACTAATTCTTATGGCATAAAAAGGGAAGTGGCATTGAAACTTGCATTAACGTGGATTCAACGTGGCGATGCAAACGATGTTGCTGTAACGCAAGCACTATTAAAGGCAAATATGAAAGGGGTTAATACAGGAAAACGTACGATTTATTATATGATTGATGTGGAACGTAGAGAAATTTTAAGTGATGATTTCTTTCAAAGTTGTTATCCTAATCATGAATTAGATGGCGAGCAAAAGTTATATACAAAATATCAAATGGTGAAGCAGCGTAATTTTTATGCTGCTAAGCGACATGATATTGTACCATGGGAGCAAGAAGTTGTATTTGAACATGGTGAATTAAAAGTGATTGAAGAGTAATAGTCTAGATTCTATATTGCTGATTTTGTTTTTTTAATTAGTGGTTAGATGGCTTGATGAGTGTTATGCTATTTCGATATTTAAGATAATCGAAATAGCGTACTAAAATAATCCAAGTTTTGTATAATGCTTTTAATGAAACGTGAAACTTTTTTTGATTGATAGGAGTTATTTTTTTGTGTATTGATTTATAGGGACTGACGAAATTATTGGGCTTTATTTCCATTATTAAAAATGAGCATTTAGTATATTATTTACTTAATAGCTTAAATCCTAGCCAAGTTTTCCTTATTCCTTCGATGAAGTGCATAGACTTTTATTTTTAATGTGTGTATAATGTGTTTTTAAGTTACAAGCAAGTAATTTTGTTGCAAAGCATTGCAATGGTGCGATTTTAAACGAAATTCGCTTTTTTACAACTTAAAAAAATAGGAGTTTTGCCTTGAGCATTCCAGCCATTCTCGCCCTTGCCGATGGTACAGTATTCAAAGGTATCGCAATCGGTGCAACAGGTTCTACGACTGGGGAAGTCGTTTTCAATACAGCCATGACAGGCTATCAAGAAATTTTAACTGATCCAAGTTATGCCCAACAAATCGTCACATTAACCTATCCACACATCGGCAATACAGGTTGCAATAGCGAAGATGTGGAATCTGGTCGTATTCATAAAGTATGGGCAAATGGTTTAATTATTCGTGATTTACCACTTTTACACAGTAATTTCCGTAGTGAACAATCATTATCTGACTATTTGAAAGCACACAATATTGTAGCGATTGCTGAAATTGACACACGTAAACTTACTCGTATTTTACGTGATAAAGGTGCTCAAAATGGGTGTATTCTAGCAGGTGAAGATGTAACAGTAGAGCGTGCGATTGAGTTAGCCAAAGGGTTTGGTGGCTTAAATGGTTTAGATTTGGCAAAAGAATGCTGTGATAAAGACGGTTTTGAATGGACAGAAGGTTCATGGCAATTAGGGCAAGGTTTTGCAAAGCCAGAATTAAAATATCACGTTGTGGCGTATGATTATGGTGTAAAAACTAATATCTTGCGTATGCTTGCTGACCGTGGATGTAAACTGACTGTTGTACCTGCACAAACACCTGTTGAGAAAGTGTTGGCTTTAAATCCAGACGGTATTTTCTTGTCTAATGGCCCTGGCGACCCAGCAGCGTGTGATTATGCGATTGATGCTGTCAAAACAATTGTTGAAACCACAAAAATTCCTGTATTTGGTATTTGCTTAGGACATCAGATTTTGGCGTTAGCTAGTGGTGCAAAAACTGTGAAAATGAATCACGGTCATCATGGGGCGAACCACCCTGTGCAAAATCTTGATGATGGAACTGTAATGATTACATCGCAAAATCACGGCTTTGCCGTAGATGAAGCGACATTGCCAGCAACATTGCGTGCGACGCATAAATCGTTGTTTGACGGGACATTGCAAGGTATTGAACGCACTGACCGCCCTGCATTTAGCTTTCAAGGACACCCTGAAGCTAGCCCAGGCCCACATGATTGTGCACCGTTGTTTGATCGCTTTGTGAAAGAGATTGAGCAGGCGAAAGCGTGATGAAATGTGCGTTTGTAATATGATTTCTATTATATCAACAGACGCATAGTAAGATTTGAGAAATATCCTA
>JAUNHS010000174.1 GCA_030523805.1 Acinetobacter sp.
TGTCTTTCCTGTACAGCTCCTATCCTTTCACGTCGTCCTGACTTCCCTTGCTGTAAGTATAGAATATAAAATTTATTATCTGCTGCATATCAGCTAAATAGGACAATGTGTGTAAGCTATAGCGTACAAATTCAAGTGATAAACGTAAGAAAACAGCACCATAATTCAATTATGATGCTGTTTTTTAATCACTGTCTCGTTATTAGAATTTATATTCTAATGCAACAGAATAGTTACGCCCTGGAGCTGTATAACGTGCAAAACCATAGCCATTGCTATCAATCATTGTGTTTGCATTGCTATTATTAAATTGGCGTAAAGTTTCCCATGGAATATATTTCACATTGGTCAAATTGTAAATACCTGCACTTAAAATCAGATTTTGCTTTTTACCGATTTTTTTGCTGCCATACAAGTCAATCAATGTTGCTGTTTTACTTTGGTCAATGTGTTGATATGTATCTACATAATCTTCATAACCTGTAATTGCTTCAGCAGTTTTTACCCATGTTCCTGTTGCTTGGTCATAGGTATCATAACCCATCCATGCACAATAGCCATAAGCAGCATAATCACTAGGACACGCTGTCGTAGTTAAAGATCTTATCGCTCGTGTTTCTAGGGTCTTGGTATCATCGGCTTGCTTACGATTTAACACACGCAATTTCGCATGAACTTCCCAACTTTGATCAGCAGAAAGATAATCCGCACCAAATAAGAAATTGCGTGGCACGGCAGCTAAAGTATTAATTTTTTGCTTGCCATTACTATCTGTCATAATCCAAGCCGAATCATTTGCCGTGTGCATTTGAGCAGATACTTTAAACTGACCTGCCAAACCTAATACATCAGATAAATCAGCATCAATGCCTAATTTAAGCCCTTTCACTTCAGCTTCATCTAAATTCACCGACTGCATACAAGTGAGACGATCGGTACAATTATTGGTATTCCCTTGCCAGAAACGTGTATGGATAAAATCATCATATTTAGAAATATAACCTGCAACGCTTAAATTAACATTCGGCGTTGGCTTATAGCTTAACTCTAATTCTTGATTGAGCGATTTTTCAGGCTTTAAATCATAATTTGGAACTTGTCTTGCTCCCAAACCTTCAAATTGGCTATAAATTTGCGTTACTGTTGGTGCTAAAAAGCCTGTACCAATCTTATAGCGTGCGGTTAATTGTTCAGGAATGATGCTCCAATCAAATGCACCGCTATAAGTAAAATGCTTAAATGATGTTTCAGGTAAGCCTTTACCAGCACGATAATTTTCACAGAATAAGGTATTATTACTTGCGTTATTACAAGGCGTTACGCTATAGGCTTGCTCATTAAAACCATTCACATCGGTTTCAAAATACGGCTTATAACGATAATGGTCATAACGCACACCAAGCATCGCTTTTAAACGATCATTGAAATAAATGCTATCCGTCAAAGTAAAATTGTAATTGGTCTTTTTCGCATCAGGAAATGCAGCCGAAATATGGCTAGCAATGCTTGTCGCACTGAGATATGTTGCCGAAGTTGTATAATCTTGACGCACATAATTGCTGTTTAAACCAAATTGATGTTCGCCCCACATTCCCCAATTAAATGGCTGTGATTTAAACTTCACATGCACTTGATCGGATACTGTTTGTGCAGGGCGATATTCTTGGTGCGATAAAGTCGCTGTGTCTAACACTAATTGATGCCCACGATACTCACACATATAGCGTGATACCGATGAATCCGAGCATTTATAAGTACGGTCATAAATCCATGTATCTGCTAAACCTAACACATCGCTATGCGTATAATCCACATCAATTTGCTGAACAATTTTTGCATCAGCAGGTTGGTAACGATAATTCACACCATAACTTTGCATTTGCTCTTTGTCATGAGCACGGCGTGTCGTTGAACCTGTACGAGAACCCGTTGTCGTATTGGCACTATCGGTATTAATATGATTATTTTGTTCTTGATAAAAACCATGCACGCCAATACGATGGCTATCATTCAAATGATAATAGAATTTTGCCAATGCACTTTCACGTTTAAAATCCAAAGGATTTGGATAAATCAGTGAATTGCTTGATGAAGCAACAGGCATTTCTTCTGCACTAAAAATATAGCTCGGATCTAAACGTGCATTATCACTTTGGCGATTGGCGTGATTTTGCGTTTCTTTACCATGACGCTGTGCATAATTGATTAGAAATTCCGCTTTATTCCATGTGCCAGCCAATCCTGCTGCGGTTAATGATTCTTCATTTTTACTTGCATAGCCCAGTTTTGCATAGCCACCCAAATTGCCATCTTGCACAAAATCACTTGGTTGCTTGGTCTGATAAGATACTGCTCCACCCACAGCACCAGAGCCTGATGCCAAACTATCTGCCCCTGCCGTAATATTGACTGAACGCATCATTTCCAAATCAGGATTAAAACGTCCTTCATACATATAGCCATAAGGCGAGAAAATTTCATTTGCTTCTGCTTCTGGCAAAGCCACGCCATCAATATTCATGGCAACACGATTACCATCTACGCCACGAATAGCAAAACCTTTATTACCATAACGCCCCACTTCAGCAACATCAACTTCCGTATTATAACGCACAAGGTCGTGGCTATTGCTTGCCATTTCTCGTGCCAATTGTTCTGCAGTTTTAACCGTTTGACCCACTTGCTTTTGCTCTTCTTCCGTCGCAGTAACGACAATAGTTTGCAACGTTGCTTTGGGTTTAACAGCTTCTTCCGTTTCTGTAGTTTCAGCGAATACAACGCTACTGGCACTTGCAATACAC
>JAUNHS010000175.1 GCA_030523805.1 Acinetobacter sp.
ATTACTCGTTTTGAGCTTGAACTTGCTCCTGGTATGAAGTCGTCTAAAGTGGCGAATATTGCTCAAGATTTGGCACGCTCTATGGCTGTTGGTTCGTTGCGTGTGGTGCAGGTGATTGCTGGTAAGTCGTATATCGGCATTGAAATTCCTAATAAAAAACGCTCTATGGTGAAGTTGATTGAGATTTTGCAGGAAGATGCGTTTAAGGATCCGAGTATTGCTTTGTCTATGGCGATGGGGGTAAATATTGCTGGGCAGCCGATTTTGGCTGATTTGGCAAAAGCACCGCATATGTTGGTGGCAGGTACGACGGGTTCAGGGAAATCTGTTGCTGTGAATTCTATGCTTTTGACGATGTTGATGAAGTATACGCCTGAGCAGTTGCGTTTGTTGTTGATTGATCCGAAGCAGTTGGAGTTTGCGAATTATGATGATATTCCGCATCTTTTAACGCCTGTGATTAGTGATATGGAGAAGGCTACCAATGCTTTGGCTTGGTGTGTGAAGGAGATGGAGCGTCGTTATCAGTTGATGGCGTTGTTTAAGGTGCGTAAGCTGGAAGAGTTTAATCCTAAGATCCAGGCGGCGATTGATCGTGGTGAGCCTGAGATTGATCCGTTGTGGAAGCCTGATCAGTCGGCTACGCAAACACGGGCACCACGTTTGAAGCCGTTGCCACGTATTGTGATTGTGGCTGATGAGTTTGCAGATATGATTATGCAGCTTGGGAAGAAGCCTGAGATTTTGATTACTCGTATTGCTCAAAAGGCTCGTGCAGCGGGTATTCATTTGTTGATTGCGACGCAGCGTCCGACGGCTGATGTGGTTACGGGTTTGATTAAGAGTAATATTCCTACACGTGTGGGTTTGCGTGTGAGTAGTAAGGTGGATTCTCGTATTATTTTGGATGCGGCTGGGGCTGAAGATTTGCTGGGGCATGGGGATATGTTGTATCTTGGGCCAGGGCAGAAAGAGCCTGAGCGTTTACATGGGGCGTTTATTAGTGATGATGAAGTGAACCGTGTGTGTGATGCGTGGCGTGAGCGTGGTTCGCCTGATTATGTAGATGATATTTTAGATGATGTGGATGAAGAAGGTGTAAGCTCTCGTCCAACAGCGAGTTCTGAAGATGTGGGCGATCCACTTTATGATGATGCTGTGCAATTTGTGCTGACAACCCGTAAGGCTTCGGCTTCGGCTTTGCAGCGTAAGTTTAGTATTGGTTATAACCGTGCTGGGAAGTTGATTGATTTAATGGAAGAAAATGGGCTGATTGGTCCTTCGGTAAGTTCGGGGCGTAGAGAAGTGTTGGGCTAATAGTTCCTGCTATAGCATCTCAAAATATATAGTATCGTGAAAATATGGATTTTGTAGAGGCAGATGACATCTGCCCTATTCATTAACATCACACATTCATAATGATGTGATATTTATTGAATATGGTATCATTATTTAATCTCATTAAACCAATAAAAAACCAAGCAAATGTGCTTGGTTTTTTATTCATCGCTGTTCAGCTCATGGTCAGCAAGATTTATAGAGATGAATCAAAAATCAAAATTGCCTTACCACTAGTTTCAATCATGCCCTGCTCTTCTAAACTCTTCAACACACGACCAACCATTTCACGAGAACAACCAACAATACGCCCTAATTCTTGACGTGTAATACGAATTTGACGGCCATTCGGCAAAATTGTGGCTTCAGGTTGTTTTGACAATTCAATCAAATTACGAGCAATACGCCCCGATACATCAATAAATGCCAAGTCCGTTACTTTGCGTGTGGTTTGCTTTAAGCGACGTACCAACTGTGCAAATACGGCATAGCTCAAATCTGGGTAAGTTTTGCTTAACTCATGGAAATTTTCATAAGAAATTTCAGCAATTTCACAGATGCTACGTGTACGCACTTCAGCACTACGCTGTGGATTGGCTTCAAATAAGCCCATTTCACCAAAGAAATCACCTGGGTTTAAATAAGCAACTACGATTTCACGATCATCGCCTTCACGCACAATCACAGAAACCGACCCCTTTAAAATCAAATATAAAGATTTTGACTCGCTTCCTGCCGCCACAACCGTACTACGTTTTGCATAACGATTGACATAAGCACGCTTTAATAAGGTACGCACTGATTCTGGCAATTGGCTTTGTGAAAGCGAAGTTGTCAAAATTGAATGGGTATCATTTAATGCCATAAGCAAAAACTACCTATAAATATACAAATAATGGTCTATTCTACACTAATTATAGATAAAGGTCATGAAATATATTAAATATTTTTGAAAAATCGTTCATTTATAACGTAATTATCTATCATGCAAATAATAGGATATTACACCATTTCGCCTATTTTGTGCTAGGATATAGCAACACTTATTTTTAGAAAGGTAAAACAAATGAAATCTCGTGTAGTATGGTTAGAAAATGTAGCTTTTGAAGGTCATAGTGAAAGTGGACATCAAGTCATTATGGACGGTTCGCCTGCCTATGGTGGTGAAAATCGTGGCTCTCGTCCAATGGAATTAATTTTGACGGGTTTGGGTGGTTGTGCATCATTTGATATTGTAACAATTCTCAAAAAAGCACGCCAAGATATTCGCCATGTAGAATGTGAGTTAGATGCTGAACGTGCCGATGGTATTCCTGCGGTATTTACCAAAATTCATTTGCACTTTATTGTTAAAGGGAAAGGCATTAAAGCCAAGCAAGTAGAAAAAGCGATTGAATTATCCGCTGAAACTTATTGCTCTGCCAGCCGTATGCTGAC
>JAUNHS010000176.1 GCA_030523805.1 Acinetobacter sp.
TGATAAGCCAAACGACTTGGGATATAAAAAGTCGCTTTTTGACCAACTTTCATTTGGCGAATACCAAGTTGCAAGCCTTGAATTAAATGCTGCATTTCAACATCTACCGTTTCATCACGGGCGATACTGCTATCAAAAACTGTACCATCAATCAAACGCCCTTCATAACGCATTTTCACTTGTGTTGCCTGCTGTGCTGATTGCCCTTGAGCATCTTGCGTTAAGCGATAATACACGCCAGACGGCAATTTTTTCACTTGCGAATCCTTTGCCAATTGCTGTAAAAATTGCTGTTCTTGCTGTTGATTTTGCGTTAATTCCTTTTGCCATTGAGCAAAAGCCGTTTTTTGTAACTCATTTTTATATTGCGATAAAGCTGCCATCATCACCAAAGGGCGAACTTTTGCAGGCACACGATGCACAGCATCGTACAGACCTAACAGAGCAATATCTTTATTTAATGTCGGTTCATTTTCCATCAATTTTGAACCAAGCAATGAGCCTAATAAATAAGATGCTGCTGCATTTTTATCTATTTGTTTGAGTTGAGATGTTTTATTGTGCAAACCGTGATAATAGCCCAGCAAGAGCAAGTCTTTATTGAGATTTTTAATTTCATTAATGCGGTCGTCAATAGTGAGATATGCCGCAGCATATGATGCAATATCTACCAATGCGGTGAGTTGTTGTGGAGCTTTTGGTATTGGTGCTTTGGGTAAATCGTTTGTTTTGGCAATAACGACAGCTGAACAGAGAGAGAGTACACCACAAGCAAGGAATTGGCGTAATTTCATGATTTTATCCGTTGTATGTAAAAAATTGGCTTTAATACTAGGCGATTTTACGCACTTTGAAAAGGGGAGAACACAAAAAAACGCCATGAAAATCATGGCGTTTTTGTTGCATAAAAGTAGCAAAAATTATTCTACTTTTAATAATTGCACTTGGAAAACCAATGGACTATTGGCAGGAATACCAGGACGCTCTTGTGAACCATACGCCAATTCTGCTGGAATGTATAATTCAACCGTTGAACCTTCTTTTACAAGGCTTAAGCCTTCAGTCCAGCCTTTAATCACTTGATTAAGTGGGAATGTTACAGGCTCGCCACGTTGTATAGAACTATCAAATACTTGACCATTGAGCAATTTGCCTTCGTAATGTACGGTAACTTTAGATGTTGCTGTTGGTTGTTTGCCTGTACCTTCTTTAACAATTTTGTATTGTAAGCCAGATGCAGTGGTTTTTACGCCTTCTTTTTTCGCATTTTCAGCAAAGAATTTTTTTGCTTCTTCGGCACTTACCGCAGCGACAGCAGATGTTGGAGCGGCTTCAGTTGCTTGGGCTTGAGCAGCTGTATCAGCAGTTGCACCATGCTGTGCTTCTACTTCTTTAGAATAGGCTTGGAAAGCCGTTTGAATTTCTTCTTGGCTATAGCGTGATTCTTTTTGAGCTCGGGCATCATTAAAGCCTGCCATCACTGCACCGCTATCCGCTTCTGCTGGGACTTGCTGTGCAATAGAATAGCCTAAAGCATAGCTAATTTTTTGTAGATGTGTAGCATTTTGATCTAACTTGGTATTGCTGATAGCATCTAATGATGCAGGGTTGTTCATAGAATATACCACTGGGGCTAAGGCAGCAGCACCCAGAATTGTAGCAATGGCTATAGGTAAGGCTTTGCTCATAATCTGTTCCAAATAGGTTAAAATAAAAGTGAATGCGTGCAACTTTGGGCTTCATTTCGTGTTGCTAAAAAGTCGCTCGCAGTGTATATCATCATAAAGATAATAGATAAAAAGGTAAAAATAAATGTCGTTTTGGTTTAACGCACCGCATTGCCCCATGCAGGAACAACCGCTTGCATTAAAGGTTTAAGCAATTTCAATGATGATGCAATCACTTGACCATTGTCAAAACTGTCATGACCACCACGAGCATCGACCATCGTACCGCCAGCTTCACGCACAATCAATTCGCCAGCTGCAATATCCCAAGGCTTTAAGCCGAGTTCAAAAAAGCCATCAACACGACCATTTGCCACATATGCCAAATCTAACGCTGCCGAACCACCACGACGGAATTGACCGCCCGCTTGTGTAACAGCTAATAACGATGCAAAATGCTGCTCAGCATACGACACCACTTCGCCATTACGAATGCTACGATACGCATGACCTACAGCAAGGGTTGTATTTTCCAAGCTATCTTTTTGGCTGACACGGATACGACGCTGATTCAGCATTGCCCCTTGACCACGACTCGCAGAGAATAATTCATCACGCACAGGGTCATAAATCACGCCATGTTGCGTAACGCCTTTGTGTTGCACTGCGATAGAAATACAGAAATGTGGAATACCTTGTACAAAATTGAGCGTGCCATCTAGCGGATCAATAATCCAGCACCAATCGGCATCGTTGCCCACGCCTTCTTGCATACCAAACTCTTCGCCTAGGAATGAGTGGCGTTTGTAGCTTTTTTTCAAGGTGTCAATGGTGAGTTGTTCTAGGTAACGATCTACACGGGTTACAGGGCCATCAATGCCTTTTTGTTCTACTTGTAACTCAAGTCTGTGTCTGTTTTGATGTGCTTTTAAAAGCTCTTGCCCAACTGTTTGTGCTGCTCGTGCAGCCATGACCACCATAGGTTCCATGAATCACCCGTATAGATTAAATTGTGAAAAGAATAATGCGTAATAGCGTGG
>JAUNHS010000177.1 GCA_030523805.1 Acinetobacter sp.
CCACCTTCTAAATATTGCTTAATTAAAGGGTGCGTTTTCCAGCGTTGCATTTCCATAAATGGGAACATATGCGGATTTTCATAAGATAAGTCAATAATCATGCCTAGCGTAACTTGATTATTTTCCGCATGATACAACCACCAACCACCTGCCGAACCTGTTTCCGACAATGGCCAACCTGTGCCGTGCATCACTAAGCCTGCTTTATGTTTCGCAGGGTCAATTTCCCACAATTCTTTAATGCCAATGCCATAATGTTGTGGGTCAGCGTCTTTGTCTAATTGGAATTTTTCAATTAAGCGTTTGCCCAAATGTCCACGGCAGCCTTCAGCAAAAATGGTGTATTTGGCGTGCAATTCATAGCCAGCAGTAAAGTTGTGCGTCGGTTCGCCATCTTTGCCCACGCCCATATCGCCTGTTTGTACGCCTTTTACTGTGCCATCTTCATGGTATAAAATTTCACTGGCGGCAAATCCTGGAAATAAATTGACTTCTAATTCTTCTGCTTTTTGTCCGAGCCAACGCACCACATTGCCGAGAGAAACCACATAATTGCCATCATTGTGCATAGTCTTTGGTACAAGCCAATGCGGTGCTTCTTTGCTGTCGGTTTCCGACATTAAGAAATAGGTTTTGTCTTCTGTTACAGGAACATTGAGCGGTGCGTCTTCATCTTTCCAATTTGGGAAAAGTTCGTTTAATGCACGGGGTTCAAGCACTGCACCTGATAAAATGTGAGCACCGATTTCAGAGCCTTTTTCAACCACACATACCGATAAATCGGCAAGGTTGTGTTGTATCGCCAGTTGGCGTAGGCGAATGGCTGCCGACAAGCCTGCAGGGCCAGCACCGACAATCACGACATCAAACTCCATTGACTCTCGTTCAATATGTTCCATGAAGGACTCCTAAATATTACTGTGGGTGGCAACGCCTATGTATATGAAAGACAAGCGTTACTGCCTGAAATGTAAAACGAAAATTATAACACAGTTTTACTGTGATTTTAGCGATATTTAAGGTAGTATAAGGCGATTATTCAAGAGAAAAAATGGCATGAAATACGCATCATGCTGTCAAAAAAGAGAGTCGGACATTAATCAAAAATGAATTTACAACAACTCATGCAGCAATTACCTGCTGCAAATACAGCTCATAAATATCCTGTAGATCAATGGAATCCCACCCTATGTGGCACGATGGATTTACGCATACACGCCAATGGAGAATGGTGGCATGAAGGTCGCCCGATTACACGTCGTGCTTTGATTGATTTATTTGCACAATTATTGTGGGTAGAACAAGGGCAATATTACCTAAAAACGCCTGTAGAAAAAATTCAAATTCAAGTTGATGATGCCCCTTTACAAATTATCGCTGTAGAACAGCAAATCAGCGATGATGGCACAACGTATTTATATTGCCAAACCGCACATGGCGATCATCTTTGCCTAAATGAACAACACCCGATAGAAATGCGAACATTTCAAGGAGAATGGCGACCGTATGTACACGTTCGCTTTGGTTTATGGGCATTGGTACAACGTGCCGTTTTTTATCATCTTATAGACTATGGCCAGTTGCAGGAAACGTCGCAAGGTGGTACGATTTTAACCTTGACTAGTGGAAATGTGCAATTTCATTTAAGCACGCCAGAGAATTGATATAGCACCATGTACAACGCACCGCCTTTACCTGTTATTCATAATAATACTTATCGTATTAACCCACCTGAAAGCAATGCTCAACGTGCAGCACCGATTGGCATTTTTGATTCTGGTGTCGGGGGATTGTCTGTCGCCATAGAAATTGCACGACTTTTACCAAATGAACAAATTCTCTATTATGCAGATACAGCCAATGTACCTTATGGGGAAAGAAATGATAAAGAAATCCGAGATTTAACTGCTCGTGCGATAGAATGGCTATATCATAAAGGGTGTAAATTGGCTGTTGTAGCGTGTAATTCAGCATCAGCATTTAGCTTGGATTATTTGCGTAATTATTATGGCGATGCGTTCCCGATTATCGGTTTAGTGCCTGCATTGAAACCTGCGGTATTACACACACAAAGCAAAGTCGTTGCCGTATTGGCAACGAATGCGACATTTCGTGGTAAATTAATTCAAGACGTAATAGACAATTTTGCCAAACCTGCTCAAGTCAATGTATTACGCATCACTTGCCCAGAGCTTGTACCCTTTGTAGAGCAAGGTTTACAAATGAGTGAGCAATGTTTATCTATTTTACGCACTAAATTAGATCCTGCAATACAACAAGGAGCTGATGCTTTAGTTTTAGGTTGTACACATTATCCTTTCTTAAAACCTGCCATACAATCTTTATATCAAGAGCAATTATCTTTAATTGATTCTGGCGTGGCAGTGGCTCATCAAACGTCTCGTGTACTTGTGCAAAAAGAATTAAATCAAACGTTTGAATTGGTACAAGATGAAATACGTTTACGTTGCTATGTGAGCGGTAAAAATTCGCAGCAATTGAAACCGATTGTGCAACGTTTAATTCCTACTGATTTATCGTGGGAAATTTTAGATGTTGTATGAATTATAAAAAATCTGTGCAAGTGTGTACTTAAAGAATTAAACATGGTGAAGCTAAATTTATAAATTTTTATAGAAATCATCATTATTCGGATTCTATTATGTCAGTAACAGCGAGTATAGACTTTGAATTTTATTCAGATCG
>JAUNHS010000178.1 GCA_030523805.1 Acinetobacter sp.
GCTGTTAAAAAACGTTAAAATAACGCCTATTTTTGATTAATTTTGCACATATGAAGTGAGCGATATATGCCAACAACATCTGCAACACGGAACGCACCGTTCCTATCTAAACAACGCATTACTGCACATTCGGGTTTTAACCGCTGGCTCGTGCCACCAGCGGCTTTAGCATTACATTTATGTATTGGTATGGCATACGGATTTTCCGTATTTTGGTTGCCATTATCCAAAGCCATTGGCATAGAAAGTTCGGTACATTGCGTGCCAGACATCGGCTTTTTTCAGCAATTATTTGTAACTGCTTGCGATTGGAAAGTCTCTACCTTAGGCTGGATGTACACCATGTTCTTTGTATTGCTTGGCTGTTCAGCGGCAATTTGGGGTGGTTGGTTAGAGCGTGTTGGCCCACGCAAAGCAGGCTTGTTGAGTGCAATCTGTTGGTGTGGGGGAATGTTGATTTCAGCATTAGGTATTTATTTGCATCAATTTTGGCTGATGTTACTCGGTTCTGGTGTCATTGGTGGGATTGGTTTGGGCTTGGGCTATATTTCACCTGTAAGTACCTTGATTAAATGGTTTCCAGATCGCCGTGGCTTGGCTACAGGTATGGCAATTATGGGCTTCGGTGGTGGTGCGATGGTCGGCTCGCCACTGGCTGTAGATTTAATGGCATATTTTGCTGATGCGACTAGTGTCGGTGCAGTAGAAACGTTTATTGTTATGGCATTGATTTACTTCGTATTTATGGTGGGTGGGGCATTGTCATATCGCTTACCGCCACATGGTTGGACACCAAAAGGCTGGCAAGCACCACAAGCCAAAGCACAAAAAATGATGACACAACATCATGTGCATGTACGAAAAATTTGGGGCATTCCACAATTTTGGTTGGTGTGGGTGGTGCTATGTATGAATGTATCTGCAGGGATTGGCATTATCGGTATGGCATCGCCAATGTTGCAAGAAGTTTTTGCAGGGAGTTTATTGGGCATTCAAGCCAGTTTTGCCGAATTAAATGAAGGGCAATTAAAGCAAGTTGCAGCTATTGCTGCAGGATTTACCGCTTTATTAAGTTTGTTTAATATTTTAGGGCGTATTTTCTGGGCAAGTTGTTCGGATAAATTGGGGCGTAAAGCAACATATACCATCTTTTTTGTATTAGGGATTGCTTTATATGTGAGCATTCCATTCCTAGCAGGTGCAGGGCATAAGCTGTTATTTGTAACGGCAATTTGTATTATTTTAAGTATGTATGGTGGTGGCTTTGCGACAGTTCCTGCGTATTTAGCCGATTTATTTGGCACGCAAATGGTCGGTGCAATTCACGGTCGTTTATTAACCGCATGGGCGACAGCAGGTGTTTTAGGGCCTGTGGTGGTGAATAATATGCGTGATTATCAGTTGGCATTAGGATTGCCTGCAAGCCAAGTTTATAACCAAAGTATGTTTATTTTGGCTGGTATGTTGGTGATTGGCTTAATTTGTAATCTATTCATTCGCCCTGTAAATAGCAAATATTTCATGTCGGCAGATGAATTGGCGAGAGAGCAAAATATTGTTGCCAAACAAAACCAAGAAAGCCAAGCCATCACAGTGAGCGAGCAAAATCATACTGCAACGCCAATTATATGGGTGATTTTGGCATGGTTGGCAGTCGGTATTCCAATGGCTTGGGGAATGTATCGCACCGTATTAAGTGTAAAAGCCTTTTTCTAAAGCCAAGTTCACGTTAAAATGCGATTGTTTCCAACAGTCGCATTTTTTATTGTACATTTTGTACTAAACATTTTAAGAGAGAACATCATGCCAGAATTACCCGAAGTAGAAACCACAAAACTCAGCTTAGAGCCATTGCTTGGGGCAACCGTATGCCAAACTACGGTGCATCAACCGAGCTTGCGTTGGCGAGTGCCTGATGATTTGGAAGCGTTAGTCGGTTATCAGCTCATACGATTACAACGCCGTTCAAAATACATCATTGCGACTTTTCAGCGTGATGATGCAACACAACAAAAGCAAATGCTGTGGCATTTGGGAATGTCGGGCAGTTTTAGCCTTGCAGCGTGTGAAAAAGCATTACGCAAGCATGACCATGTGATTTTTCGCTTTCGTTATGATGATGGCGAATTGTTGGAATTACGCTACCATGATCCGAGACGTTTTGGTTGTATTTTGTGGCTTGATGAAACATCGCAAAAATTGCTTGATGTGCTAGGCGTTGAGCCGTTAAGCGATGATTTTACCGCAGATTATTTACAGCAAAAATTCAAAAATAAAAGTGTGGCGATTAAAAATGCCATTATGGATTCGCACATTGTGGTCGGTGTGGGCAATATTTATGCAACAGAAAGCCTGTTTAATCTGGGTATTCACCCTTTGCAAGCAGCGAAGACATTGACTTTTCCGCAACTAGAACAACTGGTGCAGGAAATTAAAAAGATTTTAGCCAATGCCATTCATTTGGGTGGGACGACCTTAAAAGATTATTCTAATGCGATGGGCGAAAATGGTTATTTTCAGCAGACTTTATTGGCGTATGGGCGAGCAGGGGAGATGTGTGTGAATTGCGAAACGACTTTGCAGAATGTGAAAATTGCTCAACGGTCAAGTGTGTTTTGTCCGCAATGTCAGCCATTAAGGAAGTGATAAAAAAGCGATTGAA
>JAUNHS010000179.1 GCA_030523805.1 Acinetobacter sp.
TGATTATCCTGCCCTTTCAACCATTCATAATAACTCTGATTTTCCACCATGCCGTGCATACTGGCACGCTGTTTAGGGCGTTGATAACCATCATACACCACTTCAAAACTACTACGACAATTATAATGATACGGTGGATACACCGCCTTATCCAACGGCATAAACTCGCCATCTAAATGCCGACAAATGCTACTGGTTCGCATATCCAACGTGGCAAGTACTCTAATACCCTGCACAAGGTCGCTATGGTCTGCAATAAATTGCTGTTTGGCTTGGCTATCTATAATCGCCGTGCCAGTATGTGCTAAGGTTTTTGCATTTCTAGTTGTGGTCGCTAAAATGCCATCTTGATAATTGCGTGCTTTAGAACCACGTATCATTTGAATAAGTTTACTATTCGGCAAGCCTTCATGATGGGCTAAACGAATGGCTCGTGTGATTTTCTGTGCTTCATCATCGCTAAATTTAGACAACATTTCATCTAGGCTAATGCCTGTATTTGCCGTAAAACGTAACGGCTTTTGCATGGCTTTATCGGCATAGGCTTGTAGTGATTTAGGCTCTTTCAGCTTTGCTCTAAATTGCTGATGATAACGGTGCGTAAACAGTCCACGCCAATTGTCTTTTAACCCTGCGACATACACGCCAAATAAGCCTTTTAATTCGCCATCGGCATTGCTTAAAATTTGTTTTAATTCACGCTGTGAAAGTTCGCTGACTTCTTGATTAAAAATGGCTTTTTGTAGGTAGCTGTCCACCGCTTTTAAGGTATCGCCAAAAGCCTTGCTTAAGCCTGCTTTTAGGCGTTCAAGATTGACGAGTTTTTTCATGTTTGCCACCTAAAAATAAGGGTGATACGCCCTTATCGGATAAAAAAAAATCCCTTGTATTGCACAAGGGATTTTTGTTTTTAAACATCTAGGGTTTTAATCCACCCAATTTTCTACAGTCAAATCAAATTGACTAAAATCTTGCTCATTATTGGTCACTAAAATCAAATTTAAAGCCATAGCATGACTGGCAATTAAAGTATCAAAATTGGCTTTAAATTGCTTGGTCTGCATGACTTTGCCAAACATCGCCCCTGCTTTATCATCAAAAGGGATAATCTTAATCAAACGTGCCAATTCATCAAATACCTGCTGTGATTGATGAATGTTTAAACCACGTTGCAATTCTGCCCATGTGATTGCACTCATCACCACTTCGCCAGCAAAGCACGCTTTAAAACGTTGGATAACCGATGGTGGTGTGTGCTTCATTAAATAAATGCAAATGTTAGTATCTAACATATATTTCGGTTGAATTACCATTGTCGCTCATTCTCTTCCAATTCAATGCGTTGCATTGTGCCAAGCTGTGCAAATAATTGTGGCACAGCTTCTAAAGTACGCACAGGTTCAATAATGACCGTATCATTTTCTTTACGCACCACAACAGGGGTATTGCTTGGAAATGCCAACGATTTTGGTAAACGCACGGCTTGAGAATTGCCTGATTTAAAAGGTAAGGTAACTTGCATGGTTGTATTCTCCATTTGTTGTATATACATTAGTATATCCAAGCCTGAAAAATTGTCAATCCAACTGCTCAATCATACCTTCAATATCATCATCACTCAGTTCACTATCCAGCAAATTATGCTTACGCAAATAATGATACACCACCGTTTTTGGTGCTAAACCTGCCTGCACATAAGCCATTAAGGTTGTCATCAAACCAGCGTCTGCATAAGGCTGTACCAAATCCTGCTTGACCTTAAACATCGCCTGCTTATCCCAAGCCCCACTGCCAGCATATTGCCAAGCGTAGGACAATGCCACATTAAACGCTTCATTCAAATTGGCAATACACATACTAGCAATGCTGTTTTGCGTGCTGTTTTCATATTCTGCTTGCGTTGCGGTTTTATTGCCTGACGTTGGCTCAACCAATTTTGCCCCTAAATGTAACATCAGCTCATACTTTTGCTTTAAGGCTTCAGCAACTAGTGTATTCGGCTGTGCTTGTGCAAAACCAAAACTGCCACCATCTTCCAGCATTAAACAGGTAGAACTGCCTAAACGCAAACCTGCTTGTTCATAATAACGTAAACGGCTCTCACTCACGCCATTCATAAACGGCTGTACCTGACCACATTTAAATACGCTATCTTCATAATCTGCACTATTGCGATAATGTGCCAAGTTGATTTTGGCTAAACTTTCCAACGGAATAGATTGCTCATTCAAATCATTACTATCGGCACCAATCACGACAAAGGGAATTTCACGCCACGCCTGCCCTTGTGCTTTAGGATAAGTGCGACTGCGTACATTGCCGTGTTCGTCCCACACTTCTACAAAATAGCCTTGTTCATCTAATCCCAAATGGCGATATTGTTTGACGGTGCGATGTTGAAAGTTTTCAATCGTGGTTACTTGCTCTGCCAATAGCACAAACTGCAATTTGCCACGCTGATATGACCAATTCACAATATTAAACGGTGAATAATAAATCAATTCAGCACCGATTTGTTGTTGCTGCTGCTGTTGCAAAGATGGCGTTTCGTCAAGGCTTGGATAATCCACCAACACGCCTGCACGCCCATAACGCAATACATCAATAAATGCCTTTTGTGCGATTTGATAAATGTCTTTACGCAAATATTCCAACGCT
>JAUNHS010000180.1 GCA_030523805.1 Acinetobacter sp.
TCATGATAGGTAAGTACGTGGCAACTCCCTTTTGGTACAATGCACTTTTGCAACTCATTCAACCGCTGTATCGTTGGCGGATTAAAAAGCGTGCCGAATCACAGCAGCAATATCAATTAGAAATTCAACAACGCTTTGGTGATTTTTTGCCACCATTGAACCGTCAAGCCATTTGGATTCATGCTGTGTCGGTAGGGGAAACCAATGCAGTACAAGCCGTGGTAGAGCATTATTTACAGCAAGGTCATGCGGTATTATTAACCAATACCACCAAAACAGGGCAAGCACGAGCCAAGCAATTATTTGCCAAAGAGCCGTATTTGCACTTATTTCAAGCCGTCTATTTGCCTGTGGACTTAAAGCGAACTATTCATGCGTTTTTGGATTTATATCAACCGAAATTATTGGCATTGGTAGAAACGGAATTGTGGGCAAATTTATTGCACCAAGCCCAAGCACGACAAATCCCTTGTTTATTGCTGAATGCCCGTTTATCGGCAAAATCAGCAAAAGCCTATGGCAAAGTGCCATCGCTTACACATCCAATGCTGCAACAGCTCAATGCGTTATTGGCACAAGATGATGCCACCAAGCAACGTTTTATCTCGCTCGGTATGCCAGCAGAACGCATTTTGGTGCTGGGAAATTTAAAGTTTGATATGCAAGTGCCAGCACATTTTATTGCTCAAGCAGAGCAATTAAAACAGCAATGGCAATTGGAAACACGTCAGATTATGCTACTGGCAAGCACACACGCTCCTGAAGAACGAGAGATTTTAACGGCTTTAAAACCTTATTTGCAGCAAAATGCCAATGCCTTGTGTATTGTTGTGCCACGCCACCCTGAACGCTTTGATGAAGTGATGCAACAATGTCAGCAATTACAATTACGCACTCAACGTCGTAGTTTCCAGCAAGAAATTTTGCCTGATACACAAGTTTATTTGGCAGATAGTATGGGCGAAATGTGGCTGTGGTATGCGTTAAGCCAGAGCTGTTATGTGGGCGGTTCGCTGAATGAAGTAGGCGGTGGGCATAATATTTTAGAGCCGATGTTGCTCCATGTACCGACCATGATTGGCTATAAATATTTTAATTTTCAGCAAATTGTAGATGAATTGGCTCAACAGCAAGGCATAAAAATTGTCCACACTGCTCAACAAGCAGCTGAAGCATTATATGCTGATGCGACCAATCCAGCTGCGACACTTGCTCAAGTACAAGCGGCAAATCGTGTGGTGCAGCACAATCAAGGGGCTTTACAACGTCATTTAGATATTATTAATCGTTATTTGGCGTGAGAAAAAGGTCATTCAATTATGAATATGTTGTTGCTTGATGATGATGTAGAATTACATTCTCAATATATTGTGCTGAAAAATAAACGGCAAATTCAACACGTTACCGATGTTTTAAATGCCCAAGTGGGGGAAGCCATTAAGGTAGGCTGGAAAAATGGTGAACGTTTTGTCGCAGAGATTTTGGCATTGTCTGTGGATCAAATACGACTTTCTCCACAGCAACAACATGAGCAAATGGCTGCAAAACATGACATTCATTTTGCCGTACAGCCCCCAGCAAAACTGCCTGTAACGTTAATTTTGGCATTGCCACGTCCGAAAGTTTTACGTCGTGTTATTCAAGATAGTGTGAGTATGGGCGTAGAAAAAATTGTCATTTGCCAAAGCTATTTTGTAGAAAAAAGTTATTGGCAAAGTCCTATTTTACAGCAGTTAGATGATGCAATTCGTACAGGGTTGGAGCAAGCACAGGATACTATTGTGCCTGAAATAGTTTTTGAGAAACGCTTTAAACCTTTTGTAGAAGACAGTTTGGCACAGTGGATTACAGCCGACAAGCCCGCATTTGTGGCTCACCCTTATGCTGAGCAAAGTTTGGCTTCGCAAGCACAAGCGTGCTTTTTGGTGATAGGTTGTGAGCGTGGTTTTACGCCTTATGAAATTGATTTGTTGCAGCGGAATGGTTGCCAGATTCGCCAGTTTGGGCAGCGTATTTTGCGTACGGAAACAAGTGTGGCATATGCTTTAGGGCGAATGTTTGCTTAATATTTGAGCAAAAACAATATTAGGGCAATAATGATTTGCCCTAATATGATTTATACAAAGGTTGTAACGCCTTTAATCCACCAATTTCTTTTCATTGATATTAATAGACGTTTGTACAGGGTACGGAATATTAATATCATGAGCATCAAACGCATTTTTCACTAAGGTTTGAATTTCACTTACTGCTTCCACAATCAACAATTCCTGCGTATTAATCCACCAACGTACCGTAATATTTACCGAGAAATCAGCCAAAGTCGCTACATAAATATGATATTTTGGTGTTTTTAATACACGCTCATTTTGCTCCAAAATATTGCTAATGACTTGCTTGGCTTTTTCAATATCATCATCATAACCAATACCCACAGTAAACTCACAGCGACGCTGAGCATAAGCAGTATTTACCGTAACAGGGCTAATATAAACAGTTGCATTTGGAATGACGATACGACGACCGTCGGTAGAGCGTAAATAAGTTGCACGGATTTGAATATCTTCCACCGTACCTTCCATGCCATTGACTTGAATATAAT
>JAUNHS010000021.1:0-6027 GCA_030523805.1 Acinetobacter sp.
TTTGAATACCGATGGGAAATTTCTTTTTGTGAATTGCTGTCATTTAGCTTACCTTATTTGCCATAAATTAGAGCGAATACTCAACTTAAAATATATTGTATCGTGAAAATGTTTTTTGTAGGGGCTTATTGCATAAGCCCTTGATTAAAAAATCAAAACAATAGGCGTATGCGATAAGCTTCTACGCTATAACTCACTCCAACTCCGCCAACGCCTGCACTTTGGGCAATAATTCATCTAATTTTGCCACAATACGCTGTTGCTCGGCTAAAGGGGGTAGGGGGATAATTAAATTATTTACTTGATTAATATAAAAGCCTTTTTGAGCTGTCCCTGTGGATTGGCTTGCAAAAATATATTGACAATATGGCGACCACAATACATATTTTAAGAAATGGGAATGGATTGGCGTACTAATAATTGTTACGCTACGTTGGAATGTTAAATGATAATCTTCATTATAAACTAAGGCACTACCAATAGTTCCAACAGATGATAATAAAACATCATTTTTCTGTAATTGTGTTCTTTTATGAACTTTATCAAAATTTTCTTTAGATAAGTATCTAATTTTATGTAAATTAATGATTTTTTCTGTACCAATATTTGTTGAAGATGCCATAATATAAGGCGTTTCATTTAATTCGCCTTTCGGTGGATTGTGGTCGCCATCAGTAATTTTTGTACAAATATCCCCCAACCGTACCCACAGCCAATTCTCAGGAATAGCAAACGGCATTTCATCATCAGCAATTGGCGGTAGAGCCTTTTCTTTTTTGATGGTTTTATCAGCAATTAAGCGTTGTTTTTCCGTTTGAATTTGCATAAACAACTCCGTCGCCGTGCCATCGTCCGCTGATTGCTCGGTGAGTTGCCCTTGAATTGCGGCTTGTAACAGTGAAGCCTGCATTTGCTTAGGAAAAGCGTGCTGTAAAGCATTCAGCTCGGTTTCGCTTTCGCCTAGTGCGTCTATTTTAGGTAAGAGTTCATCTAATTTTGCCACAATACGCTGTTGCTCGGCTAGGGGTGGGAGTGGGATTAAAGCATTCTTTAATTTTTCATCATTAATTGCAGGATAAGCCACACCCTTTGCATTATCATTATGATTAGCAAAATTATTAAAATAAGGGCTAATCAAAACTCTAAACAAATATTGATTTGTGATTTCATTTGATGTATTTAAAACCGCAAAGCCTGTGCTGACAATCGGTTCTGGCTCAATTTCTCTATCAATGATTGCAACATTTAACAAATAAGGTCTAACAGTTGAGTAAATAATATCCCCTTTTTTAACAATTTTTCTTGCCCGTGATGGTGCATTTTGAGATTGAATAATTTGCATTTCATCGCCAAGTTTTTGAATTTTATTATTAATAGATGAAATATCAATATAAGTAAAATCGGAATTTGGTGTTTTTTGTCCCCAATTAAAAGTTAAATCCCCCAACCGTACCCACAGCCAATTCTCAGGAATAGCAAACGGCATTTCATCATCAGCAATAGGCGGTAGGGCTTTTTCCTTTTTGATGGTTTTATCAGCAATTAGGCGTTGCTTTTCCGCTTGAATTTGCATAAACAACTCCGCTGCCGTGCCATCGTCCGCTGATTGCTCCGTCAGTTGCCCTTGTATCGCTGCTTGTAGCACCGACTTTTTCAGCTGATCGGCAAGGGTAAGCCCTGTGCGTTTTTTGATATTTGCCATGCGTTTTTACTCTATCGTATCGTGAAAATAGGTTTTGTAGGGGAGAATTGTATTCGCTCTTGATTAAAACATCAGCCAAGTATAGCTACTCTTGCGAGCAGGAAAAACCATGTTTTGCTATGCTGCTCTCAGGGCGTATGTGATACGCCCCTACACGATAACATCATACATTCATCATGATATTGATAAGACTGGGTTTTACATCACGAAGCCGTCTGGTACAGCTCATTCTGTAAAGCTCGGGTTGTGTTGAAAAATTGTACTTTACCACCAAAAGCCTTAACAATTTGCATAGGCGAGCCGAATTGCTCAAAGTCAGACGTTTTTAAAATTTCCGTTGTTTCTAGTGAGAATAGCCCATCGTTTTGGTACTTTTCAAGCAATAAATCAAGCACTTGCTGACAAATACCGCTGTACTGGTGCAAATAGCCACGCTTTTTGACATTGTTCGCACGTTCACTGCGTGTCAGCGGTGGGCAATCATAGGCAATATGCGTAATCAAGTCAAATGCATCTAAATCCGCACGCCCAACTAACCGTTCAAGCAAGGCTAAATCTACACCTTTTTCTGCTAAAGCGTCCATAATCGCTTGCTTTTTCTCCACTGCAAACCACGTTTGGATAAAACGATCCAGCGTGCCGTATTGCTCATGGATATTTTGAATTGTGTAATCTTTAATGCTCTGCGTACTCAATGTACCGTCAAGCGTGTAGATTTTAACAATTTCTTTCTCAATCTCAACCGTTACACCATCTACGATAATCTTTTGGCGTGGCGGTGGTGGTGGCTCTGGCGGAGAAGTTGGTGGATCGCTAATTATTCCACCGCTTGGTGGCTCAGTCGGTGGTGCTTCGCCTGTCGGCTCTTCTGTTGGCTCTTCTTCAGGTGGTATGCCGAGTGGCCCTTCATAAATAACCACAGGTTCGCCATCAAAATCTTTATCTTCAAATAAACGTGTCGCCCCACGAAAATCCATGATCGTGAAGTTCATTTTATTGTGCTCTTCGTCCACACGTGTACCACGTCCGATAATTTGCTTAAACTCGGTCATAGAGTTGATGTTGCTATCTAGCACAATCAGTTTACACGTTTTACAATCTACACCTGTGGTGAGTAGTTTAGATGTGGTGGCAATGGTCGGATACTTTTCTCTCGGATCAATAAAATTTTCTAGTTGGGCTTTGCCTTCGTCATTATCGCCTGTGATTTGCATGACATAGCGGTTGTCTTGGCGAATTAGGTCGCTATTTTCATTGACTAAGGCTTGACGCATACGCCCTGCATGGTCAATATCTACACAAAATACAATGGTTTTGGCGTAACGGTCATGCTGTGTAAGCCATTGCGTAATGCGTTTGGCGACCATTTTTTCACGCTCGGTCAGTACAATGGTGCGGTCGTAGTCTTTGTTGGTATAAGTACGATCTTCAAGTTCATTGCCATCTCGGTCGGTTGTGCCTGTTGGTGGTGTCCATTCGTCCTTATCCGTCGTTAGGCGGATCACACTATACGGTGCTAAAAAGCCATCTTGAATACCTTGCTTTAAACTGTACGTATAAATCGGCTCGCCAAAATAAGTGATATTACTGGTATCTTTGGTTTCTTTAGGTGTCGCAGTAAGTCCAAGTTGGATTGCTGTGTGGAAATAGTCTAAAATCTTACGCCAACGTGAATCATATTTGGCACTACCACGATGGCATTCATCAACCACGATTAAATCAAAAAAATCAGGCGAAAAGGCTTTGTAAGGCTCATTGCGATCATCTTCACCCGTTAATTGTTGGTATAAACTCATGTAAATTTCATAAGCAGAGTCTAGTTTACTACCTTTTACTTTGGTAATGACTTTGCTAAAAGGGGAGAAATCCTTGCTGATGGTTTGGTCAATGAGAATATTACGGTCAGCGAGATACAGAATTTTTTTCACTTGCCCAGCTTCACGCAATCGCCACATAATTTGAAAAGCGGTATAGGTTTTGCCTGTACCTGTTGCCATCACTAGTAAAATGCGTTTATCGCCACGAGCAACTGCTTGTACAGTACGGTCAATGGCAATGCGTTGATAATAGCGTGGCGTATTACCATCAATTTTATAATGATAAGGTTGGCTGAGTGCGTGAATTTCATCCTCACTCATTTGACTTTGTGTAATATAACGTTGCCATAGTGCTTCAGGCGTAGGGAAATTGTCCATGCGGAGTTCACGCTCTTGCCCTGTTATACGGTCATGTTCAATAAAGCCAGCTCCGTTGGTGGCATACACAAAAGGTACATCAAGCATCGTGGCATAATTTAAGGCTTGCTGTATGCCATTGCGTATATTTTTACCGCTGTGCTTGGCTTCAATAATCGCTAGTGGTGTATGGCCATTGTTTGTAGTTAATAAATAATCGGCAAATTTTGATGCTGCACGGCGTGTTTTTCCATCTTGCACCATGATTTGACCGTCGGTAATTTTATATTCACGGTGAATGTGAGCATCTGCCCAACCTTTTTGTTTTAATACGGGGTCAATCAAGGCAAGGCGAGTGCGTTGTTCAGGTTGCTGCTTATGATGAGACATACAAAGCTCCTTATTGTAATTATGCAAATAAAATCATTATAACAGCTTATCCGTCATTGATAAATTCTTTCGTTAAAAAATAAGGCCTAATCAGAAGATTAAGCCTTATTTTGATGTGAGATACAAACGCTATCAAACGTCATCAAATCATCAGATTTGCATCATTATTGACGTTTATAATC
Organism: Acinetobacter sp.; assembly: GCA_030523805.1. Lineage (GTDB taxonomy): Bacteria > Pseudomonadota > Gammaproteobacteria > Pseudomonadales > Moraxellaceae > Acinetobacter. Next base: position 4,449 of record JAUNHS010000021.1, read on the forward strand.
TGCATCTGCTTGGTCAAATTTATCCAACACATCTTGATGTGGTGTAGGCGTGATTAAAGAAACCACAATAATCGCCACAGTTGCAGAAATAAATGCTGGGATCATTTCATACACATCAGCCAAGCTAGAGCCAGCCATTGCACTATCCCAATATTTCACAATCAATGCACCGATAATCATACCTGCCAATGCACCTGCACCAGTCATACGACGCCAGAATAATGACAATACAACCACAGGACCAAAAGCACTACCAAAGCCAGCCCAAGCATTAGAAACTAAAGCCAATACTTTACTTTCAGGGTCTTGAGCAATGAAGATGGCAACGACAGCGACAGCCAATACCATGAAACGACCGAGCCAAATTAACTCTTGATCGCCTGCATTTTTACGGAATAAGCCTTTGTACAAATCTTCAGTAATCGCTGTTGCACTAATCAATAATTGACAGCTGAGCGTACTCATTACAGCAGCGATAATTGCCGCCAATAGCAAACCACCAACCCAAGGGTTGAATAATGCTTTGGTCATTTCAATAAAGACTTGTTCAGAGTCTTTGCTGACAATCCCAGCTAATTCAGGGTGAGCGTGGAAATATGGAATACCAAAATAACCCACAGCAACAGCACCAGCCAAGCAGATAATCATCCAAGTAATACTAATACGACGTGCTTTGTGCAATGATTGTACCGAATCTGCCGCCATAAAGCGAGTAACGATATGTGGCTGACCACAGTAGCCCAAGCCCCAAGCCATTAAACTTAATAAGCCAATGGTAGTTGTGCCTTCAGGGAACATATCTGTATAGCTCTTACTTGCCAATTCGCCCGCTTGCATCACTGCCATTTGCATTTCATCAAAGCCACCTAATTGGAACAAGACAAAAATAGGGGCTAGGGTTAAAGCAAACATCATCAGGGTTGCTTGTACAGTATCTGTCCAGCTCACTGCCAAGAAACCACCCAAGAAGGTATAAATAATCGTCGCCAATGCACCATACCAAAGTGCAGTTTCGTATGGAATGCCGAATAAGTTTTCAAATAAACGACCACCAGCCACAACACCTGATGCACAATACACGGTAAAGAATAATAAAATGATGAATGCAGGCACGATTTTGAGTGCGACATTCGTCCCACCAAAACGATGATAGAAATAATCAGGCAAAGTTAAAGCATTATTGGCATATTCAGTATGCACACGCAAACGCCCAGCCACAAATAACCAGTTTAAATATGCACCAATGGTCAAACCAATCGCAATCCATGACTCAACCAGACCTGTCGCATAAACTGCCCCTGGTAAGCCCATCAGCAACCAACCAGACATATCAGACGCACCAGCAGACATTGCTGTTACAAAGCTACCCAAACGGCGACCGCCCAATACATAATCGGCTGAGCTTTTGGTACTTCTATAAGCGATAATACCAATGCCCAACATCACTAAAATATACACCGCAAACATAATTACGGTAGGATTTGAAAAACTCATAGGTTTCTCCTATGTTTAGTGTATTGTTATACACGTTGATTTTTGGAAAAATGATGGAAATCCTTAACTCATCATCAACGAAAAA
>JAUNHS010000021.1:6127-11168 GCA_030523805.1 Acinetobacter sp.
TAGTCAAGTATCAAATCTCTTGCAAAATCTATGAAAAATCAGCATACTAAATAAAGTAGATTGTAAAAATAAAGCGTAAAAATAGGTGGATTTATGTCTGAATCAATGACAAATGTATTGCCAACATATAGCGATCAAGAGCGATATATTAACCGAGAGTTGTCTATTTTAGACTTTCATTTGCGAGTGTTGGAGCAAGCCGTAGATCCACAACACCCTTTAATTGAGCGTTTAAATTTCTTACTTATTTTTTCACGCAATATGGACGAATTTTTTGAAATCCGTGTTGCTGGTATGCTTGAGCAATATTTTTTAGACAATGAAAGCCGTAGCCCAGATGGCATGACCCCAAAGCAAGTGCTAGATGAAATTTCTAAAACAGCACACAGTGCCATTGAGCGTCAGTATCGTATTTTAAATGAAGAAATTTTACCTAAATTAAGAGAAGAAGATATTTATTTTTTACGTCGTAATGAGTTGAATGCGGCACAATCAGAGTGGGTGAAAAAGTATTTTCAAGAGCAAGTCGCTCCAGTTTTAACGCCCATTAGTTTAGACCCTGCACACCCATTTCCACGTTTGGTCAATAAAAGTTTGAACTTTATTGTTACGTTGCAAGGGAAAGATGCGTTTGGTCGTCAAATTGAATTGGCTGTTGTGCCTGCACCACGTTCGTTGCCACGTGTGGTGCGTTTGCCTGATAGTTTGACAGGCGGCAAAGAGCAATATGTGATGTTATCTGCCATTATCCATGAACACGTGTCGGATTTATTCCCTGGTATGGAAGCGACGGGTTGCTATCAATTCCGTGTAACACGCAATGCCGATTTAACACTCAATGAAGATGTAGATGATTTGGCGAAAGCCTTAAAAGGTGGGTTAAACTCTCGTCGTTTTGGGCGAGCGGTGCGTTTAGAAGTTACGCATAACTGTCCGCAAGAGATTTATCATTATTTGCTTGATGAATTTGACCTAACTGAAGATCAATTATATAAAGTAGATGGCCCTGTTAATTTGGCTCGTTTAGTGTCTAATTTTGACCGTCCACATTTACGCTATGAGAACCATACGCCTGTGATGCCAAAAGCCTTACGCAAAGGGCAGGGGATTTTTGAAGCCATTAAAAAGAAAGATATTTTATTACATCACCCATTTGAATCGTTTAATCCTGTGATTAATCTTTTGCGTGAAGCAGCAAGAGACCCACAAGTGTTGGCGATTAAGCAAACGCTGTACCGTAGTGGGGCTGATTCTGAAATTGTACAAGTTTTAGCCGAAGCGGCACGTAATGGTAAAGAAGTAACCGCAGTGATTGAGTTGCGTGCGAGATTTGATGAAGAATCAAATATTGCCGTGGCGAATGTGTTGCAAGAAGCTGGGGCTGTGGTGGTGTATGGCATTGTTGGCTATAAAACGCACGCCAAAATGATTTTAGTGGTTCGCCGTGAGCATAATAAATTGGTGCGTTATGTGCATTTAGGTACAGGGAATTATCATGCTGGCAATGCACGTATTTATACTGATTATGGCTTGCTGACGACCAATAAAGATTTGTGTGAAGATGTGCATCGCATTTTCCAAGAGCTGACAGGCATGGGCAAAATGCCAAAAATGAAAAAGCTCTTGCACGCACCATTTACACTTCATCAGCAGTTAATGCAATATATAGATGAAGAAATTGCATTTGCCAAAGCAGGCAAAGAAGCGAAAATTATTATTAAAGTCAATGCTTTAACCGAGCCACAGTTGATTAATAAATTGTACGAAGCATCGCAAGCTGGCGTGCAAATAGACTTAATTATTCGTTCTATTTGTTGCTTGCGTCCAAATGTGGTGGGTTTGTCGGAAAATATTCGGGTACGTTCAATCGTGGGGCGTTTCCTAGAGCATACACGGGTGTATTATTTCCATAATGGTGGCAATGAACGCATTTATTGCTCAAGTGCTGACTGGATGAACCGTAATTTATTCAACCGTGTGGAAGTGTGTTTCCCAATTGAAGACAATCAATTAAGAAAGCAAATTTATCAATACGGTTTGCTCAATTATTTGCAAGACAATCAGCGTGCATGGATTTTACAAAGTGATGGGCGTTGGATTCCTGTGTATCAAGTCCAAGTGGAAACAGCACATAATGCACAAACGGAATTGATGAGTTATTTTAAATCACATTAATGATTGTAAGATGATTTTAAAATCATTATGAAACAATCAAAAGTAGCGATGTTGCTGGCAATATCGCTACTTTTTTGTGTAAAAAATATGCAATTTAAAGTGATTAACAACGCTAAAATGGCAAGAAAATGCCATAGTATAAATACAAATTTCTGTTAAGATAATGACTACTTGATGCAACAAAAATATGAATAAGGTTGAGTTATGCGTATCTTATATCAATTTCCTTTATCGCCTTATTGCGAAAAAGCACGCTGGATTTTGGATTTTAAAGAATTACATTATATCGCCCAAAATTTAACACCAGGGGTACACCGTGCCTTTACACAGCTGAAAACCAAGCAAAATAAATTACCGATTTTAAGAGATGGTGATAGTTGGATTGCTGACTCACGGCATATTGCCTTGTATTTAGATGATATTTATCCAGAGCATCGCATTATCCGTCCGCAGCACGATTTACATGATGCAATTTTAGCCATAGATGCTCAGGCCAATATTTTAGGGCAACACGTTCGCCGTTGGTGCTTGGCATCGTTAAGCGTGCAAGACCGTTATGCTTTGGAAGTGCTATTAGGGGAGCGTGGTTATGCACGCAAATTTTCTAAATTAACCAAACCAATTTTGCAAAAATTAATGCAAAAAGCCTTTCAACTCAATGCTGATGATGTGCAATCGTCTAAACAGCAAATGCAACACATCATTGCCCAGTTGAATGCACAAGTAGAGCAACAAGGCGAGTTTTTAGTGGGTGGAAAGTTGAGTTTGGCAGATATGTCGGTGGCTTCTATGCTTGCACCGTTATTGCAACTGGCAGAAACGCCTTGGGAACAAGCGGAACAACAGCATTTTTCTCAGGAGTTTACAGATTATCAAGCACAATTATCTGAAATGGCAATCGGGCAATATGTGAAAAATTTATATCAACATCATCGTCATGCTTTGGTGGATTGGCGTGGGGTGTAATCGTCAATAAAAAATAGGGCAACATATTGCCCTAGATTTTTACGATTTTAAATGTGATTGGCGTGAAACGCTTTAATATATATCCGCAGCTGTGATACGTTTTAAGGCTGGATTTTCTGCTTCACGGATTAAACGCTCCACACGGGTCATGCCATGTCGCACCGCTTGACCATCACGGAATAAAATCATTTCGCCTGCTTGGTACGATGTCCATACTTCATTTTTGGTTAAGGGTTCGGTGGTAATCACAGCGACACGGTCTTCAGGTGTGGTAACTTGGCTAAAATCTACTTCTACATCTAAATCAATCAGTTGTGCAGGTTTAAATGGATATTCACGCACTAACCAATGCAATTTGGTGGTGGCGTAGCTAAACATGGCTTTACCATTAGAAAGAATAAAATTAAACGTGCCAAATTCAGCAACTTGTGGTGAAATTTCTGCCAATACATCAAAAATATCATCTAGGCTGGGTTCAGTATGCCCAAAGCGTTGTACTAAAGTGTCCAATAAATAGCAAAATGCCAACTCACTATCGGTATTGCCCACAGGTTGAAATACGCCCGATAATGTCGGGTGGAAATCTTTTAAATCGCCATTGTGAGCAAAAATCCAATGTCTGCCCCATAATTCACGCATAAAAGGGTGGGAATTTTCTAAATTAATTACGCCTTGTGTTGCTTTGCGAATGTGTGCAATCACATTACGAGATTTAATCGGATAATTACGAATTAATTCTGCAATAGGAGAAGCCACAGCCGATTGATTATCTACAAATAAACGGCAGGCTTTATCTTCAAAAAAAGCAATACCAAAACCATCGGCATGGTCAGAAGTAATGCCTGCACGTTGGGAAAATCCACGAAAGGAAAAAGTAATATCAGTTGGAGTGGCACAGTTCATGCCGAGTAATTGGCACATAAATTTATTGGCGGTAAGCTAAAAATACAGATGTTTTATTGTAACCGATTTTTGCATTTGGCAAAAGCAAAGAAAGTGATTTGATTTTCAATATTTATGGAAAGTTGATGGAACGCTGTTTGCTGGTTTGTATTGCTGGTTGTTATGCCCAACAAAAAACACCAAGCAGTGAGTACTACTTGGTGTTTTGCATAATTTATCAGCTTATCAGCGATTATTTAACAACTTTGTTAAATAAATCAGTGATTTTTTGTTTTGCTGTTGCCACAATTTCGTGTTCATTGGCTTGTTCATCAATAAATTGATTTACACGGTCAAACACTTCTTGTGCTTTGTTTTTGTTTGCATATACAGGGAATCTTGCACATACTTCAGCCACTTTTGCTTGTACTTCAGCAATGACTTTTTCATCGCCTTTGCTGTCTAATACATCAGCAATCCAGTTTGCCAAGTTACGCACTTCTTCTTCACCGAAGCCACGAGTAGTAACTGCAGGCGTACCGATACGGATACCAGATGTTACAAATGGAGAACGTGGGTCATTTGGTACAGCATTTTTGTTTACGGTAATGTGAGCAGCACCTAACCACGCATCAGCATCTTTACCTGTGATGTCTTGCTTGATTAAAGACAATAAGAACAAGTGATTGTCTGTACCACCAGAAACCACATCATAACCACGAGCGATTAACACTTCAGCCATCGCTTGAGCATTTTTCACTACTTGTTGTTGGTAGGCTTTGTATTCTGGTGTCATTGCTTCTTTAAAGCAGATGGCTTTTGCCGCAATCGCATGAACTAATGGGCCACCTTGGTTGCCTGGGAATACAGCAGATTGAAGTTTTTTCTCAATTTCTTCATTGGCTTTAGCCAAGATTAAACCAGAACGTGGGCCACGCAATGTTTTGTGTGTTGTTGTTGTTGTTACGTCAGCGATTTGTACTGGGCTAGGGTAAACGCCAGCAGCCACTAAACCTGC
>JAUNHS010000021.1:11268-18937 GCA_030523805.1 Acinetobacter sp.
TTACGTCAGCGATTTGTACTGGGCTAGGGTAAACGCCAGCAGCCACTAAACCTGCGATGTGAGCCATATCGACAAATAAGTATGCACCAACTTTGTCCGCAATATCACGGAAACGTTGCCAATCCACCACACGGCTATACGCAGAGAAACCTGCAACAATCATTTTCGGCTTATGCTCTAAAGCTAAACGTTCAACTTCTTCATAGTCAATTTCGCCAGTTTCAGGATTTAAACCGTATTGTACAGCATTATACGTTTTACCTGAGAAACTCACTTTTGCACCGTGTGTTAAATGCCCACCGTGAGCCAAGCTCATACCCAAAACAGTATCGCCAGCTTCTAAAAGTGCTAAATACACTGCTGAGTTTGCTTGTGAACCTGCGTGTGGTTGTACGTTTGCATAGTCTGCACCGAACAATTCTTTGGCACGGTCAATCGCCATTTGCTCAATCACATCAACGTGTTCACAGCCACCATAATAACGCTTACCTGGATAACCTTCAGCGTATTTATTGGTTAATTTTGTGCCTTGAGCTTCCATAACCGCTGGCGAGCAGTAGTTTTCAGAAGCGATTAATTCAATATGATCTTCTTGACGCTGACCTTCAGCAGCAATTAATTTCGCCAATTCAGGGTCAAATTGAGCAATAGACGTATTTGGAAACATGAGATGATCCTTTTAAATATAAGGGAAAAGATTAGCTTTATTTTAACATGAAATATCGTATTAATGCGTCTAAATTATAAAAAGATACATTTATTTTTTGTTGGATATTTTTCATGTTGAGTTGAAGTCAGTTCATTTTATTGCGATAAAATTAAGCCTGCACAAAAAATTGCTGATGATAATTTGCTAAAATTTTCAACTCATCGTGCTGCAAGTGGGGAATGATTTTATCAATCGCTAAATGCACGGCTTTAATCACCGTTGCCGCTGCAAGGTCAGATGCTTTGCGTTTGATTAAACCTAGCCCAAGCGTATGATTAAAATCAATCATAAAATGCTGAATTAAAGCACTGGCAAAGGTTTTATAATGCTGTGCCAAAGCCGATACATCTACGCTTTGCTCTTGCAAAATCTGCTGATAAAATTGCAACATTTGAGCGACAAAATCAGCTGGTAAATGAAAGCCAATCGCCTGTGTGCCTTGAAATTGGCTACGCTCTACAAAAGCCAACGATTGCTGTACGGTGTCATTATCTGCCTTGCCCAATAATTGATTGAGCAAGGTATGTACGGTAGATTGCACCGTATGGGCGAGTTTTTCGGCAATATTACGTTTTTCACTGGCTGGTAAGCGTTGAATTAGTCCTGTCAATAATTGTGCAACAATTTCATCATTCATTTGTAAAATCAAGGCATTACGCAACGGATAAAGTGCTTCGCTGTGATGGCGTTGATTGAAAATGTGCTGAATTTGTTGTTGTAAATGTGGCGACGGTGTAAATGCAAAATAACTCATCATCTTGTCCTATGCTTATTTTATATAATAACGAATTACTGCCGAGCCAAACGAATCGGCTCAACCAACCAATCATCATGCGATGTACGGCACGGGTTAATATCCAAGCCACCACGCCGTGTATAAGTCGCATAAACCATTAATTTTTCAGGTTTTAATTGCATCCAAATGTCTGCAAAAATTTGCTCCACACATTGTTCATGAAAGCCATTATGCTCACGAAACGAAATAATATACGCCAATAAAGACGCACGGCAAATTTCACGCCCTTGATAACGGATAAAAACCGTTCCCCAATCAGGTTGATTGGTTACAGGGCAATTACTGCGTAATAAATGCGAGTGCAAATATTGCTCTACCATATCGCCATTTGGCACGCATTGCAACAGTTGAGCATTGGGCTGATACGCAATTTGCGTAGGCGTAACATCGTCAATACATTCGCCATAAGGCTGCTGTGTCGGTAAATCATTTACGCCAAAAAGTTGAATTTTAACCGATGCTTGTGCTGCCTGTGATAAATCCTGTTCAACGGTATGGATTAAGGCATTTTGATCGTTAAAATGATGGAAATTTAAACTATTAAAATACAATTTTAACGATTTAGACTCAATTAAATATGGAGAATGAGCAGGAATGTGTAAGCGGGCAATGGCTACCTGTGGCTTGCCTTGTGTGTCCAACCACGACAATTCAAAAACGTGCCACCAATCCACGCCATTTTGTATCGCCGCAATATCGGCATAAGATTGACGACTTTCAGCACGAGCGATAGGGAATAGCACATTTGGAGCGTATTGCGTTGGATATTCGGTACTTTTTCCCAGTAAAGATAAATCTACAGACATGGTTTAATCTCGCATTCCAGTTCCACGATTGAGTAAATAATAAGCAAAACAATAAAAGCCAATACAAGCAACGCTAATCACGGTCAGCGATAGCCACACATTCACATCGCTATGCCCTAAAATGCCATAACGAAAGGCATTGACCATATACACAATTGGATTGAGCAAAGACACATTTTGCCAAAACGGACTGAGTAGGCTAATGGCATAAAACACACCACCCAAGTAGGTCAATGGCGTTAAAACAAAGGTCGGAATGATGGAAATATCATCAAAAGATTTGGCATAAACGGCATTAATAAACCCTGCCAAGGAAAATAGAATAGACGTTACCAACACGCTATACACCATCACAAAAATATTGTGCAAATGCAACTGTGTAAAAAATAGGCTCAATACGGTAACAATCACGCCCACCATCAAACCACGAGCCACACCACCGAGCGTATAACCGAGTAAAATCACATGGTTCGGCATCGGGCTAATGATTAATTCTTCAATACTTCGCTGAAATTTTGCACTAAAAAAACTCGAGCAAACGTTGGAATAACTATTGGTAATCACTGCCATCATAATCAATCCAGGCACGATAAATTGCATATAGCTAAAACCACCCATATCGCCAATGCGTGAGCCGACCAACTGCCCAAAAATCATAAAATACAAACTCATGGTAATTGCAGGTGGTAGCAAAGTTTGCGGCCAAATTCGCATAAAACGACGGATTTCTTTACGCAACAGCGTGGAAAATGCAGTCATGATTTGTTGAGCATTCATGATGTTTGCTCCGTATTTGATGATGTCGTGTGCGATTGATGAGCATTATTTTCCACCAATTTGACAAATAATTCTTCTAAACGATTGGCTTTATTTCGCATACTTTTCACTTTAATTTTTAAATGTTCAAATAAGGCAAATAAATCATTGAGATGGTAAGATTTATCCAAACTCACTTGCAACGTAAATGGATCTAACACATCAAAACGCAAGCCTTGAATATTTAAAGCTGCAATGTCATCGGCATTGACCGCTTGGCTCAAATCAAAAATAAATGCTTCTTCCGTGAGCTGACTGAGAAAGGCTTTCATGCTAGTATTTTCACGGATTTCGCCATGATTGATAATGGCAATTTTACGGCACAGCATTTCCGCTTCTTCTAAATAATGCGTGGTGAGAATGATGGTTACACCTTGCTGTTGATTGAGTTCTTGCAAAAAATCCCACATGGAACGGCGTAATTCAATATCCACGCCTGCAGTTGGTTCATCTAAAATCAGCAATTTCGGTTCGTGCATCATGGCACGGGCAATCATTAAACGACGCTTCATACCGCCAGAAAGTAGGCGAGCTTGGGTAAAGCGTTTTTCCCACAAGCCTAATTTTTGTAAATAATATTCAGCACGTTGCTCTGCGGTGGTACGGTCTATACCGTAAAAACCTGCTTGCGTGATTAGAATATCAAATGGTTTTTCAAAATGCCCAAAATTAAACTCTTGTGGCACAACGCCTAGGCATTGCTTGGCTTGCGATGGTTGTTGATCTAGGTTGTAGCCAAAAATGTGGACTTCACCTGATGTTTTTTTGGTTAAACTGCTGATAATACTAATGGTGGTGGATTTTCCTGCACCATTTGGGCCGAGTAGGGCAAAAAAATCGCCTTGCTCTACGCTGAGTGTAATGCCTTTTAGGGCTTCAAAGCCGTTTTTGTAGGTTTTGCGGAGTTGGTGGAGTGTGAGTGCGTGGGTCATGATGTGTGATGGTTTGGTATAAAAGGTGGGTAGTATAGCAAATTGTGTGGTGATGTACCATGTGAAAATCGCACAGGAAAGAAGTAACAAAATTTTAAAAAACTATTGTGTGTTTTTTGTAATCATATTAGATTATCTGTTTTATCAGTGAGTTAGGAATTTTGCCATGAAAAAGTTGCTTCTTTGTACTGCTTTAGGGCTTGCTATGCTACTACCAAGTACAGGTTATACGAACAATACACAAACAGTAGATTGGACACCTTATTTAGAGCCTTTGAAGCATAGTTGTGATTTCAGTAAAATAGATAAAGCAGTGTATGGGATAGTACGGTATAGTGAATATGCCGAATATGCAAGTATGAGAGAGGATTGGAACGGAGGTATCTGGAGAACTATTCCTGAAGAGCAACGAAATGAAAAATATAAACCAACACAACAAGAATTACAACAATTTAAAGTGCCTGATGAACTCATTCCGTCTATAGCTTACATTGAGGGAGGTATTGTTATTGGTTTAAAAAATGCAATAGCATTTGGTTTGCCAATTAGAGGGATTGTGTATTTTTATACTCCACAAGGCATTGGAGTAGAGGTTTACTTTACAGATAATCGTTTTTTAAAATTATTACCTGAATTTTATGTACAAAGTGAATTTAATGGCAAAAAGGTATATGCTCATGAACAAATGAATAATAGTAATATTTTAGTGGATTGGTTTGATAGCACAGAAATTGCTTATACAGAACATGGCGAGCAAAAAACGAAATGGGAAACTAAACATATCAAACAGCTCACCATTCCTGAAAATAAAATGCGATTGGCATTATCAATACAAGATCAAGAGGGTAATGATTGGAATAAAAAATACCAACCTATTGCCCAATATTTACCCATACAAAAGCGTAAACAAGCATCATTCAACGATGAACTTCAAGGCGTGGAGAGGGATTATCATAAAAAACATGACTGGATTATTTATCGCTCAACAGGAAATGGTTGGGTAAAGAAAGGTTCAAAATTTAGAATCCATGGTGAATTTTCTGTAGATAAAAAAACGAAGTCTTTAAATTGTACTTTATTAATGCCTTATGGTGGAGAAATTTAATCTTGTTCACGCCCGATGGTAAGGGTGATTATGATTAATACTCATCGCACGGTACAACTGCTCAATCAGCATAATGCGTACCAAAGGGTGTGGCAAAGTCAGCTTTGAAAGCGACCAATGCCACGCTGCTGCCTTGCGTACAGCATCCGACAAACCATCAGGCCCACCAATCGCAAGGGCAATATCATGACCATCTAACGCCCACTGCTGCATCGTGTCAGCAAGGCGTTCTGTGCTAAACTCACGTCCACCCACTTCTAAAGCAATTAAAATTTCATTCGGCTTTAACGCATTTAAAATCGCTTCGCCTTCCACTTGGCAATACTTCAAAATATCTGCTGGCGAGTCGTTTTTGCCACGCTTCGCCATCGGCAATTCTACCAATTGCGTTTGTACAAAAGGTTGTATGCGTTTCAAGTAATCATCAAAAGCGGTATTCACCCAAGCAGGCATTTTTTGACCAATAGTGAGTAAGCGAATTTTCATTGTCGTGTCGTCGGTGTGGTTGTCGGTATAAATATTGGGCGATAATGCCACGTTTGCTCAACATAAAAAATCCCATTCATGTGGAGCGTGAATGGGATAAAAACGATGTGCTTAAAGCCAAGTTTAAGCATTGGATTGATTGTAGCATGATTTGTACGCTGTGTGCAAACTTGCTCAATCAATCCTAGTGCTAAATTGTGCTACACATTAGCCGTGTAAATCAATAAAACTCTTTTGCGAATTTGGCGATAACACGATTAAAGGATCAGCAATTTGAATGGCCTTTAAGTTTTTGTTTGGATAATCCAATTGATGTAAGAAATGACGGATACAGTTCAAACGAGCACGTTTTTTATCGTCCGATTTAATAATCGTCCAAGGAGCATCGCCTGTATGTGTATGGAAAAACATTTGATCTTTGGCATCGGTATAATCGTCCCAACGGTCAAGCGATTGCACATCAATCGGAGAAAGTTTCCAGTGTTTTAAAGGGTCATCACGGCGAGCAATAAAGCGACGTAATTGCTCTTCACGGCTTACTGAAAACCAGAATTTGAATAAATGAATGCCACTATTGACTAACATACGCTCAAGCTGTGGCGTTTGACGCATAAATTCTAAATATTCATGTGGTTCACAAAAGCCCATCACACGCTCTACGCCTGCACGGTTGTACCATGAACGGTCAAATAATACAATTTCGCCTGCGGTTGGTAAGTTTTGAATATAGCGTTGGAAATACCATTGACCACGTTCTACATCGTTTGGCTTTTCTAAAGCGACCACTCTTGCACCACGTGGGTTTAAGTGTTCCATAAAGCGTTTGATTGTGCCACCTTTACCTGCGGCATCTCGCCCTTCAAAAATACATACAATTTTTTGTCCTGTATCTTTGACCCAACTTTGAACTTTTAATAATTCAATTTGTAATAATTTCTTTTGTGCTTCATAGCTACGACGTGTCATGCGTGTGCGATAAGGGTAGCTGGCTGGTAAGTCGTCTGCTGAACCATCTTCGCTTTCTGGCTTGCCTGCATAGTTGAGTACGGCATTTTCAAATACAGGTAAGTTTGCACCTTCTGGCTCTTGAACAGGTTCAAATGGCTTGAGTTGATGATCAGTCATGAAATAACCTCTTTTATTTAAAGTCTAATGTGTTGGTTTTAGTATAGCTTAAATGATTTAAAAATTACATATTAATTACAGAAAAATAAGCATTATTTGTATAAAATTTGAGATTTTTTTATTTTATGAGTAAAAATAAAACAGTTCAAAATGCAATGTAAAAGTAAGGTCTATGATTGTCGTTATTTTGAATGGGGCGAACAGATTGAACGACCTTGTATAATGAAATGACCATACATCGTGATACGAAATATTCGCCTAAAATCGGATTGTGAAAAGTCTTATAATCGTATTACAATGGGTTTAATCCCAATCTTCTAGCACTAGGATAGGTCATGAGCGTTTTTCATTCCGATTATTTACAGCGTACGTTTACTGCCAGCGTGTATGCCGAGCAGGTGTATCAGCAATATCAAACTTTACTAGAACAAGACTATCAACAATGTGCATTTGATGGTGCGTTGAGCAGTGAGCAAATTCATCAGATCGTTCGCCAAGCCATTGCCGATGTGCAAGATGAAGCTGTATTTATGAAAGCCTTGCGTGTATTGCGTGCGAGATTGATGTTCCGTTGGATTTATCAAGATGCCAATCAGCTGACCAATGTTGTACAACTTACGCAAGAATTGTCTGATTTTGCCGATGCGTGTGTGCAAGTAGCAAAAGATTTTGCTTATCCTGCATTGGTGGCGAAGCATGGCGAACCTGTTGGTTACTCTGGGCAAGTGCAAGATTTAATCGTGATTGCGATGGGTAAGCATGGGGCAAGAGAGTTAAATTTATCCAGCGATATAGATTTGATTTTTGCTTTTGATGAAAATGGCGAAACCAATGGGCGGAAAAGCATAGATGTACAGCAATTTTGCATTTTGTGGGGGCAAAAGCTGATTTATT
>JAUNHS010000181.1 GCA_030523805.1 Acinetobacter sp.
GAGTGGGATCATTGGGATAAATCAATTTCAGATAGTTTGCATTTGAATTGATAGTGTATGATACAAGACGAATTGAATTTAACGCTAGAAGCAAATGGCTGTAGGGCGAGAAAGAATATCGTGGCATTTTAAATAGCCAATTAACAAATTAACCAAGCGAGACCAACCATGCCAAAACGTACCGACATAAAATCCATTTTAATCATTGGTGCAGGCCCGATTGTCATCGGACAAGCCTGTGAATTTGACTACTCAGGGGCACAAGCGTGCAAAGCCTTGCGTGAAGAAGGCTACCGTGTGATTTTGGTCAATTCCAACCCTGCAACTATTATGACTGACCCGTCAATGGCGGACGCAACCTATATTGAGCCAATCACTTGGCAAACCGTTGCTAAAATCATTGAAAAAGAACGTCCAGACGCAGTACTGCCAACTATGGGTGGGCAAACAGCGTTAAACTGTGCCTTGGCATTGGACGCAAATGGCGTGCTAGAAAAGTACGGTTGTGAACTCATCGGTGCGACCAAAGAAGCCATTGAAAAAGCCGAAGACCGTAAACTTTTTGATGAAGCAATGCGTAAAATTGGCTTGGAATGCCCACGAGCTGCCGTTGCCGAAACCATGGAGCAAGCCCTCGAAATCCAAAGCCGTTTTGGTTTCCCTGTGATTATCCGTCCGTCTTTTACCATGGGCGGCTCTGGCGGTGGTATTGCCTACAACCGTGAAGAATTTTTGGAAATTTGTGAGCGTGGTTTTGACTTATCGCCAACACATCAGCTACTCATTGATGAAAGTCTCATCGGTTGGAAAGAGTATGAAATGGAGGTGGTGCGTGATAAAAACGACAACTGTATCATCGTTTGCTCTATTGAAAACTTTGACCCAATGGGCGTACACACAGGCGACAGTATTACCGTTGCACCTGCTCAAACTTTGACCGATAAAGAATATCAGCTGATGCGTAATGCATCTATTGCGGTGCTGCGTGAGATTGGTGTGGAAACAGGCGGTTCAAACGTACAATTTGGTATCAATCCAAAAGACGGTCGTATGGTGGTGATTGAAATGAACCCACGTGTGAGCCGTTCATCAGCACTTGCATCTAAAGCGACAGGTTTCCCAATTGCCAAAGTGGCAGCAAAGTTGGCTGTCGGCTTTACGCTTGACGAACTTAAAAATGATATTACAGGTGGCATTACACCTGCATCATTTGAGCCGTCTATTGATTATGTCGTAACCAAAATTCCACGCTTTAACTTTGAAAAATTCCCACAAGCTGAGCCAGTTTTGACCACACAAATGAAGTCGGTGGGCGAAGTGATGGCGATTGGGCGTAATTTCCAAGAGTCTGTACAAAAAGCCTTGCGTGGTTTGGAAGTCGGTTCATGTGGTTTTGATGAAAAAATCGGCAATGATGTGCAAAACATCAAAGACAAAATCATGGTTGAGCTGAAAGTGCCAGGCCCAGAGCGAATTTGGTATGTGGCAGACGCATTCCGTCATGGTTTTAGCCTTGATGATGTGTTTGAAGCGACTAAAATTGACCGTTGGTTCTTGATTCAAATTCAAGATATTGTCAATACTGAAAATCACATTAAAACGCTAGGTTTTGGTGATTTGACGGCTGAAAATATTCGCAGCTTTAAACGCAAAGGCTTGTCGGATTTACGCATTGCAGGATTGATGGGTATTAGCCAAAAGCAATTTAGAAAACAGCGTTGGGCGTTGGGCGTGTATCCAGTGTACAAACGTGTGGATACTTGTGCGGCTGAATTTGCGTCAAATACCGCTTATATGTATTCAACTTATGATGAAGAATGCGAAGCTAATCCAAGCACTAAAGACAAAATCATGGTGATTGGTGGTGGGCCAAACCGTATCGGTCAAGGTATTGAGTTTGACTACTGCTGTGTCCATGCTGCTCTTGCTATGCGTGAAGACGGCTATGAAACCATCATGGTGAACTGTAACCCAGAGACGGTTTCTACCGATTATGACACATCAGACCGCTTGTATTTTGAGCCTGTAACACTAGAAGATGTGCTTGAAATCGTGCGTACTGAGCAGCCAAAAGGCGTGATTGTGCAATATGGTGGACAAACGCCACTTAAACTTGCTCGTAGCCTAGAAGAAGCAGGCGTACCGATTATTGGTACAAGCCCAGATGCGATTGACCGTGCCGAAGACCGTGAACGTTTTCAGCAGATGATTCAAAAGTTGAATTTACGTCAGCCAAATAACAGCATTGTCAAATCAGCCGAAGAAGGCATTCGTGAAGCGGCCAAAGTGGGCTATCCGCTGGTTGTGCGTCCGTCTTATGTATTGGGTGGTCGTGCGATGGAAATCGTTTATAACGAAGATGAGTTAAAACGCTATTTGCGTGAAGCGGTGCAAGCGTCTAATGAAGCTCCAGTACTGCTTGACCGTTTCCTTGATGATGCGATTGAAGTAGATGTGGACTGCGTGTCGGACGGCAAAAATGTGGTGATTGGTGGTATTATGCAGCATATTGAACAAGCAGGCGTGCATTCTGGCGACTCAGCGTGTT
>JAUNHS010000022.1:0-10035 GCA_030523805.1 Acinetobacter sp.
TTGAGCGTTCTACCTTTATTTTTTATCGTGGTGAATTAAAAGCCGTGTATCGCAAGGTGAAATCAAAAGGTCATGCCGAGCAATTATTGAATGATTTAGCAAAATTAGTGTAAATTTGTTGCATAAAATAGACTAAAAATAAAAATCGGGCTAATGTAATACGCCCGATTTTTTAATGGTCAATCATGGTCAATCATTGATAATAAGCGTAAGACTACTTAATTAGCCCACGCTTCTTTAGTTCATCTATGATTTCTTGACGCATTTCTTGATTAGCTTTGCTATTCCGACCGTTTTTTTCATACGAATGCACGCTATTCGCAAGCAACATTACAATCAGAATAAATCACAATGATAACGACTATCTTTTATAAAAAGATATTCTATTTACCATCATTTTAGATTAAAATAGCATAATTTTATTTATATTTGTGAAATAATGATGTTTAAAAAAATTCTCTTTCAAATCCACTGGTTTTTAGGTATTACTGCGGGTTTGATTTTGTCTATTATTGGTGTTACAGGTGCGATTTATTCGTACGAACAGCAAATTATCAAATGGATCAATCCAGATAGTTATGTGGTACAAGCAGAAAATCGTCCGAAGCTCACGCCAGAACAGCTTTATACGCATTTTTCTACTACCAAGCCAGAGCTTAAAATCAATAGCGTGAGCCTTTCTAGCAATCCGACATCTGCATCTGCAGTCAATATTGAAAAGGAAGGTTATCGTCGTGGTTATAACATGATGGTCAATCCTTATACAGCAGAATTATTGCCAGAAGTGAAAGGCGAACAATTTTTTGCTGCTGTGCAATCGCTCCACCGTTGGCTCACTGTCGGCAAAATTGGCAATCGTGAAATCGGTAAGCAAATTACTGGTGCGGCAACGTTAATGTTGATTTTCTTTGTCTTAAGTGGTTTGTTTTTGCGTTTTCCAAAAAAACATTCATTCCGTCAATGGTTTGCCATTAAAAGAGAGCTGAATGGTCGTAACTTTTTATGGGATTTACACGCAGTCGTAGGTACATGGGTTGCTATTTTCTATCTTATCCTTGCCGTTACGGGGTTATATTGGTCGTATGACTGGTGGCGAAATGGTTTATTTACCGTAATGGGTGTGGAAAATCCTGCAAAAGTAGAGAAAAAAGCGGACGATAAAGCAGCAAAACCAGCACCTTTAAGCACCACTGAAGTGGCTCAAGCCTTTGCGTTTACTTGGCAAAATGCAACTGCACAAATGGGACGAGAGTATTCAAGTATTACCTTTAATGTGCCGAAAAAAGCTGGCGAAATTGAATTGACTTATGTTGATGCACCAAAGCCACAGCATGAACGTGCAAGAAATACGGTTAAATTCAATTATCAAGACAACAAAATCACTAAGCACGATATTTATGTCAATAAACCACTCAATGAGAAAATCATGAGTAGTATGTTGCCTGTGCATCGTGGTAGTTTCTTTGGTGGCGTGTACCAATTCTTTGCCATGCTTGCTTCTTTGGCAATGCCATTATTCTTTATTACAGGTTGGATGCTTTATTTAAAACGTCGCAAACAAAAGCAACTCACGCAACAAGCCAAATTGGCAGCGACGGCAAGCAATAGCAATGCAACAGGCGATCAATGGCTTATTGTTTATGCAACACAATCTGGCACAGCAGAACAATTGGCTTGGCAAACATCAAGCAGTTTGCAAAACGCAGGACATCGCACACAAGTGATGGCAATTCAAGACATCAGCATAGATGACTTAATGCAACAACGCAGTGTACTCATGATTGCAAGTACCTTTGGTACAGGTGAAGCCCCTGATTTGGCAAGCAATTTTGCATTCAATGAAATGAGTGAACAAGCCGATTTATCACATTTAAACTTTGCGGTATTGGCTTTAGGCTCTAAAGAATATGCCGACACCTTCTGCTTATTTGGTAATCAATTGGCGGCATGGTTAGAATATTGCGGTGCAACACCATTATTTGACATTATTGAAGTAGATAATGGCAATCCTGCCGATATTCAACGTTGGAATGCTGCTTTGGCTCAAGTGAGCAATACTGAATTGGCAGATATTCAGCTCAATAAAGACTTCCACAGCTGGACGTTGGTACAGCGTGATGTACTCAACCCAAATACTGTGGGACAGCTTGCATTTAACATTGAGCTAGAAAATCACGACAACTTAACATGGCAAGCAGGCGATATTGCTGAAATTCAACCTGCAAATAGCGATGAGCGTATTGCACAGTTTATTGCCAATACATCATTCCAAGCTGATGAGACCTTGCTTGATGGTACGCCATGGTCAGTTGCCTTGCGTTATAAAAATTTGATGGACACATCTGCACAAAATATCAATGGTGCAACGCCTGATGAAGTGCTTGAGCAATTAAACGACTTGCCGACACGAGAGTATTCTATTGCGAATATTCCTACGCAAAATAACGCAACGCAACGCTTGCGTTTAGTGGTACGTCAGCACAAAGACCAAAATCAAGAACTTGGTTTAGGTTCGGGCTGGCTCACGGCACTTTGTCCAATGCAACACGCTGTAGATGTACACATCCGTAGCAATGCGTCATTCCACTTGATTGATGATGAACGTCCAATCATTTGTATTGGTAATGGTACAGGCATTGCAGGTTTGATGAGTTTGCTCCACGCTCGTGCTGCACGCCAACATCATGACAACTGGCTAATTTGGGGTGAACGTCAGCAAGCACACGATTATTTCTATCGTGAGCAATTGCAAGCATGGCTCAATGCAGGCGTGTTACAACATTTAGATGTTACTTTCTCTCGTGATCAAGCGGAAAAAATCTATGTACAACACAAAATCCGTGAAAATGCTGCACAAATCCAAGCGTGGATTGAACGTGGTGCAGTCATTTATGTATGTGGTAGCATAGATGGTATGGCAAGCGATGTAGATCAAGCCTTATGCGATATTTTAGGTCATATCAAAGTTGATGAATTACGTCAGCAGCAACGCTATAAACGTGATGTATATTAAACCATTGCAATTATAGCAACAAAATAAAAGCACCTTAAATCCATGATTTAAGGTGCTTTTTTATGACAAGTTAAAATATCTTCGTTTATTTTAACTGTACATTGCCATGTGCATTAATGGTAATTTTAGACTCGCCTGCACTCACTTCTTGCGTTTCTACACTGCTTGCATCCATCACTTTCAACGAACGAGACATTGCCATCATCGGAGCGGCATAATACGCATTTTGTGTATCAATATTAAAGCTCATCAATTCGTATGATGATTTATTCCATGCCTGACGAATTGTATCTGCACGATTGCGGAAGGCTTGCGATACTTCAGTTAATAATTCATTTTCCACTTTCTGACGTTGTTCATCTGAAATGCTAAAACTCACGCCATTGAGCTGGAATTGCTGTTGCAACTCTGCAACCAATTTACTTGCTGCACCAAAATCTCTACTTTCCAAAATCACCGATGACTGGCTACGCCACTCTTTAATTTTACGATGATTATCATCATAAATCGGTGATGTGTGCTGCGAACCTGTTTTGATTTTCACTGTTGGATATTTTTTAGCAGTCGTCATGGCAAAATTCATCAACTGATTAATTTGGTTTGCCAATTCGCTCGGTTGCTTATGAGTTTTTTCTATAGACAACGTCGCCTGCATTTGATCATTAGAAATTTGACGGCTGGCACTCGCTTGTAATGACACCACATTGTATTGTTGCTGTCCTGCCACTTCATGTGCCATTGCTGGTACACTGACCATCGTCGTTGCTGTTAAAGCCAACATTAAAGGTACAATTGAAAAACGCATATTATTGTTTCCTAAGTCATGATTAGAAATTGATTGTAACAAAACTTGAGCCATGCTCTTTTGTGTTGTTACTATAAATTATAGCGTATTTTGTAACAACGTGCGTATTATTGCTATTTTTAACATTTATTAAAATATACTCTATGCTTTATCCATGATTTATTGCTATATTGATAGGACAAAATACATTATAGGAACATGAATGATGCCGAACACACCTGTATTACACCGATTTTTGATGATTGGGACAATTGCATTGACCATCGCAACAGCATTGAATGCAAATATCGCACACGCTCAAAGTAATGAATCATCGCCCATTTTTCATAGAAATAAGTGTGTAGATGTGAGTGGGAAAGATCAAAAAAGCGTGATTTTACATGAATGCCATGGTTTAAAAAATCAACAGTTTTATCTGCAAGGGCAACAAATCAAAAATGGCAACCAATGTTTAGACGTTGCTCAAGAACAAACACAGAATGGTGCAAAAGTCATCGCCTACCGTTGCACAGGCAAAAGCAACCAGCAATGGAAAATTGAAGGCTATCATATTCGCAGCTTGCTCAATGGCAAATGCTTACACGCAGATGGCACACAGCTCTCTATGCAAGAATGTGCTTATGGGCAAAATAAGCAATATTTTATCTTTCCACCCCATATTGATGAGCTTTATTAATCCGTCAGCCATGTTTAATCCATGGACGTTTTACATTTAGCGAAATGAACAAAGTGGTGTATAATGGCTTATTGTCTTTTTTGATAGAATTTAATTATGTCTGAAAAAATTCACGCCACCGATATTACCGAACAAGAAGCACAAAATGCTGTATTTTTTGAGCGTGCTGACCAGTTTATTAAACAAGCCAATGACTTTTGCCGTCCAATCACAGCACACCAAAATTTAAGCCCACCGCCTGTGGATTTTAACCCTGCCGATGTGCGTGGACAAGTCAGTGCATCTATGCTATTTGCCACAGCTCGTTTTAATACTTGGGTTGCTGCCAATAATTTTGCCAATGCCCAAGAAATGCAAGATGCTAAACCACAAGTGATGAATTATTTATTGCAACAATTTCAAATGATGCTTGAAGATAATTATGATGAATATTGCGAGCAGTTTGATACCTATTTGCGTTATCGTCATAACGAAGAATTTCATAGCCACAAGCATGATGATGAACATGGACATCATCATTAAGTTTTAATCTATTTGAGATCGTGTAAAATCATCGTGTAGTGTATCGCAAATGCCAATAACGCACACGATGGCTTAAACAATATTCAATACAATCAAGGAGTAAGCCGATGACATGGTCTGCACATCTTACCGTTGCCACCGTTGTTGAACGTGATGGACGTTTTTTATTGGTAGAAGAGCATAGCCGAGATGCTACATTTCCTGTATTCAATCAGCCTGCAGGTCATGTGGAAATGGGCGAAACCTTGATTGAAGCCGCAATCCGTGAAACGCTGGAAGAAACGGCTTGGCAAGTAGAAATCCGTGATATTTTAGGGCTTTACAGCTACACGCCACCTGCATTTCCAGAGCGGACGTATTATCGTGTGTGTTTTATCGCACAGGCTTTGCACGATACACAGCAAGCCCTAGACCCTGATATTATTGCGACACATTGGCTAACTTTAGATGAATTGCAACAGTCAGGGCAAGCACGCAGTCCGTTAGTTATTCAAGCCATTCAAGATTATTTGGCAGGTCAGCGTTTTCCTTTGGCACTGTTAAATGAACAATTTTTAACACCCAAACCGTTGCTGATGGAAAGCTAATCACATATCGCACGCAACACGTTTTTTTGTTATACTGCATTCTTATCTTTTTACACCATAAATATGAGTAATCTTATGACCACACATACACCATTATCCCACACGACAACCACACACAAACCGAAAGTCATTGTCGGAATGTCAGGGGGCGTGGATTCTTCGGTGTCGGCTGCATTGCTTTTGGAGCAAGGCTACCAAGTGGAAGGCTTATTCATGAAAAATTGGGAAGAAGATGACGGCACAGAATATTGCACAGCATTGGCTGATTTGGCTGATGCTCAAGCCGTTGCCGATCGCATTGGCATTCCATTGCACACAGCGAATTTTGCCATGGAATATTGGGACAGAGTATTTGAATATTTTCTCGCAGAATATTCTGCTGGTCGCACGCCAAACCCTGATATTTTGTGTAATAAAGAAATCAAATTCCGTGCCTTTTTGGATCACGCCATGACTTTAGGGGCAGATTTTATCGCCACTGGGCATTATGCACGACGTGGGAAAACGCTATACAATTCACAAGGCGAAGCCTATGCTCCCCTTTTGCGTGGTTTAGATGGCAATAAAGACCAAAGCTATTTTTTACACGCTGTGCATGGACGTGAAATTAATAAAACCTTATTCCCTGTGGGTGAATTGGAAAAGCCTGACGTGCGTAAAATCGCTGAAAAATTGAACCTTGCCACAGCGAAAAAGAAAGATTCTACAGGCATTTGCTTTATTGGCGAACGTCGTTTTAATGACTTTTTAAAGCAATATTTACCTGCACAGCAAGGCGAAATTGTGCTTGAAAATGGTCAAGTGATTGGCGAACATCACGGCTTGATGTATTACACACTTGGGCAACGTGGTGGTATCGGCATTGGTGGTATGAAAGACGCTCAAGAAGGAGCGTGGTTTGTATTGCATAAAGATTTAGAAAACAATCGTTTAGTAGTCGGTCAAGGGCATGAAAATCCACTCATGTTGAGTACTGAATTAAGCACGCAAACGGTGGATTGGGTCGCAGGTAAACAAGCCATTCCAGAGCAAGGTTTACGTTGCACAGCCAAAACTCGTTATCGCCAACCTGACCAACATTGCACCCTTTTTGCTCTAGCGAATGGTGGTGTGCGTGTGGTATTTGATGAAGCTCAACGTGCCGCAACCGCAGGGCAATCGTGCGTATTTTATGATGGGCAAAATTGTTTAGGTGGTGGCGTAATTCAACAGACCAATGCTCCTTTACCTGCCTATTTGCGTGCTTAAACAGTGGATTTCATCATGTCGCATTCTCCATTTCATCAGTTACCACCATTAAGTGAACGCCAGCAACGCACCTTAGCCTTAGCCGCTGTATATCAAGCGGCTCAGTTGGCACATTTATTGGCGTATGGAGAATCCATGACACAAGGCGATGGGCAGCGTCCGCCTTATTTCATCAGCAATTTGCAAGCCTGTTTAAATATTCAACCGCAAGATATTCAAAATAAAAATCCCCTGCTCTATTTTCAGCAATTGTCGCATTTAACATTGGGCTTGCAGAGCCTTGAAAATAGTTTAACTTTGCCCTTTAGCACCAGTCCAAAATCTCGTTTGCCACAAGTCAATCCTAATAAATTGATTACCACTTATGCTGTTGCCTTATTGCAATTAGAAAAAAAAGTCTATAAAAATGCAGATTTTGTGCAACGCATTCGTACCATGCAACAGCAAGTACTCAAGCAATTATCCTTTTTTAATTATGATTATCTGCATCCGAGCATTATTGCCGCCATTGCCCAATGCTACAGCGAAACGGCAAGCACGCTACAGCCCCGTATTCTGATTAAAGGCAAAGCCGATATTTTAAAAGATGTGCAACACGCCAACCGTATTCGTGCTGCCTTAATGACAGGTTTACAAGCCGCTCATTTATGGCGACAATTAGGCGGTAGTTCGTGGAATTTTATTTTCGGCAAAACCAAATTATTAACCGATTTGCGAGATTTAGTGCGATTGCATTATCAGCACGCATCGCAAACTTCTCCTTTCACTCACTCTAAGGATTGATTATGTTATCTGCTTTAACTGCCCTTTCCCCTTTAGATGGTCGCTATGCCAGCAAATGCGATGCCTTACGTCCATTTTTATCTGAGTTTGGCTTAATTCATGCTCGTGTAACGGTAGAAATCCGTTGGTTACAAGCCCTTGCCAATCACCCAGAAATCAGTGAATTAGCACCTTTTTCTGCGGAAACCAATGCCAAATTAGATGCCATTATCGCCAATTTTAGCGAACAAAATGCACAACGCATTAAAGAAATTGAACGCACCACTAACCACGATGTGAAAGCGGTAGAATATTTCTTAAAAGAGCAAATTGCCGACATTGATGAATTAAAAAATGCAGGCGAATTTATCCATTTTGCGTGTACATCGGAAGATATTAACAATTTATCGCACGCATTGATGCTCAAATCAGGCCGTGATGTGTTAATTGCCAATATGGAACAAATTTTAAACGCCATTGCTCAATTAGCCGAACAGCACGCTGCACAGCCAATGCTCTCTCGCACGCACGGTCAAACTGCAAGCCCGACTACATTGGGCAAAGAAATGGCGAATGTGGCGTACCGTTTGGCTCGTCAAATCAAGCAATTTAAAAATGTAGAATTATTAGGCAAAATCAACGGTGCAGTGGGTAACTACAATGCTCATTTATCGGCTTATCCAAGCATTGATTGGGCAAAGCATTCACAAGGTTTTGTGGAAAGTTTAGGTTTAACTTTTAACCCTTACACCACGCAAATTGAACCACACGACTACATGGCAGAATTATTTGATGCTTTACGTCGTTTCAACACCATTTTAATTGACTTCAACCGTGATGTGTGGGGCTATATCTCGCTCGGTTATTTCAAGCAAAAATTAAAAGAAGGCGAAGTGGGTTCATCAACTATGCCGCACAAAGTCAATCCGATTGATTTTGAAAACTCGGAAGGAAATTTAGGTATTGCCAATGCCGTTTTGGCTCACTTGGGCGAAAAATTACCAATTTCTCGTTGGCAACGTGATTTAACCGACAGTACCGTATTGCGTAATATGGGCGTTGGTTTTGCTCAAAGTTTAATCGCTTTTGAAGCCTGCTTAAAAGGTATTGGCAAGTTAGAATTGAATGCTGACCGTTTGGCAGAAGATTTAGACCATGCTCAAGAAGTTTTGGCTGAACCAATTCAAACGGTCATGCGTCGTTACAACGTAGAAAAACCGTATGAAAAATTAAAAGCCTTAACACGTGGTCAAGCCATGACCCGTGAAATGATGGTAAATTTTGTCAATGGCGATGAATTGACAACTGTGCCTGCAGCTGACCGTGAACGCCTTGCTGAAATGACACCTGCAAGCTATACAGGTAATGCAGAAGCTCAAGCAAAAGCATTAAAGGATTATTTAAAATCGTCATTTTAAATATTGGTGATGTAGGGGCGTATCACATACGCCCAATATCTGGATTTTCGGATATTCAATCAAGGGTTTATGTGATAAACCCCTACAATTTAATGCGGGACGTATTATATACGCCCAGTCTGAATTTTCGGATATGAAATCAAAGGTTTATGTGATAAACCCCTACACATTTTAATCCCATGTTTTTCCTAAATAAAAAACGTGGGATTTTTATTGCCTAAAACTTGCCTTTTTCACTGGCACAGCCTATATTAATCATTATGTGCAACAACAAAGGAATGATGAACGCCATCATGTTCATCGTATGTATTTTATGCTGAATACTCAACGCTTGATCCGCCTTACGCTTACTAGCCTATTACTTACTGCAATCACATCGCCAAGTTATGCTCAAAGCACTGCAAATACAGCCCACGACCCGACCTTACAGCAAAATAAACATCGTTTATGGATAGACCGTAAGCATCAACAAACACGCCAATGGCTACAAAAAACATCACATCAAATAGACGATTGGTTTGGCGAAGTTGATCCCAATCGCCCTGCCAATGCCAATATCCGTATTATTTTAGATACCACTTGGAATGAATATAATGGTGTGGAATTTCACCCCCGTGTGCGTGGTAAAATCCGTTTGCCCACTTTAGAAAAGAAGCTCAGTGTCGTATTTGGTGATGAACGCTTAGACGATGAACCACAACAACAAGCCGTAACCACACCATACCGTGCCAATGACAATGCGAAAAAACTAGACCGTGAACGTGAGCGTAAAGAAAACTCGTCACTTGCTTTGCGTTGGTCGGAATGGAACAATCGCCTACCCTTTGATTTGGATGTGGACGTAGGTTTGCGTTCTTATGATAATATCTTTTTTCGCTTAAAAGCCAATAAAGATTGGAATTTGGGGCATGATTTTACCTTGTCTAGCGAGCAAATGTATCGCTACAGCACCAAACATAAAAATGAATTGCATAGCTTTTGGCAAATTCATCATCAAGACCAAG
>JAUNHS010000022.1:10135-18676 GCA_030523805.1 Acinetobacter sp.
ACCAAACATAAAAATGAATTGCATAGCTTTTGGCAAATTCATCATCAAGACCAAGCCGAGAGTAGTACTGCCCTTCAAGCCAGTGTGCATTATCGTGATGATTTTCTTGATGATTTACTATGGAACAGTTCATTATATCGCCAGCACTTATGGCAAAATCATAAACGGTTAAGCTATGGCGTGCAAAGTAGTGGGCATTTTAACCAAGGCGATGCCAAAGAGTGGGATTTAAACAGCTGGGGGCCTTTTCTCACATGGCGACAACCTGTGGGGCGTGAATGGTTTTTTGTGCAAACGGAAGTGAATTATTTAAACAATGAGCGTTTAAATCGCAATCATCATATCGGCACGTTGTTGCGTTTAGAAGCGTTATTTTAATTCGTAGCAACAAAATAAACCCACAAAAAAATCTGCACCCTAAGGTGCAGATTTTTTATTGCTCAATGAACGCTGGTATTATTTAAAAATACCTTGTTTACGCTCTTCAGCACGCTTCTGGATAGCTTCTTGCTTTTTAGCAAGTGCTTCAGCTTCATCTTTCTTTTGCTTTTCAGTTTTCAACTGATCTGCAGTCGGACGAGATGTAACCACAGGCACACCACCTACACCCATTTCGCTCAAACGGAATGCAATCACACGTTGGTAATTACGCATACGGTCGGCATAAGTGTTTGGCCAGTGTGCTTCTGTTTGGTGTACATCTAGCAACATTGGACGTGGTGTTTCACAACTTTGCTTCGCATTTTGTAATGCCGCAGCATATTTGTATGAATGCGATGGTGTTACACGGTCATCATATCTTGCCGTCATTACCAATGTAGATGGATAGCACACGCCATCTTTTACATTGTGATATGGTGAATACGATTTCAAAATTTCATAGTATTCTTTACTATCAAATGGTGTACCGTATTCATGCACCCAGTAGTCAGTGTGATAGTTATCCGCTTGACGGTACATATCTAATACACCTTTTTCTGGAATAGCAACACGGAATTTATCTGGGAATAATACTGATGTTGCAGCAACCAATAAACCACCATTTGATGCACCTGAGCTGGCAATATAATCACTCGTCGCATAGCCATTGGCAGCCATATAGTCAGCAGCAGCAGCAAAGTCATTAAACACGTTCATTTTTTTGTCGTGCTTACCATCACGGTGCCATGCTTCGCCATAATCAGAGCCACCACGCAAGGTTACATTCACCCATACACCACCATTCTCCATCCATGCTGCTTGCTCTGGACGGAATTGGTTATTTTGAGCGATACCAAAACCACCATAACCATAAACAACAGTTGGGTTTTTACCATTCAACACAATGCCTTTTTTATGGCTAATGCTCATCGGAATTTGTGTACCATCTTTACTTGTCGCCCATGCTTGTTTGGTTTCAAACTGAGACTCATCAAATGGATACATATCACGACGGTATTTATCGGTAAATTCGCCTTTTTCTGGGCTGTAGTGATACCATGTACGTGGCTGTACAACAGAAGAATAACGGAAGCTCACATAGCCTTCATCTTCTTTTTCTACAACAGCATCAGCAGATTTGTTTGCATCATCTGTTTTACCTGGCACATAAGCATAAATATCATCAATATAACCTGGGCCTTGTTCAGGTGTTAGGTCTTTGATCAATTTACCTTTGCTATCAGTCAAAATCACACGATGACCATTATCTTTACGATAATGGATTAAGAAATAGCCTTGACCTTGTGGGTAGCGTACCGCTTCTTCCATGTGTTGATAGTATTTATTTACAGGAACAACCAACTCACGTTTGCTTGGATCTTTCAAGTTTGATTTATAAATCGCACCAGAATAATCTTCATATGAAATAAACCATACATCGCCTGTATCTTTATCCATATCAATATATTCTGTTAAATCACCAACACTACCTGAACCATCTTGTCTAGCAAATTTTTTCGCTTGCTCTTGAGTATGGAAACGCGTAACTTTTTTCGTTTGCATATCATAGATATAGAACGTATATTGCTTCTGCCACGCACTAATCACTAAGTAACGATCGTGAACAATAGATAAACCAGATAAAGCAGCACCACTACCTGAAGCATCTACATAGTTTGCACCGACCATCACTGCGGGGTCAATCGCACCTTGCTTTTTACGCACATCATGAAGATGTACATCAGTCCAGCCATTACGATCACGCAAGTAGAAGAAGCTATGGTCATCAATCCATTCAATATCATTATAAGTAGAACCATAATGCATTGGTGCAATTTTTGCGACTTCTTCACCTGTGGTTGTTTTTACAACGTGTAAATAGCGTTTATCCGTATCTGAATAGCCTGTACGTGTGTAATAAACAAAGTAGCTACCTTCTTTACTTACCCAAATATCCCCCATATCAATCATGGTTTGACCATCAGCAGATAAATTCTTTTCGTTTACCCACTCATGTACAATACCATCTAAATCGGTATAGTGAATGCGAGAATGACCATCAGTGCCGCGGAAAAAGTGGATTTCGCCAACTTTATCCTTGTTTACTTTACGGATTGTATGCTCAAAAGTCATTAATCCTTTAATATTTTCACCAATTTGATCAAAATATGGCACTTGGGCAAAATAACTATCCGTTACTTTGTTTTGCTCTTCTGTCCACTTTTGCACTTCACTTGGTACAGGATTTTTTTCTACTTTTTTCAAAGCATCCAAGCCACGGCTACGCTCTCGATCTGAAGCACGCAAGCCATCTGCTGTGCGTGTACCTGCAGCTGGGCTACCCACCATCGCTTTTTCTAAACGGTCGCCTTCCATACGTGAACCCGCAAGGTTACGCTCACGGTCGGCATCTTTTTCTTTACGATATTCAGGGCTAATTGGATCTACATCTTCCAACCAACGGTATTTATCTTCCACAACTTCACGGAAATAGTGATCTTTACCATCGTCTGGACGTAAAGCACCACGCACTGCACCATCGTCAATACGTAAAGTACCACTCATAGTTACCAAATTTGGACGACCATATTCGCCTGTTAAAAAGCGATCTTCAGGGCGTTCTGCAACTGTGGCAGTATATGGATAATAGGTAACTTCTTCTGCTTTTTTACTTGTATCGCTCTCTGCGTGTGCAGTAGAAACAGCCATCAAGCCTGATAAACTTGCAACAAGTACAGCTAATTTATTAAGTTTCATTCAATACTCCATTATTTGAGATAAAGAATATGCTTTATCTCAAACATTCAACTCTTACTCAAACATATTCTGCATTAAGCATTTTAGAACATGAATGAAACACCACCACGGATTTCAGTGTCTTTCAAGCGAGAGAAATCAGTGTTGCCTAAAATATAAGTGTTTTTGTATTGGTCAGCACGAGCGAATAAACGGAAGTTTTCACGCAAATAGTAGCTTGCAGTTACATAAGCACGCTTTTGCTTGATTTCATCAAACAATACTGTTTCATAACCACGTACTGCTGCTGCAGTTGTCGTTTGTGCAGCAGTTAAAGTTACGCCATCTTGTGTTGTTTTTTCAGTATTTTTCACGCCATAGCCAGCAGTTAAGTTAATGCGTGGTGTGAAGTCATAGCCGATTTTTGCACCATAGTAATTGCTTTCTGCACTACGGATATAGTTGCCGTCAAATTCTTCTTCATCTTGACCCACATCAGCTGCTACAGTTAAACCTGCAACACGATATTCTACAGATAACGCACCGCCTTTACTGTCTGTAGATACACGCTCTACACCAGTCGTCGCAGGATTACGTTTACTATCGCTATAGCCAGCAGCCAAACGAACGCTGTGATTGTCAGCAAATGGAATTAAATAACTTGCAGACACACCAGCACCTTCTACAGTCGCTGAGTTACTTGTTCTACGTACATCGTCAATTGATGGGAAAATGTAGTAAGCACTTGCTTGGAAATTTGGAATACCTGTGTAGTCTAAACGCACGCTAGATGCTGCAAAGGTATCAAGTGGTGTATATGTACCTGTGCGTGTTACATAGCCTGTATGCAAATATTGGCGACCAAAAGAAAGCGAACCTAAACCTTGCTTATCTACAGCCAAACTTGCATTGCTTGAATACATTGAGCCGTCCCAATAACCAAAGCCCACTGTACCTGTTACACGGTAGCCATTGTCTAAACGCTGTGAACCACGGAACTCTAACCAAGATGAACCATTGTCATAACCTAAACGTGTTTGACGGTCTCTCCACTCTTCGTGAGCACCATTTGCAACCCAAGCACCATTGCTCGCAGTATAAGCCCAAGATGGATAGTCAAAGTTATACGTTGTATCACGGCTAGTCGCATATACGTTTACTTCACCATTTACATCTAAAGATAAACCATCTTTTTTATACAAGTTATACACTGCATGAGCAGATGTACTGATAAAAGTTGTTGCGGCAATCGTTGCTAAACTTAAATAAAGAGCTGTACGTTTCATAAAAAATCCTGTGATTTACAAAGTCAATCTTGCTCTCAAGCATTGACATTAAATATAAATTGAAAATATTAAACCTATCTCATTAGAATGAGAAACTTGTACCAATCGTTGCTGTGCTATATTCAGTACGGCTGAAATAACCTTCATCTACATAGTTTTTCACAACTTGATGACTTAAATCGCCACGTAAACTGATATTACGGAATAATTGATAGCTGATACCTGCTTTATATACATCTGCTTTTACATTTTTAAAAACATAGTATTCACTTACAGAACCCAAATCGGCAAAGCTGGTTGCACCTTCTTTTTCATAGTTCACATTACCATAAGCCGCATAGACTGAAAGCTCAGGGGTAAATTCATAATCTACACGAGCACCATAAGAACGTGCATCTACTTTATCCAATTTCGCTGTGGCAGCACGACCCAATTCTTCAGCTGATTTGCCTGCTTCTAAGGTCAATTTCACTTTATCGTGTTGATACGCCAAAGCTGCTGTATAAGACTGTCTATCTTTTGCTAAAGTATTTTGGTTTGCCGAGTTAATACCATCATGACGATCAGTATTTGCAAATGCAATTTCACCACCTAAATTATGACGTGGCGACATGAAATGGTGTAAATAGCTTACCGCTACACCATAACCACCATGAATACCTGTATCCGCTGCAGAACGTACATCAGTCGCTCTAGGGAATGCCCAGTAGGCTTTTACTTTCAAGTCTGGAATGCTGGTATAGCTGACATTAATGGCACTACCTTCAGCAGCAGACAAGTCAAACGTACCTGTATCGCCAATATATTCTTTGAGTAAGTTCCCTGTAGATAAACCAATCGCACCATGCTTATCGTGCGTTAAAGTAATACCATAGTTGGCATAGAAGTTTGCTGGGTACCAATATTCTTCATAATTCCAATCAGAAGCATGCGCACCGTACAATACGCTATAGGCGTATGCTGTCCAGTTTTTAGTCAAACGTTGATTTAAAGAAAAACCAATGCTTGATGTACCTACACCACTTAAACGCATACGTTCATCGGCATCACGGCGGTTTTGATTTAACAAAATTTGCTCAACTGATGTACCAGCTGGATAAATCGTATTATCACCATATTTATACTGGAACACACTTCTCGTTTTGGTAAAAGATGGCGATACTGTACCGCTAATTGCCATTTCCATACCATTACGCAAGTTTAAATCTAACCATGCAGCTTGGGCTGGGAGACTAAGACCTGTGGCAACTGCCAACAACGTCATTTTATAAAGGGGATTTAGCTTCATAACCAAGTAATCCTTAACTTGTGCTATATGCGTATGCACGAACACAAACACTATACACACCCATATTCACAACTATTTCGGTATTCAAAAAACTGTAAAATTGGACTATAAAACAATGTGTATTTTCACTAAATGCTAACAATACACACAACCGTAGGCAAATATAAAGGACAAAAACAACAAAAGCAAGTGCAATTTTAACAATTAATTACATTAAATTCATAATTACCAACCATAAGTTCAAAAAAAAAAATGATTAAATTATTTATATTTAAAAACAATGATTTATTAAAATTTATTTATTCATCATTCTACTTCACAATTTAAAACATTTTATGTAAATTAATACTAAAGTCTAATATGTTTAATTGAAAATAGAGCAGATATTATCTGCCCCTACCACTCCTACTCGCCATAAAAAATGGTAGAGCGAACCCTACCATTTTTCAAATCAAGCAACGGATTAAACATTAAAACGGAAGTGCATCACATCGCCATCTTGCACGACATAAGTTTTACCTTCCAAACGCCACTTGCCTGCTTCTTTCGCACCATTTTCGCCATTGTACTGAATAAAATCATCATAAGCGACCACTTCAGCACGGATAAAGCCTTTTTCAAAATCGGTATGAATAACACCTGCCGCTTGTGGTGCAGTTGCTCCGACTTTGACCGTCCACGCACGCACTTCCTGCACACCTGCTGTAAAATAGGTTTGCAAGCCAAGTAAAGCATAACCTGCACGAATTACACGATTTAACCCTGGTTCTTCCATGCCCATCGCTTCTAAAAATTCAGCACGTTCATCATCAGCAAGCAATGAAATTTCAGCTTCAATTTGATTGCATAATGGCACAACCACGGCATTTTCGGCTGCTGCTAAATTTTTCACCGCTTCCAAATGTGGATTATTATCAAAGCCATCTTCTGCGACATTGGCAATATACATGGTCGGCTTTAAGGTCAATAAACCAAAACCACGCAATAATTTACGCTCATCATCAGACAAATCCGCCGCACGAGCAGGACGACCTTCATCAAGTAAAGGCTGTAATTTTTCTAAAACACTTTTGGTCGCTACGGCTTCTTTATCGCCACTTTTCGCAACTTTGGTCAGGCGAGTAATGGCTTTAGACACGGTTTCTAAATCTGCCAATGCCAATTCAGTATTAATAGTTGCAATATCATCTAAAGGGTCAATTTTACCGTTTACATGAATGACATTTTCATCTTCAAAACAGCGTACAACGTGGGCAATAGCATCGGTTTCACGGATATTCGCCAAAAATTGGTTGCCTAAACCTTCGCCTTTTGATGCCCCTGCTACCAATCCTGCAATATCCACAAATTCCATCGTGGTGGGTAAAATGCGTTGTGGTTTGACGATTTCTGCCAATTTGTCTAATCGTGCATCAGGTACAGGCACGATACCTGTGTTTGGTTCAATGGTACAAAAAGGGAAATTTTCTGCTGCAATCGCTGCTTTGGTTAAGGCATTGAAAAGTGTAGATTTTCCGACATTTGGCAAACCTACGATACCGCAATTAAAGCCCATAATCTTACTCGCTATTTTAATGTGTAAATGGCGTATTTTAGCATGATTTGTAATGATAAAAAAGCGTTAGGCGTGTGAATTGTCATTGGCGATGTATTCAGCGAAACTTCCTTTTTCCCATTTTTGCAGATACGTCATCTTATGTACATTGGTTTTGGATAAAATGGTAGCGTATTCATTTGGATCAAACGGCTCATTCAGTTTTACCTGTAACATATGGGGTAAGGTATCATCAATAATAATACAATTTAACTGTGGATAATGTTTTTTGACCAAAATATCAAACAAAATCTGAAAGAAAAAATAATGTGGAATAGTATTTTGTGTTTGCCAAAAATTCAGTATTAAATCCGTGCAAACATGAATAAGTGGATTACCTTTTTTTGCCACAATAAAACTATTTAAAACATTCACATAATGATGTTGATGCCAATCAAAATAACCAGCATTAAATTTTTTCCAAAACGCTTGATTGCTCGCTTGTTTATCACGTTGATACATAAAAAAATCAGCATTTTTGATTTCTTCATCAACATCTATCTTACTTTTAAATCCATCTCCTGAAACAATTTCTCAACCTCTACCCTAATTTTTTCTACAGAAAAATCTTGAATACGTTGATGGCTTTTTTCTACATAATATTGATAGATTTCAGGATTTTCTAATAATTCCAATACCGCATTCACAAATTTTTCTTTGTCATGTAAGGGAATCAATTTCCCATATTCACTGTTTGCCCCTAGAATATCTTTCGGGCCAGTCAGACAATCCATGGCAACGATAGGCGTCCCGCAAGCCATTGATTCAAGTAATACGGTTGGCAATCCTTCGCTTTCGGAACAAAATAGAAATAAATCCGCCGCTTTAAAATAAGGGTACGGATTATTCATTTCGCCCAACAATAATACGTCTTGGGTTAAATTTAACTCAGCAATTTTTTGCTGTAAATCGTCTTTTAATTCGCCATCACCAATAAGACACAATTTTTGCGTGATACCTTGTTGTTTCAATTTGGCATAAATTTCAAGTAACTCAATTAAGCCTTTGCCTCCGACAAGACGAGTTACACAAAGCAAAAATTTCTCTTGCGATAAATCTTTTATGCTTTGACTTCTTTCCTCTATTTCCTTTAAATTCAAAGGATTATAAATCACCGTAAACTTATCTGCTGGCAAACGCAAATCTTGAGAAACCACTTTTGTCATTTCTTCACAAAGCGAAATCACTTTATTGTGTTTAGAAAATATCTGCTGATA
>JAUNHS010000023.1:0-2959 GCA_030523805.1 Acinetobacter sp.
CAACTTATAATTTAAAAACTAAACTAGGAGTTTAAAAATGAAAGTTCATGACAAAATTCGTTCAATCCGAACACAAAAAAAGTTAAGTCAAGAAAAAGTTGCCGAACAATTAGATATTTCTACCAATGCCTATTCAAAAATAGAACGTGGAGAAACTAATCCAAGTTTAGAACGCATTCAACAAATTGCTAATATTTTTCAAATTGATGTCATTGATTTATTGAACAATGACAAAGAAATCTTTTTCATGATTAATGAAAATTGCACCAACACAGATGGCAAAAATCATGGGGCAATTATTTACAATAATGCCGCTGATTTATCTTACGAAATAGAAAAACTCACTCTAACGCTCCAACATAAAGATGAAATCATCAACCGACTACAACAGGAAGTGGAGCTATTAAATAAATTGGTCAAAACATTAGAACAAAAAGCTGAATGAAGTCATTATGACCACGAACGACCGCCTACTTTTCTACCGTGAGCAGCATAAACATCGCCTAAATTATATGCCATGGCTATATTTTTCACTCAAAGATAAACACAAACTTTGGGCAGAAGCGTGGCAACAGGAATACCAAGACTATTTACAACAAATAGAAACGGTGCATATCGGTAAAAATTGCTTTATTTCACCCCTAGCCCATATTTTTGCCGAGCGTGGACGAGATATTTATATTGGCGATCATACTTTTATTGCCGCAGATTGCTTTTTACACGGCCCTTTAAATATTGGCAATGAAGTCGCCATTAATCATCATTGTATTTTAGATGGTGGACGTGCAGGCATTACCTTACACGACCAAGTACGCATCGGTGCATATAGTCATTTATATGCGTTTAATCATGGCATGGCACGCCATAAACCGATTTATCAGCAAAACAATACATCACAAGGCATAGAAATTGGGC
The DNA here is from genome assembly GCA_030523805.1 of Acinetobacter sp. Taxonomy (GTDB): domain Bacteria; phylum Pseudomonadota; class Gammaproteobacteria; order Pseudomonadales; family Moraxellaceae; genus Acinetobacter. The sequence goes on from JAUNHS010000023.1 coordinate 916, forward strand.
GTGATGTTTGGCTTGGTAGCCATGTAGGCGTACGAGATGGCGTACATATTGGCGATGAAGCCATTATTGGTATGGATAGTATGGTAACTAAAAATGTAGAAAAACGAGCAGTGATGGTTGGTAATCCTGCTCGTTTTGTCCGCTGGAGAACGGATTAATCCGTGATTTAAGGCTATTGCTTATTTTTCCAAAATCGCCACTACGCCTTGCCCACCTGCCGCACAGATAGAAATCAATGCACGACCACTGCCTTTTTGGTGCAATAATTTTGCTGCAGTCGCCACAATACGTCCACCTGTGGCTGCAAATGGGTGTCCTGCCGCTAATGATGAACCATTGACATTGAGTTTGCTACGGTCAATTTCGCCCAATGCTGCGTCTAAACCTAAGCGTTGTTTGCAGAAGGTTTCATCATTCCACGCTTTTAAGGTAGATAATACTTGCGATGCAAAGGCTTCATGAATTTCATAAAAATCAAAGTCTTGCAAAGTTAAACCAGCACGTTGTAGCATTCTTGGTACAGCATAAGCAGGTGCCATTAATAAGCCTTCTTTAATACCATTTTTACCAATAAAATCTACTGCTGCCGTTTCGGTAAAGGTTAAATATGCCAATACGTCATGACCGTTTTGTTTTGCCCATTCTTCTGAAGCGAGTAACACACATGAAGCACCGTCGGTCAAAGTAGTTGAATTGCCTGCAGTCATGGTGCCTGTATCGCCACGTCCGAACACTGGTTTTAATTTGGCTAATTTTTCCAATGATGTGTCAGGGCGTAACGTTTGGTCTTTGGCTACACCTAAAAATGGTGTGATTAAATCATCAAAAAAGCCTTCATCATAAGCACGAGCCAAGTTTTGATGGCTGGCTACGGTAAGTTCATCTTGTGATTGACGGCTAATGCCCCATTCCAACGCAGTAATGGCTTGGTGTTCGCCCATAGATAAGCCTGTGCGTGGTTCGCCATTTCTTGGTGCGTCTAATAAATCTTTCACGTTAATTTTAGTTAAGGCTTTTAAACGTGCAGGCATGGTTTTTGCCGTGTTTAATTCAAGTAAGGCTTTACGCAAGCCATCGCCCACCGCTAAAGGTGCGTCCGAAGTGGTATCCACCCCACCTGCGATACCAACATCAATCTGCCCTAAAGCAATTTTATTTGCCACTTGCATAATGGCTTGTAGCCCTGTGCCACAGGCTTGTTGCAAGTCATACGCAGGTGTTTGTGGGTCAAGTTGCGTGTCTAGTACGCATTCTCTGGTCATATTAAAATCACGGCTATGCTTGAGTACTGCACCTGCCACCACTTCGCCTACACGCTTGCCTTGTAATTGGTAACGTTCCACCAAGCCATTGAGTGCAGCAGTAAACATTTGAGCATTGCTTGCTTTGGCATAAACTGTATTTGAACGTGCAAATGGAATACGGTTGCCGCCAATAATCGCCACACGGCGTACTTGTGTTGTCATGTGAGTTTGTTCCTTTTCAGTGCTGATTGGTGCTGTGCTATCTTCAGGCACAACTGTTGATTTTTTAGAGCGAGTTTTGCGTGTCGCTTTCGTCTTTTCTCTACCGTGAACGTGTGAAAGCATCGGATCAGATTTGCTTTTTCTATGCTCAATCACATCATCAATCGTTACAGGTTGTTGCGGATTAGACTTGGTCATCGCTACACTCTCGCCATATTGTTGAAAAAACTTTATCATAAAATCTATGCTATCGTATTGACCTAAATGACATACAGCTTTTAGATTAGGTCAAGTTATATCACAGCAAACTTCAGTATGATGACATTCATCTAAAGCAATTTTAATGGGAGCAGCTCATGACTGACCAATATCAATTATTTACAAAATCAACCTTAGGAAAATTTGTTGTTAAAAATCTCGGCTTGCCCAATCCTACCTTTTTAGAGCGTTTTCAAGCACCTACGCCAGTCGTCAGTGGTGCTGTTTTGCTGGGTGCAAGTCAAAATGCTTTATTTAGCAGTGAAATTGCACGCATTTTAAATCGTATTCATGCCAATAGTTTTGTTATGGCTGATGAT
>JAUNHS010000023.1:3059-6875 GCA_030523805.1 Acinetobacter sp.
AATTGCACGCATTTTAAATCGTATTCATGCCAATAGTTTTGTTATGGCTGATGATCACGCTTTACAACAACTCACGGCTCAAATCGGTTTAAACACATCAACCTTTAGCACCGAACAAAAAAATACGAAATTTAAAGCGGTCATTTTTGACGCATCTGGCATTGCCCAATCGGACGATTTACAACAGCTGTATGCCTTTTTCAATCCGATTGCTCGCCAATTGGCTCAATCTGGGCGTGTGATTGTGGTTGGTTTAAATCCTGACACTGCTCCAAGCGTGAAGCACGCCATCGCCCAACGTGCCTTAGAAGGCTTTGTAAAATCGGTTGCTAAAGAATTTAAAAAAGGCATTTCCGCTCAATTATTATACGTTGATGGCAATGCAACACAAAATCTTGAAAGTTCATTGCGTTTCTTAATTTCGCCACGTTCGGCTTATGTGTCAGGGCAAGTGATTAAAGTCCAAGCCGCAGAAACATTAAGCGTAGATTGGGCAAAACCTTTGGCAGGTAAAACGGCTGTGGTTACAGGGGCAAGTCGTGGCATTGGCGAAGCGATTGCTCATGTTTTAGCTCGTGATGGTGCAAAAGTCATTTGCCTAGACGTGCCACAACAACAAGCCGATTTAGAACGTGTTGCCAATCAAATCAACGGTGCAGTGCTTGCCCTAGACATTACCGCAGACAATGCAGGCGAACAAATTGCACAAGCGGCACAAGCACATGGTGGTTTGGATATTATTGTGCATAATGCAGGCATTACACGCGATAAAACCCTTGCCAATATGAAGCCTGAAGCGTGGGATTTGGTCATCAACATCAACCTATCAGCGATTGAACGTATTAACGATTATTTATTACAAAACAATGGCTTAAATGACAACGGTCGTATCGTGTGCGTATCATCAATTAGCGGTATCGCAGGTAATTTAGGGCAAAGCAACTATGCCACATCTAAAGCAGGTGTGATTGGTATTGTCAAATACACTGCCCCAACTTTAGAACGTGGCATTACCATTAATGCCGTTGCCCCAGGTTTTATTGAAACGCAAATGACGGCTCAAATTCCTTTCGCCATTCGTGAAGCTGGTCGTCGTATGAATTCTATGAGCCAAGGTGGTTTACCTGTAGATGTGGCAGAAACGATTGCTTATTTTGCCACAGCGGCATCGTCAGGTTTAAATGGCAATGTGGTGCGTGTGTGTGGTCAAAGTTTGCTTGGTGCATAAACGGAGAACATAAAGAATGAAAACTGTACAACTGACGGCATTTCCGAATACTTTTACAGCGTATCCGAATGTACTCAAGCATATTGCATTGGCACAATTCAACAAAGCGAAGCGTAAAAATAAAGCTAAAAATGACACGCCAACCTTGCCGCAATTATGCTATCAAGTCAATGATTTTACGGTAGATATTCGCCATTTGGGAACGTATTTACGTCTCTGTCAATTCAACCGAGATGATCAAATTCCTGCCATTTACTTTTTGGTCTTGGCACAACGTTTACAAATGCAAATGATGTGTGCCGATGATTTCCCTTTTGAAATGCTCGGCTTGGTGCATATTCGCAACCACATTCAACAATTACGCCCGACCAATCCGCATGAACGCTTCCGTTTAAGCTGTCAATTTGGCGATATTCAACCGCATGATAAAGGCGTACAATTTGAGTTTGTTACACAAGTGTTTGTGGACGATGAATTGGTGATAACAGGCAAAAGCGTGTATTTATCTCGCCAGAAAAAAGCAAGCGAAAGCACAACAAATAGCCAAGCACCATCAGCAACTTCAACCAGCGATCAACCTGATGAAATCATTAAAGATAGTTGGTATTTAGATGAAGGCTTGGGTCGTCGTTATGCCCTAAATTCTGGCGATTTTAACTTCATTCATTTACACGCCCAAACGGCGAAACTATTCGGCTTTAAGCGTGCCATTGCTCACGGTATGTGGTCTAATGCACGAGCATTGGCAAGTTTAAACCTACCTACAGCTTATGAATGCGATGTGCAATTTAAATTGCCAATTTTCTTGCCATCGAGCGTAGAATTGCTCACGGCACAACATGGCGAAAAATTAGACGTATTATTGCGTGCGAGAGACAGCCACAAGCCACACATGACCATGTCGTTACAGGCGATTTAAGCATCAATTTATCGCTTAAATAAACGCCAAAATCAAAGAGAATATCACACGATATTCTCTTTTTTTATGCGAATATGCCGAAAAGACTTGGCACAAAATCCTTGTGTCTGTTATGCTAGGCTATATTTTTATTTTCATCTGTTATTGGCGAACAAGCGACCAATAACATCTATTTTTGATACATTTAGGATAAGATAATGAGCGTAACTCTTGGTACTCCATTACAATCAACAGCATTTAAAGTATTAATGCTTGGCTCTGGCGAATTGGGCAAAGAAGTAGTGATTTCGTTGCAACGTTTAGGTGTGGAAGTTCACGCCGCAGACCGTTATGCCGATGCCCCTGCAATGCAAGTGGCACATTTTAGTCATGTATTGGCGATGAGCGATGCAGAAGCATTAAAAGCGTTAATTGCAAAAGTTCAACCGCATTTAATCGTGCCTGAAATTGAAGCAATTGCTACAGAAGTGTTAGTTGAGATTGAGCAACAAGGCACAGCAACGGTTATTCCATCAGCCAAAGCGGTGAATTTAACCATGAACCGTGAAGGCATTCGTCGCCTAGCTGCGGAAGAATTGGGCTTGCCAACATCGGCTTATCGTTTTGCTGATAATTTAGACAGTTTCCGTGCAGCGTGTGCAGAAATTGGCTATCCAAATTTTGTAAAACCTGTGATGTCATCTTCAGGGAAAGGACAATCTCGTGTTAAGTCAGCTGATGAAGTGGATGCGGCGTGGGATTATGCGATGCAAGGTGGTCGTGTCAATCAAGGTAAAGTGATTATTGAAGCTCAAATTGATTTTGATTTTGAAATTACGCTTTTAACCGTGCGTGCAAAAAATCCACAAACAGGCGACATTGAAACCTCATTCTGCGATCCAATCGGGCATCGTCAAGACAGTGGCGACTATGTAGAAAGTTGGCAACCACAACCAATGACTGCTGTAGCATTGGAAAAATCAAAACAAATCGCTCATCAAGTAACGACAGCTTTGGGTGGTTGTGGTATTTTTGGTGTGGAATTGTTTATTAAAGGCGATGATGTATGGTTTAGTGAAGTGTCGCCACGTCCACATGATACAGGTTTGGTTACATTAGCCAGCCAATTCCAAAGTGAATTTGAATTGCATGCTCGTGCGATTTTAGGTTTGCCTGTCAATACACAACGTCATAGCGTAGCAGCCAGTGCGGTGATTTATGCAGGGCAAGATGCGGTGAATTTAAGCTATCATCAGCTTGAGCAAGCCTTAGCCAATCCACAAACCGATTTGCGTTTATTTGGTAAGCCTGAAGGTTTTGTGCGTCGTCGTATGGGCGTGGCAACTGCTCGTGCAGAAACGATTGAACAAGCACGTCAATGGGCGACTGAAACGGCTCAAACAGTACAAGTGAAAAAATAATCTGCCCTTTTTCTCTACAATCTCAAGCATAACATCATCAAACTTTGAAATTGCTTTGAGATTTTACGCTTTGAGATTGTAGCGATCAATGCACCCACAGTTCACATAGGAATGTACGATGCAACATATTGCACTTGATGATTTTCTTCAGCAACACGCCCTTTCTGCCAGTCCAACCAGTTATCATCAATGGCTCAAGCACATTGAACAACAGTGGCATACGCAATTTGAAGCCGATAATCAGTGCATTCGTGCCATGCTCCTTGCTC
>JAUNHS010000023.1:6975-9848 GCA_030523805.1 Acinetobacter sp.
TGGCATACGCAATTTGAAGCCGATAATCAGTGCATTCGTGCCATGCTCCTTGCTCGTAGCCAAGCCATAGATGAAATCATCAAACGCTTATGGCAACAGCATGATTTACACCACACGCCACTGGCTTTATTTGCCGTAGGTGGCTATGGTCGTCAAGAAATGTTGCCTTGTTCCGATGTGGATTTAATGCTCTTTGCTGAACACGATTTAAGCGATAGCCAAGAGCAAGCCATTACGGCTTTTGTCTCATCATTGTGGGATATTTCATCACTCAAACCTGCCATTAGCGTACGCACGCTACAGCAATGTATAGACGGTGCAAAACAAGACATTACCATCGCCACGGCACTGATTGAAGCACGGCTCATTTTGGGCGATGCTGAATTTGCATCTTACCCACGCAAAATTGTGTCGCAAACGTGGAGCGATGAAACCTTTTTTGCCGCCAAACAACAAGAACAAGCCCAACGCTATGCCCAATATAGTGGTACGGAAAGCACCGTAGAGCCTGATATTAAAAATTCCCCTGGGGGCTTGCGAGATATTCACCAAATTGGTTGGATTGCCAAACGCCATTTCCGTGTACACCGTATTTTTGATTTAAGTCATTTAGGCTTTCTTTCAGAATTTGAATTGCATAATTTAGAGCAAGCCGAGCAATTTTTATGGAAAATTCGCTATTATTTACATCGCATCACCAAGCGTGATGAAAATCGCTTATTATTTGATTATCAAAAAGAAATTGCCCATTATTTTGGCTATCATCAACAACAAAACCAATCACCCAATGAAGCCATAGAACGCTTTATGAAGCAATATTATCGGATTGCTCAGCAGGTTTCTACGCTCAATGAAATTTTACTCAGCTACTTTATGGAAGCGGTGGTTACGCCACGTTTGGCAAATTATCATAGAGAAATCATAGAGTTAAATGAACGCTTTAAATTGGTAGATGGTGGTTTAGCCGTACAGCACCACAAAGTATTTGCCGAATCGCCTTATGCGATTTTGGAATTATTCTACTTGTGGGCAAGCCATGCGGAAATTAATCATATCCGAGCTAGAACCTTGCGATTGCTGATGTTGGCTGCCAAAAAGATTGATGAAAATTTCCGTCAAAATCCTAAACATCATGCCCTATTTTTGCAAATTTTACGCTGCAAACCAGAACGCTCTTACCCAATTTTATTGGCGATGAAACGCTATGGCGTACTCGGTGCGTATATTCCTGCATTTGAGCAAATTACAGGGTTGATGCAATACGATTTATTCCATATTTATACCGTAGATGCACATACTTTATTTTTAATTCGTAATTTAAACCGCTTTGCCAGCGATGAATTTGCACAAGCATTTCCAATGGTGAGTCAGGTTTATAAACAATTAAAACGCTATGACTTATTATTTTTAGCGGCCATTTTCCATGATATTGCCAAAGGACGCAATGGCGACCACAGTATTTTAGGTGCAGAAGATGCGTTAATTTTCTGCCGTCAGCACGGTTTACCTGAAGCAGAATGCCAATTTGTCGCTTGGCTAATTCGTTATCATTTATTCATGTCGGTTACGGCACAGAAAAAAGACATTTCCGACCCTGAAGTGGTAGTGGCTTTTGCACAGCACATGAAAGATATTGAGCATTTAGATTATCTCTATTGCTTAACCGTTGCCGATATTAATGCCACCAATCCAAAATTATGGAACAGCTGGCGAGCATCGCTGATGCGACAATTGTATGTGCAAACCAAAGCCATGATTGCATCAGGTTTAAATGCACCAATTGACCATCAGCATTTAATTGATGAAACCAAACAGCACGCCTTACAAAAACTCAATGCTCAATTTGCCACACAGGATATTGAACAATTATGGCAAGGTTTTGGCGATGATTATTTCTTAAAAGAATCAGCAGATGATATTGCTTGGCATACGCAAGCCATTTTACAGCATAGCAATGAAAATGAACCGTTGATTATCATTCGCCCACATCGTAAATCTGCCCAAGATGCCGTGCAAATTTTCATCTACACGCCAGACCAACCTTATCTCTTTGCACGCACCGTGTCTGTGCTTGATCGTATGGATTTAGATGTTTTAGATGCCAAAATTATTACTGCACCGAAAGGCTTTAGTTTAGACAGCTATGTGGTGCTTGACCGTTTTGGCACATTGGTAACAGATAGCGAACGTGAACAAGAAGTCAAATCTGCTTTGCATCGCATTTTGCATCATCATGATGAACCATTAACCGTGAAGCAACGTCGCATTCCACGGCAATTACGCCATTTTAATGTACAAACCAGCGTAAAAATGAGTTTAAATGAAAGTCTGCAGCAAAATGTGATAGAAATTATCACCCTAGACCAACCAGGTTTATTGGCAAAAATTGGTGCAATTTTTGTACAGCACAATATAGAAATTCATTCTGCACGCATTGCCACTTTGGGCGAACGTGCCGAAGATTTATTCTTTATTACCCATCGCAATGCTTTACCACTCAATGCCGAAGAAGCACGCCAATTTAGCGAGCAATTAACGCAAGCATTGAATGAATTTTCCCAACAACTTTATCAATCTTAATGTGGTGTTTTTATGAACGATTGTTTACACTTACTTCACCCTTACCCTTTTGAAAAATTGGCTCAATTATTAGCCGATGTGCAAGTGCCAAATATTCCGTTAATTCCCTTATCTATTGGCGAGCCAAAGCACCCTGCACCTGATTTTATCAAACAAGCCGTTGCAGAAAATTTTCATCATCTCTCTACTTACCCAACCAGTAAAGGCTTGCCTGAATTACGCCAAAGCATTGCCGATTGGTTAAAGCGTCGTTTTCATTTACAAAATGTAGATGCAGAACAGCAAGTTTTACC
>JAUNHS010000023.1:9948-11958 GCA_030523805.1 Acinetobacter sp.
GGGCAAAATCATGTGCGTATGGCATTGGTGGCAGATATGCAGCAATGCGAACAAGCTGTAGAGCGATTAAAAGCGATTTTGTAATTATGCTAGCAAATTGCTTGCCAATGCAAAAAAGCCCATCAATGATGGGCTTTTTTAATCACGTTTAATCAATATGTTTTATGCACATTAGATTGAATAATCATCTTTGAGCAAATGCTTATAGGCATATAAATAAGATGCCGCAACGAATGATGCACCACCGACCACATTACCCAAAAATACTGGAATCATGGTTAGAAAAAATTGTTCCCATGTTACATTTGCACCTGCCCAAATACCTGCAGGAATGATGAACATATTCGCCACAAAATGCTGGAAACCAATCAATACGAAAATCATCACTGGAAACCACATCGCAATAATACGGCCAGATGTGTATTTAGAGCCAAAGTAGAACCAAATACCCATACAAACCATCCAGTTACACGCAATCGCAGAGATAAATGCACGGCCAAAATCCATATTAACTTTTGCTTCAGCAATGGCCATCGTTTTCGCTGCTGCTGCCCCTTCCGACAAGCCGACATAATGCCCCAAGAAATAAGCCATCATCACAGCACCAATCAAATTCCCGACACTCACGATCACCCAGTTACGAGCAATTTTTTGCCAGCAAATTTTCTTAGTAAAAAAGCCCAACGCCATCAGCATCATATTTCCTGTTGCCAGCTCACCCCCACCAATCAAAATACAGATTAAGCAGATTGGGAATACCGAAGCCCCAAGCAAAGTCGCCAAACCTGCCCACTCTGGTGGAATACCGCTCACCACTTTTAAAAATGCCAAATAGCCAAAGCCCACATAGCCACCACCTAAAATACTTAAAATCATCAAGGTTTTAAAACTACTTGATGACTTGGCACAGCTTTTTTGAATGGTATCTTGTAAAATTTCGTGTGGAAATAAGTCTCTATTATTCATGGGAAAATCCAAAATAAAAAATACAATAACTTTTAAAGTGAAATCTTTATCATTTCATCTACCAGCACATTCTAGCAAATTTTATTTAAAAATAAAGCTAAAAAACAGCAACCTTTATCACTTTTTATGATAAGCAATCAAGAGCAAAGTGAAATGTTTTTTCCTGTACAATAAAGATGTGAGACAAGCATATTTTTTAGTCATCAATGAGCAATCATGGACACATCATACACAGCCAAACTATCAACAGCATAAATTTTAAACAAACAAATAATCTTTTTTTAAATTTTTTCCACAATTTTTCTTGACACATATAAGTGATTGAAAAATATAACTTTTTTATTAGTTTAAAAATAAATCAAATTATCATAACTCATTCATTTTTAACAGTAAAATGTTGTCAAGTTGCTTTTATTCCACAATTTTATCCACAGTTTTTGTGGAAAGTCTTTATCATCAATATCGTTATTTTCTATCATGTGTGCATTTATATCACGCATTGTACACGCTCAATATGACAGAGCGATGAATAACCACATTTAAAATCATCATACTACATCTTACTCACAAAGCCTAGTCTATAAAAGCTAAAAAATGAAGCAAAAAAATACGCAATGATGGGGTAATCATTGCGCAATAAACTGCAAAAGCAGTAAAAAAGAGAATGTTTAAACTATTAAATCTATCGCTAAATTTAATATTATCTTTAACTTGGTCAATATAATACAATAAAAGTTGATTTATATCACGAAATAATTCGTAAAGATTTGTATATTTGCAAGCCATGACATTAATTTTAAAATTACTTAAAATTACAAATATTAATATTTTGTTACTAGTAAAAAAAAAAAAATTGGTTATTTAAAATACAATTGTTAAATTTTAACACCTTTTTACTTTGTTCAACATTTTTATGCAAGGAGTATTTATGAACAAATTATACACGGCTGCCCTACTTTCGGTGGCTACGCTCATCACCACCCCTGTGTCAGCAAAATCATTTAACCAACTTTGGGGAACTGTGGCTTCAGGGGAGTTATCTAA
>JAUNHS010000023.1:12058-18619 GCA_030523805.1 Acinetobacter sp.
TTTTTTATTGTTTCATTGCACAAAAAATGGCTAAACCTTACAGCCTAGCCATTTTTTATTCATCTAAACAATGAATTATTTTTTCTTACGGTTAATCGCATGAATTGCACGGTTATCTACCGCTAAAGCCGCTTCATGCACTACTTCAGAGAATGTAGGGTGTCCAAAGGTCATTAACTGTAAATCTTCTACAGAAGAAACAAATTCTAATGCAATCATACCTTGGTGTACCAAGTCAGACGCATTCGGGCCAACCACGTGCATACCCAATAAACGGTCTGTTTTCGCATCAGCAACAAACTTCACAAAGCCTTGATTATCAGCCGCTGCTAAAGCACGACCATTTGCCGCAAAGCCGAATTTACCTGCTTTAACTTCATAGCCTTTTTCTTTCGCTGCTTCTTCAGTTAAACCTACCCAAGCCGCTTCAGGGTGCGTATAAATCACGCTGATGATGGTGTCATAATTCACTTGTGCCGCATGACCGTGAATGCGTTCAACCGCCATCACACCTTCTTCCATCGCTTTATGAGCCAACATTGGGCCACGCACCAAGTCGCCAATCGCATACACGCCTTCTACTGAAGTTTGGCATTGGTCATTCACTTCTACCAAGCCACGCTCAGTCAATTTAATGCCAGAATCTTCTGCCAATAAACCTTCTGCATACGCTTTACGACCCACACACACAATCACTTTATCAAACACTTGTGATTTTTCTTCGCCGCCTTGTGTGTATTTCACGGTAACTTCACGACCGTTGATTTCAGTACCTGAAACTTTTGCACCCACTTGAATATCTAAACCTTGTTTCGTTAAGATTTTTTGATATTCTTTAGACAATTCTTTATCAGCAATCGCCAAGAATGAATCTAATGCTTCAAATACAACAACTTCTGAGCCTAAACGACGCCATACTGAGCCTAATTCTAAGCCGATCACGCCTGCACCAATCACGCCTAAACGTTTTGGTACTTCAGGGAACTCTAACGCACCTGTAGAATCAACAATTAAATCTTGATCCACTGGAGCAACAGGAATATTTACAGGCACAGAACCTGATGCAAGGATTACATATTTTGGCTCTAAAATTTGCGTTTCGCCTGCATGAGATACAAACTCAACTTTTTTACCTGCCAATAATTTACCTGTACCTTGTAACCACTCAATGCCATTGCCTTTTAATAAGCCAGCAACACCTTGTGTCAAACCATCAACCACTTTATCTTTACGAGCCAATAAAGTCGCTAAATCAACCTTTACTTCGCCAGTCGTGATACCGTGATCAGCCAAGTCATGCTGTGTCGCTTCATAACGATGTGATGAATCCAATAATGCTTTAGACGGAATACAACCTACGTTTAAGCAAGTACCGCCTAAAGATGGCTTGCCTTTATGAATGCGTTTTTCAATACACGCCACTTTAAAACCAAGCTGAGCCGCACGAATTGCCGCTTCATAACCACCTGGCCCACCACCAATTACGACTAAGTCAAATTGTTGAGACATTTGTTTTTCTCCAAGCTGAAGCCCGTAGAGTGAGCTACAGGCTTCATTTGTCATTTATAAAGTTAATTTGATTTAATTATAAATCAAGGATTAATTTTGCTGGCTCTTCTAACAATTCTTTGATTGTTACCAAGAAACCAACCGCTTCTTTACCATCAATTAAACGATGGTCATAAGACAATGCAAGATACATCATCGGTAAAATTTCAACTTGACCATTCACAGCCATAGGACGATCTTGGATTTTGTGCATACCTAAAATCGCTGTTTGTGGTTGGTTCAAGATTGGTGTAGATAATAATGAACCGAATGTACCACCGTTGGTAATCGTGAATGTACCACCTGACATTTCTTCAATAGACAATTTACCTTCACGTGCTTTTTTCGCATATTCGGCAATGCCATTTTCTACGCCTGCATAGTTCAACAAATCAGTATCACGCAATACAGGTACAACCAAACCACGGTCAGAAGACACAGCAACACCGATGTCATAATAACCATGATACACAATATCGTCGCCATCAATAGACGCATTTACCGCAGGATAACGTTTTAATGCTTCTGTCGCTGCTTTTACGAAGAATGACATAAAGCCTAAACGAGCACCATGACGTTTTTCAAACGCATCTTTATATTGCTTACGCATTTCCATGATTGGCTTCATGTTTACTTCATTAAACGTTGTTAGCATTGCAGTTTCTTGCGTTGCAGACAATAAACGCTCAGCAATACGCTTACGCAAACGAGTCATCGGTACACGTTGCTCAACACGCTGACCAACTAATGGAGCAGCTGTCGCAGGTTTCGCTTGATGGTTCGCTACATCTTCTTTAGTAATGCGACCACCACGACCTGTACCGCTTACATCAGCAGCATTGATACCTGTTTCAGCCAATGCTTTACGCACTGCAGGTGCTTGATCTGATGATGATTGAGCGGTAGAAGCTGCTACAGGAGCAGTTTCAGCTACTGATGCTTCTGCTGTTGGAGCAGCCGCTGGAGCTGTAGCACCTGCCGCACCTTCTTCAAATTGAGCAATCACTTCAGCAGAAAGCACAGTTTCGCCTTCACCTTTGATGATTGATGAAATCACACCATCAGCAGGTGCAACCACTTCTAATACTACTTTATCTGTTTCAATTTCACAAATCACTTCATCACGAGCAACCGCTTCACCGACTTGTTTGTTCCAAGCTGCGATTGTACCGTCTGCTACCGATTCTGGGAATACAGGTGCTTTAATTTCAATTGTCATGTTTAAATCTCTCATATAGCATTTGAGCCATGGTTCAAATGCGTTTTGCTTATTTAAAAGGTGTGGTGTTTATTTTCACAATAAACACCGTATAATCAACTAGATACGTTTAAATTATAAACCTAACGCATCATTTACCAATTGTGCTTGCTGTTTTGCGTGCTTAGATGCCGAACCACACGCAGGAGCAGCTGCAGCTTCACGACCAGCATATTGTACCTTATTCACTTGTGCTAATTCAGCAACTAAATCATACAAGTAAGGTGTAATAAATGCCCAAGCCCCTTGGTTTTTCGGCTCTTCTTGTGCCCATACCAATTCTTTTGCATTGCTATAAGTCGCTAAAATTTTAGCTACAACATCTGCTGGGAATGGATACAACTGCTCAATACGAATAATGGCAATGTGGTTTAAGTTTTCAGCACGACGTTTTTCTAATAAATCGTAGTACACTTTACCACCACATAACACAACACGAGTTACGTCTGCAGGATTAATCGCATCAATTTCAGCCAATACAGTTTCAAACTGACCATTCGCCAATTCATCTAAAGTTGATGTTGCTAATTTATGACGCAACAATGATTTAGGCGACATAATAATCATTGGCTTACGCACATTACGCAATACTTGACGACGTAAAGCGTGGTAAATTTGAGCAGGTGTTGTCGGTGTCATCACTTGCATATTATCTTCAGCACAAAGCTGTAAGAAACGCTCTAAACGTGCAGATGAATGCTCAGGACCTTGACCTTCAAAACCGTGTGGCAATAACATGGTTAAACCACTTAAACGCTCCCATTTGGTTTCGCCAGAACAAATAAACTGGTCAATCACCATTTGAGCACCGTTTACGAAATCACCGAACTGTGCTTCCCAAATCGTTAAACCTTTTGGTGCAGTGCTTGAATAACCGTATTCAAATGCCAATGCAGCTTCTTCAGACAATAAAGAATCCCACGCTTCAAACATCGGTTGATTTTCAGCAATGTTGCATAATGGCAAATAAGTTTTACCTGTATTTTGGTCATGCAATTTGATATGACGGTGTGAGAATGTACCACGACCCACATCTTCACCTGAAATACGGATTTGGCGACCTTCTTGCAATAATGTTGCATACGCCAAAGTCTCAGCCGCCCCCCAGTTTAATGGAGCTTCGCCAGTTTGCTGTGTCAAACGGTCTGCCAACACTTTTGCAACTTGCGGTTGAACTTTAAAGCCTTCTGGCAATTCTGCCATTTTTTGACCCAAAGCCTTTAATTTTTCAATGCTATAAGTGGTATCGCACGCATCGCTATAAGGTTGATCTACATAATCTACCCAATCCGACACAGGCTCAACATCATGATGGATTAAACCAGGGGCAACATAATTACCTTGCTCTAACTCTTGGCGATAATCTTCTGCCATTTGATCTGCAGCCGCTTTATCCAACACACCTTCAGCCACTAATTTATCAGCATAAAGCGTGCGTGTGGTTGGGTGCTTACGAATCACTTGATACATCACTGGCTGTGTTGCCATTGGCTCATCGGCTTCGTTATGACCACGGCGACGATAACATACCAAATCAATAAAGACATCTTTACCAAAAGTATGACGATAATCGTATGCCAACTGTGTAACAAACATCACAGCTTCAGGGTCATCGCCATTCACATGGAATACTGGAGCAGAAATCATTTTTGCTACATCAGTACAGTATTCTGTAGAACGCGCATCTAAAGGATTTGATGTAGTAAAGCCCACTTGGTTATTGATGGCAATATGAATAGAACCACCCACGCCATAACCACGTGTTTGCGACATTTGGAACGTTTCTTGGTTTACACCTTGACCTGCCAATGCAGCATCGCCATGCACGATAATTGGCAATACATCGCCACCATGACGGTCTTTTCTCGCACGCACCGAACCTTCAACCACTGGAGCAACAATTTCCAAGTGTGATGGGTTATATGCCAATGCCAAATGCACTACATTGCCAGAAGTCGTTTTCACATCACTTGAAAAGCCCATGTGATATTTCACATCGCTTGAGCCTTTATAAGGTTTGTAATTTCCATCAAATTCGTCAAATAAATCTTGTGATTTTTTACCCATCACATTGACTAAGGTATTTAAACGACCACGGTGTGCCATACCGATGATGACTTCTTTACAGCCTGTTGCACCTGCGGCTTGTACCAACTGTTGCACCATCGGAATGTAAGATTCACCACCTTCCAAACCGAAGCGTTTTACCCCTACATATTTATTGGCAAGATATTTTTCTAAACCTTCAGCAGCAGTTAAACCGCTTAATAATGTTTTCTTTTGCTCTGCTGAGAAATTATATTTACCCTGAGCAGTTTCCAAACGCTGTTGAATCCACTTCGCTTCTTGTGGTTCAGCATAAGTATATTCTGACGCTACAGTACCACAATAGGTTGCTTCTAAAATCGCAACAATTTCTTTCAAAGTCGCAGACGTTTTACCAGCAAAATTCACTGGGAATGTAGTATCTAAATCAGACTTTGATAAACCATGTGCTTCCAACGTTAATTGTGGCACAGCAGCACGTTGAACCAAACCAAGTGGGTCTAATTTTGCTTGCTTATGACCATAAGTACGGTAAGCTTCAATTAATTGTGCTATACCAATTTGACCTAACACTTCTTGTGGCGATGTTGCACCAGCAGCAATCACTACACGAGCCTGACGACCCAACTGTAAGAATTGCTCACGCACATCGCTATGCGTAGGCTCACCTTTTGGATATTTATCAAAGTATTTACGCCATTCGTCAGAAACAGCTGACGCATCAGTCAAATACTGTTCATAAAGATCTTCAATGTATGCTGCACCATCAGCAGAAAGTTCACTATCCTGACGTAAAACATCGTAAGCGGACTGTTGCATTTGTGACAATTTCCTAAAATTTAACATGTAACGTGTTATGATAGACACGATGTTTACAAACTGATTGCGACTCAACACTTGAAAATCAAGCCAAAAACATTGGCATAACCATCAAACCGATTGAGCGTGCAATCACTTCACTATAATACGACTATAGTTTAACAAATCACAGCGTGTTCTTAAACACTCTAATTGCGATTTATGCGACTCAAATCCACACTTTTCCTTGAGTTTGTATAGCTTATATACAATCAAACAAAATTGCGTTATAAAATGTTCTTATTATATACGTCTAAAGTCATAAAAGCTATTTTTTTACATTTTGATACTTAGCCATCATAAATCATCATTTTTGCCTTTAAATTCAGTAGAATAAATATGTTTTTATCATTTATCGGTAGAGCCGATTTAAATAAGAATTATTTTCAATGATTATTTTTTAAACAAATGTGCTTTAAAAGACTAGTGTTTATATCATTCTCAGCAAATGACTCAATTTGGCTGATGGCTTCATTTGCACACATTTATACTTACACAATGATTTACTTATCTTTATTTTTTATATAAAATTCATTTTTAATAATTTTTTCTCATTTAGCTTTTGGTGTATGCTATGCCTAATTTTCAAATTGATGACATTGGGGACATCATGCATACATCAAATTTACATTCTGTGATTGTACCTGGTGTCGGTGGTAGCGAAGCAGAGCATTGGCAATCGTGGTTGCAACAAGTATTGCCCGACACATCTCGGGTACAACAGCAATGGCAGCAACCTATTTTGCCGATTTGGGCAGAAAATTGGAAAAATCATGTACAAGCCATTCAGCGACCGATGCAAATTATTGCTCATAGTTTTGGTTGCTTAACGACGTTGTATGCGTTGCATC
>JAUNHS010000182.1 GCA_030523805.1 Acinetobacter sp.
TGGCAATGGCTGTAGATACGCATATTTTCCGTTTAGGTAATCGTACAGGTTTGGCTGCTGGGAAAAATGTATTAGATGTGGAAAAAAAATTACTCAAAGTCATTCCACAAGAATTTATTTTAGATGCTCATCATTGGCTTATTTTGCACGGTCGCTATTGCTGTACCGCACGCAATCCAAAATGTGGTGAATGTATTGTGAGCCACAACTGCAACTGGAAAGAACGTTTTGATTATGGTGCTGTTGCTTAAATTTGAAGCGTAAAATATTACTTTTTTGCTGATTTTTTACGCTGTTGCAATGCTTGTTTTTGTTTAACAATATCGTTTAATTCTCGCTCAATCGCTGGGTGGCGTTGGCGAATGCGATGTTCTTGATTTAAATGTGGTTGCTGCTGTGCCGTTTTTTGAATGCGTCGTAATTGCTTAAAGCTAAATATAAATGCAGCAATCACAATCAGCAAAGCAATGATGACAAAACCAATCACAACAATTTTCATCACATTCCCCAAACTTAAATTTAATGATATAAATCAATACTATAATAACATATAGAAATGCGATGCAAGTATTACGCTCACATCGCACAATAGCATGAAGCAAACAATTATTTGTCTAAAATCGCAAATAAATCGTTTTGCACCACGTCAATATCACGCAAACCATCTAAACGATGATATGCTGGAGCATTTGCCCCTGCGGTTGCACGTTGTTGATAGAAACCAACGAGTTGAGCTGTTTCATTGTGATATGCAACTAAACGCTTGCGAATGGTTTCTTCTTGGTCATCTGGACGTTGCACCAAATCTTCGCCTGTTTCATCGTCTTTGCCTTCCACTTTTGGTGGATTGTACACGATATGATACACACGACCTGAAGCAGGGTGCTGACGGCGACCTGATAAACGCTTCACGATTTCATCATCATTGACATCAATTTCAATCACATGATCAATATTAATGCCTTCTTTTTCTAAAGCTTCAGCTTGTGGAATGGTACGTGGGAAGCCGTCAAAAATACAACCATTCACACAATCAGGCTGTGCAATACGCTGTTTAACCAAACCGATGATTAACTCATCAGAAACCAAACCACCATTATCCATTACTTCTTTTGCTTTTAAGCCTAACTCTGTTCCTTCACGAATGGCTGCACGCAACATATCGCCTGTTGAGATTTGTGGAATATTATAACGCTTGGTAATCAGCTGTGCCTGAGTGCCTTTGCCTGCACCGGGTGGGCCAAGTAAAATAATACGCATAGGATTTTCCCCTGAGCTAAACATTTAATACTATTATAGATTTTAAAGAAATCTCGTTTTTTTTTCAACGTTTATTTTATTTTTATTCTCAAGTGTCAGCGTTTTTCAATATATTGGATAGTATTATTCCTGAACATTAATAATATTTGTCAAGGTATAATTTAAAATTGCTTGGTCTGCGGTAAAAAACTGTAATTTCTCAACCTGAGCTTGAGCAATAAGTAATCGGTCAAAAGGATCACGATGAATTGATGGTAAATGCATCATAGAAAAAATATGTTGCACATTCATATCTAATTGTTTAAAGCCTTGTCGCAATAGCTCCTGTAAAATTTCTTGTGGATCATAATCAAAATCAGGCTTACCTAAACTGTATTTTATCGCCATTTCCCAAATACTTACCACACTAAAATAAAGCTCATTACGTTCATCAAGTAAAATATCAATACTTTTTTGCGAAAATTTAGAATGTCGCTCTTCGGATAGAAACCAAAGCAAAATATGCGTATCAAGCAAATAGTTCATGAAATTTCCCCTGAAAAAAGTTGAGTAATTTCATCACGATAAGCACTATCAAAATTTTCTGGTATTTTTATACTATGCTTCAATGTTCCCATTTTACGCTTCATCTGTGGTACATCTTCTAC
Source organism: Acinetobacter sp. (assembly GCA_030523805.1). Classification (GTDB taxonomy): domain Bacteria; phylum Pseudomonadota; class Gammaproteobacteria; order Pseudomonadales; family Moraxellaceae; genus Acinetobacter. The sequence continues at coordinate 1,908 of JAUNHS010000182.1, forward strand.
AGGCACGATTTTTACTTTCGGTTGTCCAGCCTTAGCAATAACAATCGGTTTCCCCAAAGTACTTACTTCTTCAATAATTTTAGACAAATGCGTTTTTGCTTCATGAATATTCATCATGGTCATATCTTGATAAATTTGTGGCATCATGTACTCCTTATTATCAATGTTAAAACTATATCATACTCTCTTTAGTCTAATCTGCCTTACTCACAAAAGCAAACCATCATCATAAAAATACCGTAAGCAAATGCAACAAACCTGCCAGAAAACCAGTAATACCACCCAACACAATCAAAATCCATTCATCTTCTTGAAATGCTGGACGCAATAAATTTTGAAATTCTTGTGGTGTAAGCTCACGAATACGTTCGCACAACATGGCATAAATCTTTTTAGCACGGCTGGCATTAAATGCAGGATCACTCATTGGCTTCATGGTTAATTCTATAGAATGATCCACAATAGATTGCTTCAATTCGCCATATTCTTTAAAACCTAATGACGCAACTAAAATACCACTCACCCACGGATTTTCCATAATTTGAAATACATGCTTTT
>JAUNHS010000183.1 GCA_030523805.1 Acinetobacter sp.
GTGAATTAAAATGCCGTGTGATTGACCGTACAGGTTTGATTTTGGATATTTTCGCCCAACGAGCGAGAACGCATGAAGGCAAATTACAAGTAGAATTGGCACAGTTAGATTATCTTTCTACACGATTGGTGCGTGGTTATGGGCATTTGAGTAGCCAAAAAGGGGGCATCGGCTTGCGTGGGCCAGGGGAAACGCAATTAGAAACCGACCGTAGATTGCTTAAAATACGCATTCATCAGCTGAAAGAGAAGTTAAGCAAAGTTCGCCAAACACGACAACAAGGGCGAGCGGCACGGCAAAAAGCGACTATTCCTACCGTATCGCTTGTGGGTTATACTAATGCAGGAAAATCTACATTATTCAACTATTTAGCTCAAAGTGATGTATATGCCGCAGACCAATTATTTGCGACATTAGACCCCACATTACGCCGTGTAGAATGGCAAGGGCTAGGCACGGTGGTGTTGGCGGATACGGTGGGTTTTGTACGAGATTTGCCGCATTCTGCTGTAGAATCATTTAAAGCTACCTTGGAAGAAACTTTGGAAGCCACGCTATTGTTGCACGTGATTGACCATCATAGTAGTGAAAGTTTGGAACAAATAGATGTGGTAGAAGGTGTACTCAAAGAAATTGGAGCAAATGCACCCTGCTTGCGTGTGTACAATAAAATAGACCAAACAGGCGATGACCCTAAAATCCACTACACGCCAGATGGTGTCGCAGAACGAGTGTATTTATCGGCACATACAGGGCAGGGTATGGATTTGCTCAAGCAAGCCGTGCAAACGCATTTGGCAGGAGTGGTGCAAACTTTTACACTCACATTACACGCCCAGCATGGCAAATTACGTCATCAACTTTATCAATTAGATGTGGTGGAGCAAGCTCATTATCAAGATGATGGACGTTTAATTTTACAAGTGCGTATGTCGGCACGCCTTTTAAAACAAATGATTTTGCAATTACATTTGGATTTAGATGAATTGCTTGGCGAGCAAGCACAAGCATTTAAGCCAATAAAAGAACACTTTGAACAATAAAAGAGAAAATAATCAGTATTTTAGATGAGAATAACACTAGACAATCGGTAAAAAAATATTAAAATGAAAGGCATTGATTGTCATTTTTTAGAGAGATAGAAAGGACAACGCCATGTTTAAAAATATAGATTATCCTGCATGGATTGGTACTATTGCACTCATTATTCTCTTCCGAGAAGCAAGTGTGTGGATCACATCACAATTCGGACACCCAGAGCTTGGAAATTTATTGGGATTGATTGCATTATTAATCGTTTTAAGTACGGTACGTGTGCTGTGGAGCATTCCTGCTCGCTTAATTGATACTACCAATAAACTCATGCGAGAAAGTGGTTTTGCCTTTGTGCCACAAGCGGCGGGGTCGTGTTTTGCCATTTTTGTGTTGGGCGATGATTTATTGCTCTTTGTCATTATTCTGCTGGTCAGCACCTTGTTGCCGCTGTGGGGTTATGCCAAATTGGCTAAACGTTTTTTATAACGATGAATTATAAAGGAATTGCACAATGTTTGACGTATTATTAGCCTTTATCATGACCTTTATTGCCTATCTTTTGGCAAAGCCGATTAATCGCAGATTTCCACAAGTCCCTGTATTGGTCATTGCGATGATTTGGGTGGTGATTTTCCTATTGGTTTTCCAATACGATTATAAAATGTATAAACAACACGCTGATGACTTATTTTTACGCTTACTTGGCTATGTAACCGTGGCGTTGGCAATTCCACTTGCCAGCATGAAATACGACGATTTGCCCAAAAAAGCATTAACGTTGATGGTGCTATTTGCCACTACGAGTGCTGTGGCTTTACCGATGGGGTTGGCGTATCTCTTTCATTTAAATCATGATATTTTTATGGCATTTGCATCTCGTGCGGTAACGACCCCGATTGCTATTAATATTGCGACACTGATTCATGCTTCAGTAGAGCTGTCGGTATTAATTGTGATTGTGTCAGGTTTGATTGGTTCGGCATTTTCATCGGTAGTGCTACGGCATATTAATGATGAACGTGCATCAGGCTTGGCTTTGGGCCTGGCGGCTCATGCCATTGGCACAGCACAAGCATGGCAACGTAGTCCAGTTGCAGGGCGATATGCCGCTTTTGGCATGGCGATTAATGGTGTAGTTACTGCGGTGTGGTTGCCTGCATTTATTTTGTTTTTACAAGGTTAATCAAGGCTAATGAGCCATATAAAAAAGCCCAACATTTAGTTGGGCTTTTATTTTGTAAAACGTTTAAATCTTAAGCAAAAGTTTTAAAACGCTCTTCATCAGCAATAAATGATTTCTCGCCAGCAGGTGCTTCAACCGAACCGAAAACTAACTGAGCACGCAATTTCCAACTTGCAGGCACGCCAAATGTCGCAGCCACTTCATCATCAATAATTGGGTTGTAATGCTGTAAAGAAGCCCCTAAAC
>JAUNHS010000024.1:0-1336 GCA_030523805.1 Acinetobacter sp.
ACAGCATTATAAATACTCGCACGCATACCACCCACCGAACGATGCCCTGCCAAATTCAACAACTGATGTTGTTCAGCTTCTTGCAAAAAGGTTTTTTCCAACGCACTATCTGCCAATGTAAACGGTACATTCATCAATGAACGGTTCGGCTTGGCAATCGGATTATGGTAAAAATCACTCGCATCAATATAGCCATATAAATGTTGTGCTTTGGCTAAATTTTGCTGATGTATCGCATCTACACCACCCTGCTCTAGCAACCACTCAAACACCAAACCAGACAAATACCACGCATAAGTCGCAGGTGTATTCACCATTGAGCCATTTTTAGCTTGGTCGTTATATTTTAAAATACTTGGGATATGTGCTTGATATTGTTCCAATAAATCATCACGCACAATCACAATCGTTAAACCTGCAGGGCCAATATTTTTTTGAGCACCTGCATAAATCAAACCAAAACGGCTCACATCAATCGGTGCAGATAAAATGCTTGATGAAAAATCACACACCAAAGGAGCATTTGTTTCTGGAATAAAATCAAACTGCACGCCACCGATGGTTTCATTATCGGCATAATGCACATAAGCCGCTTGCTCGCTGAGTTGCCATTCACTTTGTGGGCGAATGCGATACAAGCCATCTTGCTGCTCTAAAGCAGAAATCACTTGAATATCGCCATAGCGTTGGGCTTCTTTGTGGGCTTTTTCCGACCAAATACCCGTATGGATATAATCTGCCTTTTGATTTTTCCCCAATAAATTCAAAGGAATAGCAGAAAATTGTAATGATGCTCCACCTTGTAAAAATAACACTTTATAGTTTTGTGGAATATTCATTAAACGACGCAAATCCGCTTCTGCTTTTTCAGCAATCGCCACATAGTCGGCACTACGGTGGCTCATTTCCATCACAGAAAGTCCTTTGCCTTGGTAGTCCAATAAATCAGCTTTTGCTCGCTCTAAAACTGCAGTTGGTAAGGTTGCAGGCCCTGCACAGAAATTGTATGCACGCATAGTGGGTATCCCATTTAAATGTAAAAGTAATGTGAAAATAAATGTCGCTATTTAAGCATATTTTTACGCTTTTGGCGATAGTATCACGCACACCAACACGCAGATTACAGCAATTTTTCTATATCATCGGCAAGGTCGTTGGGTTTGCTGGTCGGTGCATAGCGTTTGATGATTTGCCCATCACGATTAACCAAGAATTTAGTAAAATTCCATTTAATCGCTTCACTGCCCAAAATGCCTTTGGCGTGTTGTTTCAAATAGCGAAATAAAGGGTGTGCTTGCTCGCCATTGACATCTATTTTGGCAAACATCGGAAAACT
>JAUNHS010000024.1:1436-7392 GCA_030523805.1 Acinetobacter sp.
CCTGTCGGCATATCAGGGGCATCGTCAAACACATGACCCAAATGTGCATCGCAACGCTGGCACACAATCTCTACACGCTGCATACCGTATGATGTATCGGCATATTCTACAATACATTGCTCATCAATCGGCTGGTAAAAACTCGCCCAACCACAATGGCTCATAAACTTATGTGCCGATGAAAATAAGGGCAAAGCACAACAGCGACACACATAAATGCCCTGCTGCATGGTTTGCCAATATTCGCCTGTATAAGGTGGCTCTGTGCCTTTTAAGCGTGTAATTTGATATTCCGCTGGCGATAGCTCAGATTGCCATTCTGCTAAAGTTTTATTGACTTTTCCCATGATGTAAATGCCTTGTATATAATGACTTTTTTCTGTCTGACGTTTATAGTATAGCAGTGTCATCGCAAAGAAAAGGTGATTTTGCCATCGTCGCTTAAAAATATGCCAAATTTGCTGAAATTCATTGGCTTAAAATAATCGCAATATTCGCACGATACGCTCATCACCTTGCCAGACACACAGTTTCACACACGGTCGTATGCCGTGTATTTTATGTTAGCCAACTGCAAAAGGTTTATACTGATTTATACTTTTGCACCTAAATTAGATAGGAAAATTTTATGTCTCACTTGACAGCTCCATCACGAGAAACCAAACGTTTATTGAAAAAATCGTCAAAATTAGAACACGTTTGCTACGATATTCGTGGACCTGTGATGCGAGCCGCCGCCGAAATGGAAGAGCAAGGGCATAAAATTATCAAACTGAACATTGGCAACCCTGCACCTTTTGGTTTTGAAGCACCACAAGAAATTATTAATGATGTGTCATTTAACTTGCCCAATGCGACAGGCTATTCCGACTCTAAAGGCATTTTCCCTGCACGCAAAGCTGTTTGCCAATATTATCAGCAAAAGGGCGTATTTGATGTACAAGTCAGCGATGTATATATCGGCAATGGCGTGTCAGAATTAATTATGCTTTCTATGCAAGCGGTGTTAAACGATGGCGATGAAATGCTGATTCCAATGCCAGATTATCCATTGTGGACAGCGGCAGTCAATTTATCTGGCGGTACAGCAATCCATTATCGTTGCGATGAAGACAATCAATGGTATCCAGACATTGCCGATATGGAAAGCAAAATTACGGCAAATACACGTGGCATTGTCATTATCAATCCAAACAACCCAACAGGTTCGGTTTATCCACGTCATATTTTAGAGCAAATTGTAGAATTGGCTCGTAAGTACGATTTGATTTTATTTGCCGATGAAATTTACGACAAAATTATTTATGACGATATAGAACACGTTGCCGTTGCGTCTATTGCCAAAGATTTATTGTGCTTCTCGTTTAATGGTTTGTCTAAATCACACCGTATTGCTGGCTACCGTGCTGGCTGGTTGGCACTAACAGGCGATAAAAGCAATGCCAAAGATTTGATTGAAGGCTTGGATATGTTGGCTTCTATGCGTTTGTGTTCCAATGTACAAGGGCAATATGCGATTCAAACGGCTTTAGGTGGTTATCAATCTATCAATGATTTAATCCGTCCAGGTGGTCGCTTATATGAGCAACGTGAATTGGCATGGAAAATGTTAAACGAGATTCCAGGCGTAAGCTGTGTTAAACCTGCTGGGGCGATGTATTGCTTTGCGAAACTAGACCCTGAAATTTATCCAATTGAAGATGATGAACAGCTGATGTTGGATTTATTGAAAGCAGAAAAAGTGTTATTGGTACAAGGAACAGGGTTTAACTGGCCAGTGCCTGACCATTTCCGTGTGGTATTTTTACCTGCTGAAAATGAATTAAAAGAAGCCATTCAGCGTTTGGCAAAATTTTTAGCGAAATTGCGTGGTGAAAGCGTATAAACAGCGTGATGTGTTGGATTGGGTGCAATTTCACACATCACAACGACAAAAAATAAGGGGCAAATTTATTCGCCCCTTATTTTTATGGTTATTTTTTGCTTGGTGGATTATTGTTACCACCAAATAATGGGCCTACGCCACCACCACCACCAAATTGTTTTTGCAAATTGCCAAATGAACGTAGCATTTTGCTTAAACCTGATGGATTGGCAAGTTTTTTCATCATTTTCGCCATTTGCTCATGTTGTTTGAGCAATTTATTCACTTCAGAAACGTCCATACCACAACCTTTGGCAATACGCTTTTTACGGCTCGGGTTGATAATATCAGGATTACGACGTTCTTTAATAGTCATAGAGTGAATAATGGCTTTGGTGCGTGCAATGTGCTTTTCAGGGTTGGCTTGCTCTAAGGCTTCTTTCATGCCTGAGCTATTCATACCAGGTAATTTATCTAAAAAGCCCATCATGCCACCCATACGGTTCATTTGTTCAAATTGCATCAGCATATCTTCAAAGGTAAAGTTACCGCCTTTTTGTAATTTCTTCGCCATTTTCTCGGCATTTTCTTTGTCAATTTTGCGTTCTACTTCTTCTACCAAAGAAAGTACATCGCCCATGCCTAAAATACGCTGTGCCACACGCTCTGGGTGGAAAGGTTCTAAAGCGTCTAACTTTTCGCCCATACCCAAGAATTTAATCGGCTTCCCTGTAATGGCACGCACCGACAATGCCGCACCACCACGAGCATCACCATCGGTTTTGGTTAAAATCACACCTGTCAAAGGTAAGGCATCATTAAAGGCTTTTGCTGTATTTGCCGCATCTTGACCTGTCATGGCATCTACCACAAACAGCGTTTCAGTTGGATTAATTGCTGCGTGAACGGCTTTGATTTCGTCCATCATATCAGCATCAATATGTAAACGACCTGCGGTATCTACAATCAATACATCAGCAAAAGCGATTTTTGCTGTTTCTATGGCACGCAACGCAATATTGACAGGTTGTTCATCAGCACTTGATTCAATAAAAGTCGCTCCGACTTCGCCTGCAACTGTTTGCAACTGTTTAATTGCCGCTGGACGATATACGTCCGCAGACACCATGGCAACTTTTTTCTTTTGGCGTTCTTTTAAAAAGGCGGCTAATTTTGCTGCAGTCGTGGTTTTCCCTGCCCCTTGCAAACCTGCCAATAAAATCACTACAGGTGGTTTGGCGTGAAGTTCTAAACTTTCATTGGCTTCGCCCATCATTTTGGTGAGTTCGTCATAAACGATTTTAACAAAGGCTTGCCCTGGAGAAAGTTGTGTTAAAACTTCTTGTCCCAATGCTTGTTCTTTGACTTTGGCAATAAATTCTCGTGTTACAGGCAAAGCGACATCGGCTTCTAACAATGCCATGCGGACTTCACGCAAGGTGTCTTTAATGTTGTCTTCGGTTAATTGACCTGAGCCAGTAATATTTTTAAGACTCTGCGTGAGTCGGTCGGTTAAAGTATCAAACATGGTAAAATCCGCTGAAAATGCTGAAAATATTGTCGTTTTAAAACAATTCTCTTTATCGTTGTGTTAAGCTATGCACTTATGGTCATCAACGATAGATTGTAAAATTGTTTTGCCTATAAGATATGGGGCTATTTTAAAAGATATTGAGTGATGAAAGCAAAAAAACTTTTTGTTTGTTTGTTTTTTCGGCTATTTTTTGTGTTGTTATACATTTTAATGCGTGTAAACTTTAGTGGCACTCGCTGATAAATATACGTTGATGTAAGGGTAATTATGCATCTTGATTTAATCTATACCGTTTTAGCTGTGGTCAGTTATATGACTGCGTTTTGGTATTTGTTTATGCACTTAATGGCAAAGCGTTCGCCAAGCATTTTATTGTTTAGCGTGCTGCTGGCATTGGGCATAGAGTTGCACGCTTTGGTGCTGTATCACGACATGATTACACCTGCTGGCATTTATTATGATGTATTCAATATGCTGTCGTTTACATCGGCATTGATGTTGTTGCTGAGTTTAGCATTTAGCTGTTATCGTCCTGTGTTGGCGTTGAATTTGCTGGGTATTCCTGTTGCTGTGGCAGGTTTGCTGATTGGTTTTATTTTTACCGTACCTAATCAAGTGATTGAGCAACATAGCTTAGGTTTAGATGTACATATTATTTTATCGCTTTCAGCTTATGCGGTATTGCTGATGGCAACCATTCACGCCATTTTGCTTTGGCTACAAAACCGTGAACTCAAAAAGAAACAAAAACGCTTATGGGTCAATCTGTTACCATCGGTACAAGCGATGGAAAGTTTATTATTTGACTTTATCGTGATTGGTTTTGTTACACTTACATCAGCTTTAACAGTTGGCTTTTTAACTGTAGAAAATTTCTTGGGACAACATCTCGCCCACAAAACTTTTTTTAGTTTATTGTCTTGGCTAGTTTATGGCGTGTTACTATGGGGGCATTTCAAATTGGGCTGGCGTGGGCAAAAAGCCATTCGCTTTACCTTAATTGGTTTTGCTTTATTGGCACTCGGTTTTATTGGCAGTAAGTTTGTATTAGAAATGATTTTAGGGCGATAAAAGGCAATCCATCATGAAATTAATTTTAGCTCCAATGGAAGGTTTGACCGATCCTATTATGCGTGATGTGCTAACTTCCGTTGGCGATTTTGACTGGTGCGTTACAGAATTTATTCGCATTACCGAAAGTGTATTGCCCGACCATATTTATTATGCCTATTGTCCAGAATTAAAAAATGGTTGTAAAACATCAGCTGGCACGCCTGTGCATATCCAATTTTTAGGTAATGATGCTGAAATGCTGGCTCGCAATGCCGAACGTGCCGTCGCATTAGGGGCGTGTGCCATTGATTTAAATTTTGGTTGCCCTGCCAAAACGGTCAATCGCCATCGTGGTGGCTCTATCTTGCTTGATGAACCTGAAACGGTGCATGAATTGGTCAAAGCAGTTCGCCACGCTGTGCCTGCTCACATTCCTGTATCCGCCAAAATGCGATTGGGCTATTTAGATGAACATCATACGCTTGATAATGCCCATGCCATTGAAGATGCAGGAGCAAGTTGGCTCACAGTTCATGCTCGTACCAAAGCCGATGGCTACACGCCGCCTGCCTATTGGGAAAAAATCTTACCGATTAAAAATGCTTTAAAAATCAATGTGATTGCTAATGGCGAAATTTGGAATTATCAACACGCCAAACGTTGCCAACAACAATCAGGCTGTGTGGATTTAATGCTCGGTCGTGGTGCAGTTACCACACCTGATTTAACCTTGTGCATTCGCCAACAGCGTGATGATGCGGTGCTGTCGTGGCATGATTTAACAGCATTACAACTACGCTTTTTAAATGGTGATGCCAAAACGGAACTTGGCATGGTTGGACGCTATAAACAATGGCTGGGCATGATGAGTAAACATTACCCACAAGCAGAGCAACTGTGGCAGCAAGTGAAGCGTTTAAAAACAATTGATGACATTTGTGAGCAGTTAAGTTTAAGCCGTCAAGCGAACATGAGTGAACAATGAAAAAATTATTCATCATCAGCCTTGTGCTGGCTAGCACAGCGTGCATGACCACCCCACCCTTGCCTGCTGAACAACGTCCACCCACTTGGGCAAAGCCAATCAATAGCGAGCAAAATTTCTACCAAGTGTCGCCCACGCTCTTTCGTAGTGAACAGCCAGATGTGCTATTTTTACCGCAACTCAAAAAGCATCGTATTCAACACATTATCAACTTACGCCACACAGCTGATAATGCACAATTATTCAACCCAAAACAATTTCAACTCACGCACATTCCTATTCACACATGGCAAATCAACCGTCAAGATTTACTCAACGTGATGCGTGCCATCAAACAGGCAGAACAGCGTGGCGAAAAGGTACTTATTCATTGCTACCACGGTGCAGACCGTACGGGAGCAAGTATTGCCATGTATCGCATTATTTTCCAACATTGGACGATTGAGCAAGCCGTACAAGAAATGAAACATGGTGGCTATCATTTTCATCGTATTTGGAAAAATATTGAGCAATTATTTAC
>JAUNHS010000024.1:7492-10625 GCA_030523805.1 Acinetobacter sp.
AACATGGTGGCTATCATTTTCATCGTATTTGGAAAAATATTGAGCAATTATTTACAGAGCAAAATGTGGCGTGGATTAAGCAACAATTACAACAGCAAAAATACTAAAAAATCATGCTTTTTTTGTAAAATATGATAGAATATTTCGCTTTTTTGAACTAAGGTGCTTCCCCCCCCCCCCCCCGATTATTTGTTACACTATGTACTCTATTGTTATAAGGAGTAATGTAATGAAGAAAATTTTTGTATTAACTGCAACTGTAATAGCTGGTTTAGCATTACATGGTTGTGCGACAATGAGTGCTAAAGAGTGTCATGCCGCATCATCTACTACTTGGGATCATAAAGGTTACATTCAAGGTTCAGCTGGAAGTTCTTATAATTTTTCATTCTACGCTGAAGCATGTGCTAAAGTAGGTGTAAATACAGATGAAGTTTCATTTAAAAAGGGTTATGAACGAGGTATCAGAGCATATTGTACACCTGCTGCTGCCCGTAAAGTTGGTGAAATAGGAAATCGCTTCAATGATGCTAATTGCCCTGCTGGTACGGATTTAGCTAGATTACGCCATGAAAATACTCTAGGTTTAGAGTATTACAGAACTAATAAAAGAATTGAAGATAGTCAAAGTGAAATTCGTAAAATTAACCAACAGATTAAAAATCTAAATGATGATAAAGAAACTGCGGAATACCTGAAACGTCGTTCATATTATGAACTGCAACAAAGAAAGCAGGAATTACAGCGTCAAGTAGAATATGGGCGAGATAGTCTATATTATATGAATGGCTATTAATTAATATATTATTAAAGCACTACAAAATGCCGTACGCTATAGTTACGGCATTTTTTATCATGATTTAAGAAACGACTGACACAAATCTAACAAACGATTGGCATAGCCCCATTCATTATCATACCAAGCAAAAATTTTAAACTGTCGTCCAATTTGAAAACTTTGATTAAAATCAACAATTAACGACTCGGCAGAATGGTTAAAATCACTAGAAACCAAGGGAGCATCTACCACCGACATAATGGCTTGATAGTCATGTGTCGCTGCATGGCGTAATTGCTGATGTAATTGTTCTAAATTGGTTTCTCGCTGGGCAATAAAAGTTAAATCTATGGCAGCCACATTCACCGTCGGCACACGGATAGAATAGCCTTCTACTCGCCCTGCCATGTGGGGAAACACTTGTTTTAATGCACCCAACGCACTTGATGTGGTGGGGATAATATTATAACCAGACGCTCTCGCACGGCGTAAATCTCGGTGTGCATGGTCCAATACCGATTGGTCTGCCGTTACCGCATGAATTTCCGTCATTAAGGCACTTTCTATGCCACAAAAATCATCTAAAATTTTGATTAATGGTACAAGGGCTTGCGTGGTACACGACACACTAGAAATCAGCTGATGATGTGCCTGTACATCGTGATGATTGACCCCATACACCACGGCAATATCCACACTATCAAATGGTGCAGCACCAATAATTACACGCTTTGCCCCAGCATGCAAATGCTGTGAAGCATCGGCACGAGAGCGAAACAATCCTGTACATTCTAACACCACATCTACATTCAGCTGTTGCCACGCAATTTCTTTCGGTTGAGCGTGTTGCAACAGACGGATGTTCAGTTGGCGTTGCCCTTGTGAAACCACTAAATATTCACACGTTTGTCCGTGTTCAATATGCTGTTGAACGTGAATATCACCTGCAAAGCGACCATGCGTCGTATCGTAACGCAATAAATGTGCCAACGTTTGACTATCGGCAATATCATTAATCGCCACAATGTCAAAATCAAAACCTTGCTTATGCTCAAACCATGCACGCAATACATTGCGTCCAATTCGTCCAAAACCGTTAATGGCGATACGTTGCATGGCATTTACTCTATGATGTTGAAAAGGCAATATTTTAAAGGCATTTGCGACTTTACTCAATGCCATAGCGAAAAATAAACCCGCGTGCAGTTAAAGGCTTGAATTTACATAAAAAATCGTGGTATAACCTGTCTATTCATCATTGAAACTAGGAACGCAAATGAACAGTTTACAGCAATTACAACAGCATACCACCATCGTTGCCGATACAGGGGACTTAACAGCAATTGCTCAATTTCGCCCTTTAGATGCCACCACCAATCCATCACTCATTACCGCAGCAGCAAAACAAGTAGAAAATCAAGAACTTATTGCTCAAGCCTATCAACAAGCACAACAAGAAGGCTACCAAGGCGATGCATTAATAGAACGCACCATAGATCGCTTAACCGTCGCTTTGGGCGTAAAAATTTTAGATTTGATTGATGGCAGAGTATCTACCGAAGTAGATGCCGAATTATCATTTGACACAGCAGCCACCATTGCCAAAGCCAAACAATTACTCGCCTTGTACCAACACGCTGGCATTGCTCAAGAGCGTATTTTGATTAAAATTGCATCTACATGGCAAGGCATTCAAGCGGCAAAACAATTGGAAGCCGAAGGCATTCATTGTAATTTAACCTTATTATTTGGCTTACACCAAGCCCAAGCCTGTGCCGATGCCAAGGTTACGCTCATTTCGCCTTTTGTTGGACGTATTTTAGACTGGTACAAAAAAGCACACCATGTGGAGCATTATGACATTGAGCAAGACCCTGGCGTACGCTCGGTACAGCAAATTTATAATTACTACAAGCAAAATGCTATTCAAACGCAAGTGATGGGTGCGAGTTTCCGTAGCACAGCACAAGTTAAAGCGTTGGCAGGTTGCGATTTACTCACCATTGCTCCTGCATTGCTACAGCAATTAGAGCAAGAACATCACACAGTTACAGCACAATTAAGCCCTGCATTGGCACAAAATGCAGCAGTAGAACAGCGTGCAGCACAAACTGAGCAATCATTCCATGATGAATTGCAAGCTGATGCTATGGCACATGATTTGTTACACGCTGGGATTGATGGTTTTATTCAAGCCAAACAACAGTTGAAAGCGTTGCTTATTGAGCGTTTTGCTTAAATGTGTTGTAAGGGCGAATTACATTCGCCCTGAGAGTGGAATAGCAAAACATCGTTTTGCTGTAATTATTCGTAGGGGCAAATCACATTTGCCCAAATCCATACACCGAATAAACA
>JAUNHS010000024.1:10725-18380 GCA_030523805.1 Acinetobacter sp.
AATGATTGATAAATTATCTCACCGATTGATTAAGCCAAATCAAAAACTTTTCACGTTCATTGGCAGGCGTTTTTTTCCATAACTCAATCAATTGCTCGCTACTAGTCGCTGTTGTAGCAGTTTCTTTTTTCGGTATAACGTACGGTTGCCCTAAAGCAGGCGTAACGCTCGCAACCGCAGGCGTTACTGTAGCCGTGCTAGAAATGGTCGCTGGCGATGTGTCCATACCAACTAAATTTTTCAGTTTATTTTTAGTCAAATCAAAACTTTTTTGAAAAAGACCTGTTTTATTTTGATCCAAATTTAAGCCGATTTGCTGAGCTACCATATTGCCTTTGGCATCGTACAATGCAATGTGTGGCTTTTGTACATATTGCTGTGCGGCTTGCAAATTGCTCGGAGCATTCACGCTTTGTAAGCGATATTGCCCATCAGGCAATGCAGGCGTTTGTAGCAAAATGGTTTCTGATTTCACTTTGGCGTGTTCATCACTCATCATATCTTCAAAAAAAGATTGATAGCGTACATATAAACGATGCTGTCCTGCATCTAAAGTATAATCTGCCGTTTTGCTTAATAGTCCACCGCTCGGCACTTCTTGTTCATCAATGGCGATGAGTTTTAAATCATCAGCAATTTGAATATTGATATTTGCCCATGCTGTGGTAGCGAAACTTGTCGCGAATAATGCCACGGCACTTAAAGTCGTTAGTTTACGCATCATTGTGTCCTTTGGTGTTGTAAAATGATGTTTGAGCATAACATAAAAGATGTTGAAAAACATCTATATTGATGCTGCAACGACAAAATCCGTGTATTTCTCTGATTAGCAAAACTTCAATTAATGCTTAAACTTGTTCACCAAATCCCAATAACCTTGATTAGACAAAATTGCCGTAACATAACTTTGTAAGGTTAAAGCGTGTTGTGTCGCATCATACGCTGGCGATTTGAGTACAATATAATTGTCTTTATTGAGCAACATCACCACCACAGGTTTTTGTGTCGGTGTGGTACTGGTTGCCGATTGTTTGGCTTTTTTAGCATTTTTCTTGCTACTTTTCTTGCTCTTTTTGCTGGATTTTTGCTCAGTTGTATTATTCGTACTTGGAGCAGTGCTACATTGATTGCATTGAGCCACAATAATTTTGTGATGGTCATAACTTTCGCCCAAATCATAGCGTAAACCTTGATAGCCTTGCATTTCTATATGTTGTGCTTTGCTATAATCCAACAACTGCGGATAGGCACACTTTGCCGCTGCACACGCAATATGTGAAAGATGTTGATATGGTGTGAGCGTTTTTTCTCGGACTGTCCATAAAATGCCCGATTCATCAAATTGAATGACGGGATATTGGTTAGGTGCTGTATCGGTCATGGTTGTACCTATCAGTTAGAATTTAAGGGAGCATTACAATTAAAATCATCAACATGATGAAAAGTGAGCCATCATAGCATAAAAAATCATCTGGTAGGAATGACATCTACCACTTCACGCACAATATACACATCATTTGCCGTTTGCACATCTTTTGGTGCAATTTGAATAATTTGCACTTGCATTCCTTGCAGCAATTCCCCTGTTTCAGCTTGCACTTGTACACGTTGCAATGTGCCATCAGCATGGCGAAATGTTGCCCAGCCTAGCACACCACTGCGTACCGACGCACTTTGAATAATCGCAATTTTCCCTACAATATGACGATGATAGAGCGATGACGTTTGCTCAGTCGTTGGCATGACACGTTTTAAATGAATGATACTTAATGCCGTCATACCCAAAGCACCCACGGCACTTAGCAAAATATTTGCCGTAAACGACATAAAATGTGCTTGTAAAACATAAGAAATCGCTTGCAAAACATACGCCACAAGGCACATATAGCTCAAATAAAGCACAAAACAATGTGCTGCACTTTGCCAATGATTGGCTTGTTTGTCGGCTTGTGAAAAAGTCGTTTTGCTTAATAGCCACAATGCAAAGGTTACAACACTCACAATGTGCAAAAAACTAAACGGTGGATAGAGTAAAAAGCTCATAAAATCATCAATATCTCAGCGATAACGCATTTTAACCTATGCTATAATGACATTCAAATCCTGTTTTCATTTTTAGATTATGACATCGTTAATCCATCAAGGTAAATTCCGTGAGCGAGCCAATCGCACATCACGCTATCAACAGTCCGAAAACCGTCAAGCACAGCTTGATGAACGCAATTATGCCCAAAGCACGCACGGCGAATTGCCGTCAAATCAACCATCTACAACACAAAACCAATCCATCATCAAACATAGCACAACAGAGTAGCACATCATGACTTTTTTGGCAGACACACTCGCCCAATTACAACTGGAAAAATTAAAACAAGGCGAACGACGTTGGATTGGTAATATTCAAGGCTCAGTCGGCAGTTTATTATTTAGCGAAATTGTACACACGCAGCAGAAACGCCTGTGCATTGTCGCTCAAAATGCTCAACATTTAAAACAATTAGAAGATGAATTGAGCTTTTATGGCGTAAATGCTTATGTGTTCCCCGATTGGGAAATTTTGCCTTATGACCGTCTGTCGCCCCATCAAGATATTATTTCTGAACGTTTGCATTTGCTAATGAATATGCCAACACAAGGCGTTATTCTTATCACTGCACAAAATTTAATGCAGCGAGTTTGCCCTGCCAGTTGGCTTTTGGGTCAGCATTTTAATGTCAAAGTCGGTTCACGTTTTGATGTTGCTCAACAGCGTGAACAGCTGATTCAAGCAGGCTATCATTTGGTGGATACGGTGTATGAACATGGTGAATTTGCCGTGCGTGGTAGTTTGGTGGATATTTTTGCATCTGGTCAGCTTGCTCCTGTACGGATTGATTTGTTTGATGACCATGTGGAAAGTTTGCGATATTTTGACCCTGAAACGCAACGCACCACTGAAAAAATTGATGAATTTGTGATTTTGCCTGCCAAAGAATTTCCATTGAGTGATGGTCGCAGTACATTCCGTGAGCGTTATGCCGAATTTTTCCCGAATGCCAATGCCAAACGCCACCCGATTTATCAAGATGTGATGGACGGGATCGCTAGTCAAGGCATTGAATATTATTTGCCTTTATTTTTCACTGCAGAGCAATTTCAAGCCAGTAGCTTTTTAGATTATTTGGCGTTGGACAGTGTGCTGATTACACCACAAAATATTGAGCATGAATTTGAGCAATATTGGCAAGAAATTCACCGTCGTTATGATGACCGTTGCCACGATATAGACCGTCCGATTTTAGCACCCAATGTTTTATTTATAGAAAAAAATCAATTATTACAACGCTTTAATCAATATGCTCGCCTTGTGGTAAGTTTTAATGACGTGGATACCACTCAAGCAGGAGCTTTCAATTTAACTGCTTTGCCACCACTCAATTTAGCGATTAATATCAAACAAGACGATCCATTTGCAACGTTAAAATCATTTATTCAAACCGCAAAACAGCCGATTTTATTGGTCGCAGAAAGTGCTGGTCGTCGTGAAAATTTAAAAGAAGCCTTAAAAATTCATCAACTTACGACAGTTAAAGGTTTTGCTGATTTTATTGCTCAAGGTTTGGATTTGGCGATTACCGATGCAGCGTTGGAACGTGGCTTGCATTTAGATGGTCAATTAATCATCATTAGCGAAAGCCAGTTATACGAACAACGCACCATTCAGCAACGTCGTCGCAAGGCACAAAAAGATGTGTCTGATGAATTTTTAATCCGTAGTTTGACTGAATTGTCTATTGGTTCGCCTGTGGTACACATGGATTATGGCGTGGGGCGTTATGCAGGTTTGGTAACGCTGGAAATTGACGAACAAGAGCATGAATTTTTACAACTCAATTATGCCGATGATGCCAAAGTCTATGTGCCTGTAACCAATTTGCATTTGATTAGCCGTTTTAGTGGTGGCGATCCTGATTTAGCTCCCTTGCACAAACTCGGCACGGATGCGTGGAATAAAGCCAAGCGTAAAGCCTTAGAGAAAATTTACGATGTAGCCGCAGAATTATTGCACACGCACGCACGTCGCCAAGCTCAATCAGGCTTGAGTTTTGAGATTGATTGGGGTTTGTATCATCAATTTGCCAGCGGCTTTGCCTATGAAGAAACTGCTGACCAAGCCCACGCCATTACGGCAACTTTGCACGATATGCAACAAGCTCGCCCGATGGATCGCTTGGTGTGTGGCGATGTCGGTTTTGGTAAAACCGAAGTGGCAATGCGAGCGGCTTTTGTCGCTGTGCAAAATGAAAAGCAAGTCGCTGTATTAGTACCAACCACGCTATTGGCTCAACAGCATTTTGAATCATTCCGAGACCGTTTTGCTGATACTGCCGTGCGTGTGGAAGTGCTTTCACGCTTTGGCACAAGCAAAACGCACCAAAAAACCATTGCCGATATTGCCGATGGTAAAGTGGATATTGTGATTGGTACGCATAAAATCTTACAAGAAAGCGTGAAATTTAAAGATTTAGGCTTGATGATTGTAGATGAAGAACACCGTTTTGGCGTGCGAGATAAAGAACGCATTAAAGCCATGCGTGCCAATATTGACCTGCTCACGCTCACTGCAACGCCTATTCCCCGTACGCTGAATATGGCATTTTCAGGTATGAGAGATTTGTCCATTATTGCTACACCACCTGCACGACGTTTAGCCGTGAAAACCTTTGTGCAAGATACGACCGATGCCACCATTAAAGAAGCCATTTTGCGTGAATTATTGCGTGGTGGACAAGTTTATTTTTTACACAATGAAGTGGAAACCATTGAACGCTGTGCAGAAAATATTCGCCAACTGATTCCAGAAGCACGAGTCGCTGTAGCACATGGGCAAATGCGAGAGCGTGAACTTGAACAAGTTATGCAGCAATTTTATCATAAACATTTCAATGTGTTAGTGTGTTCAACCATTGTGGAAACAGGCATTGACGTGCCAAATGCCAACACCATCATCATTGAGCGTGCCGATAAATTTGGCTTGGCACAACTGCACCAACTGCGTGGTCGTGTCGGACGTTCGCACCACCAAGCCTACGCCTATTTGCTTGTACCATCGGTCAAACATCTTAAAGGCGATGCCGAAAAACGCCTAGATGCTATTTTGCGTGCCAATACGCTCGGTGCAGGTTTTATGCTCGCAACGGAAGATTTGGAAATTCGTGGTGCTGGGGAATTATTAGGCGAACAGCAAAGTGGCAGTATGCAAGCCATCGGCTACAGTTTGTACATGGAAATGCTGGAAAAAGCCACCAAAGCCATTCAAAAAGGCAAACAACCGAATTTTGATGCCCCACTTTCACTCACGGCGGATATTAATTTACATCTTTCTGCACGCATTCCTGATGATTATTTAGGCGATGTGCATCAGCGATTATTATTTTACAAACGCATTAGTAATGTCAGCGAGCAAAGCAAATTGGACAATATTCGCATAGAATTGATTGACCGTTTTGGTGCATTGCCAACTGCTGTACAAAATTTATTCCATGTGCATCGCTTCCGTATTCAAGCGGAGCAATTAGGCATTTCAAAAATGGACATTGGCAAAACAGGGGGAACGCTAGATTTCTTGCCTGATACGCCTGTGCAAGCGATTAGCATTATTCAGTTAATGCAAAAAAATCCGACCTTGTATCGTATGGAAGGTGGGCAACGCTTGCGATTAACCATGAATTTAGAGCAAGCCGAACAGCGTATTCAAGCGGTAGGCGAATTGTTGGCGTATTTGTTAAAAGGATTGAATACGTAATTCATTGCCATTGGCAATACATTGCTCAAATCAAAATCCTATGCTTTCACATGGGATTTTTTATGCTTAAAGTGCTTAATAAATCTTACGATACGCATCGCAACTTTGCTGTATGCCTGCTTCACAGGCTTTGGCATAATATTGCTTGGCGACACCGACATCACGCTTTACGCCATTACCACTATGATAACGAACGGCTAAATTATGGTTGGCTTGTGCATGACCTTGATCGGCAGCTTGCTCCCACCATGACATTGCCATGGTGGCGTTTTTCTCTACGCCATTGCCTGCACTGTATAAATTGCCTAAATTATATTGTGCGTCCATGTGGTCTTGCTCAGCCGCTTTGCCATACCACATGGCGGCAAGTTGAGCATCTGTCGCAACGCCATCGCCATGTTCATACATCACGCCCAAATTATATTGTGCTTTGACATGACCTTGCCGTGCTGCAATCTCGTACCATTGTGCAGCTTGGTTACGGTCTAGCTCTACACCTTCGCCTTGGTAATACATCACCCCGAGATTGTACTGTGATTCGCCGTGCCCCAACTCGGCAGCTTTTTGATATAAGCGTGCAGCTTGCTCATAATCGCCTTGTTGGTCGTACTGTGTTGCTAAAGAAAAATACATTTGTGGATTGGCATAAGCAGAGACGCTCAATCCCAAACCAAGCAATACAGCCAATACAGTTCTTTTCATCATTTTCTCCTTAAAATGTTGGAAATGGCATCTGCCATTCCCTTTACTTTCGCAATTTACGAATACTAATCATCACCAACTGCACCGCAGCAGGCGTAACACCTTGAATACGGCTTGCTTGAGCCAAAGTTTCAGGGCGAACCGTTTTCAGCTTTTGCGTAATCTCACGAGACAAGCCAGACACCGCATCATAATCAAAATCGGCAGGAATTTTGGTCTCTTGCAAGCGTTTTAATTGTGCCACATCGTCATGCTGACGGTTGATATAACCTTCATATTTCACCGCAATTTCAATTTGCTCGCCCACTTGTTCGCTGACCTGTGAATCAGTTAATTCAGCGATTTGGCTAAAGCTAATATTTGGACGTTTTAGCAAATCAATAGCACTGCATTCTTTGCTCAAATCCGCTCCCGTCATTTCCACAAATTGCTTGCCCATTGGGTTATTCGGTGCTGCCCATAAATGTTGTAAACGTGCTGTTTCTGCTTCAATGGCTTCCATTTTTTCGCAATACGCCTGCCAACGCACATCATCAACCAAGCCCATTTCACGACCGATTGGCGTTAAACGTTGGTCAGCATTATCTTCACGCAACATCAAGCGATATTCCGCACGAGATGTAAACATACGATACGGCTCTTTCGTACCCAGCGTAATCAAATCGTCCACCAATACACCTAAATAGGCTTGGTCTCGTTGTGGTGTCCATTGCTCTTGTTCCCACGCACGGCGAGCGGCATTTAAACCTGCCAATAAACCTTGAGCCCCTGCTTCTTCATAGCCCGTTGTACCGTTAATCTGCCCTGCAAAATACAAGTTGTTAATAGCTTTGGTTTCTAAAGTAAATTTCAATGCTTGTGGGTCAAAATAATCATATTCAATCGCATAACCTGGGCGTAAAATGTGAGCATTTTCCATACCACGAATAGAACGCACCAGATTAAATTGCACATCAAACGGCAATGATGTTGAAATACCATTCGGATAAAGTTCATGCGTATCCAAACCTTCAGGCTCAAGGAACACTTGATGCGAATCTTTATCAGCAAAACGATGGATTTTATCTTCAATAGACGGACAATAACGTGGACCAACGCCTTCAATCACACCTGTGTACATTGGCGAACGGTCCAAACCACCACGAATAATATCATGCGTTTTTTCATT
>JAUNHS010000184.1 GCA_030523805.1 Acinetobacter sp.
TACTTCTTCGCACGATTACGCTGACGCACCACTTTTTCCACTTTTTCTCTAGCACGCTGGCGTTTTAAAGGCGACAAATAATCTACAAACAGCTTACCATTTAAATGATCCATTTCATGTTGGATACACACTGCCAATAAGCCATCGGCTTCTACATCGTGCTGCTGACCGTCCAAATCGCTATATTCTATACGCACACGAGCAGGGCGTTGTACTTCATCATACACTTGTGGGATAGATAAACAACCTTCATTATACGGCACGCATTCTTCCGTCAAAGGCGTAACTTTACTATTAATAAACACCATCGGTTGATTACGTTCTTCCGATAAATCCATCACAATTAATTGAATATGGCGATCAATCTGCGTTGCTGCCAAGCCAATGCCTTTGGCATCGTACATGGTTTCAAACATATCTGCTGCCAACTGGCGAATATCATCAGTAATTTCAGCAACAGGTTGAGCAATGGTGCGTAAGCGTGGATCTGGATAGTTTAAAATAGGAAGTAAAGCCATACTGTTCTCAATTCTTCATTTTGTGGATAGGGCATCGCCTAGATGATGGCATATTATAGCCTATTTTAATGAAAAATGGCGAATGTTATCGCTAGTGAATTTTGTCCATTTTCTAGCAAAACTATGGAGTAGCACAATCAAACAATGCTATGATAACGTGATTTATTTGCACGGATTGTCTATTTTTCATGCTTACTCACATTGCCGAACATCATTTATATCGCATTCGTTTGTGGTATTTGTTGCAACATTCTTTATCTAGCTATCATAAATTGGTGCAATATTTTGGCTCTGCACAAGCAGCGAGTGAGCAAAAGGCATTGCTGCAATGGAAAAGTTTAGGCTTGCACAAAAGCCATGTACAACGTGCTGAACAATTTTATAGCGATGGTGGTCAGCAGCAATTCCAGCAGATGTTAAATTTATTATTGCAGCATTGCGATTTTATTCTTTGTCCTGATGATAGCGATTATCCTGCACAGCTCATTCCTTTTGATGATTGTCCACCGTTAATTTTTGGTCAAGGGCAATTGCACGCTTTATCGCAAATACAAGTGGCGATTGTGGGTAGTCGTAAAGCAAGTACGCACGGGCCGCAAATTGCTTATGATTTTGCACAATATTTAAGTGCTAAAGGTTTTTATATTACCAGCGGTATGGCTCATGGTATTGACCATGCGGCACACATGGGCGGTTTGCAACATCAAAAAACCATTGCTGTGATTGGTACAGGGATTGATCAAGTTTATCCTGCACAAAATAAAACCTTGCAACAAGATATTTTGCGTCAAAACGGCACGATTATTAGCGAATTTTTACCGACAACGCCACCATTACAGCACCATTTTCCACGGCGTAACCGTATTATTAGTGCATTAAGTTTAGGCACTTTGGTGATAGAAGCGACTAGCAAAAGTGGTTCATTAAGTACCGCTCGCTGGGCAATGGAACAAGGCAAAACGGTTTTTGCTGTACCAGGGCATATTTATAGTGGTTTTGCTGAAGGGTGTCACCAGCTGATCCGTGAAGGGGCGACGTTGGTCGATCACCCTGAGCAAATTGTGCAAGATTTAGCACAAGCGAGTTTATGGCAGCAGCAAGGCATTCATTTAACCACGCCTAAAGTGTCCGTTACGCCTATGCCAATGCCCATGCCAGCAAATCCAAATAATGACCACGCCACGCCAAACACGCCTGCATTCACCACGCCTACAGTAGATGTACCAGCAGATTTATTGCCTTTATATGAACAATTGGATTGGACAGGGCAAAGTATGGATCAATTAGGTATGGCACTCACGCTTTCTACTGCTGATTTAACTAGTCAGTTAATGCAATTGGAATTGCTCGGTGTGTGCTTACAGCAAGGGGGCTTGTATTTAAAATGTCGTTAGACCATTTTTTGCACGCTGTACATACGGCAGCACATCAGTTGAAACAAGGCAACATACTCGCCTATCCGACGGAAGCTGTTTGGGGTTTGGGCTGTGATCCTTATCAGCAAGATGCTTTTGCTCGCCTACTCACACTCAAGCAACGCCCGATTGAAAAAGGCGTGATTTTATTGGCAAGCGATGTTCAACAAATTGCATTTTTATTAGATTTATTAACACCAGCACAACGTCAAACCGTCATACATAGTTGGACAACTGCCCAAACGCAGGCGACTACATGGTTATTTCCCTATCATGATCGCATACCGAGTTGGATTGTTGGGCAACATGAGCAAGTCGCTGTACGAGTAACACAACACCACTTATGCCAAGCCTTATGCCGTGCTTTTGGTGGTTTTATTGTATCCACCAGTGCCAATCCTGCTGGCTTGCCACCTGCTCAAAATTATGCTGAAAGTCATGCTTATTTTGCTCAGCACGTCCATTATTTACACGGCGATACGCTCCATGCACA
>JAUNHS010000185.1 GCA_030523805.1 Acinetobacter sp.
GCGTACACAATGTGCAATATCAACAAATTCCTGTGGAGCAACTTGCCGAAAGCCACGCAGGGCAGTTTGATGTGGTAACGTGCATGGAAATGTTGGAACACGTGCCAGACCCTGCTTCGGTGATTTTGGCGTGTCAGCGTTTGGTTAAGCCGAATGGTCATGTCTTTTTTTCAACCATTAATCGCAATGCCAAATCGTATATGTTGATGATTGTGGGAGCGGAATATGTATTACGCTTGCTTAGACGTGGCACGCACGATTATCAAAAATTTATTAAACCGTCTGAATTGGGGTATGGCATTCGTGATGCAGGTTTACGCATTCAAAACATGACAGGTTTGCATTACAATCCAATCACTCGTCGCTACCGTTTGGGCGATGGCGTAGATGTGAATTATATGGTGCATACGGTGAATCAAGGCGAATAATGAAAGGACGACAATGATGAAAAAAGCAGTTTTATTTGACCTTGATGGCACGTTGATTGATACAGCGAAAGATTTTATTCGCATTATCCAAAAAATGTGTATTGCCAATGGTTTAGCTCCACTTGATGATGATTTAATCCGTAGTCAAGTGTCGGAAGGAGCGAGAGCAATGGTGCATTTGGTGTATCAGCATTTGGCATTGGACAGTGCAGAATTATTGGCGTATCGTCAGCAATTTTTAGATGAATATGAGCAAGATATTTGCGTAGAAACGGATTTATTTGCAGGCATGAATGAGCTGCTACTTGAATTGGAACAGCGTGGTATTGCGTGGGGGATTGTTACCAATAAGCCACGTTATTTGACCGAATTATTGCTGAAAGCGTTGAATTTACAGCAGCGTTGTGCAGTGTTGGTGTGTCCTGATGATGTGAAAAATACCAAGCCAGACCCTGAGCCGATGTATTTGGCGTGTCAGCAAATTGATGTGGCGGCACAGGATTGTATTTATGTGGGCGATCACCCACGTGATATAGATGCAGGGCGTAATGCAGAGATGTACACGATTTTAGCGGCTTATGGTTATTTGCCGATGAACCGTCGTGATGATTTGGATAGCTGGAATGCTGATGAAATTGTGCATAGCGTGAAGCAGTTAAGAGAGCGAGTGTTGGCGTTGATAAAATAAGCTAAAAGTATGTACAATTTTGTATTAACAAACTAATGAAGTTATGGTAAATTTTAGTTGGGACGAAGCGAAAGCCCGTAGTAATTATGAAAAGCATGGCGTGAGTTTTGAAACTGCACTCTTAGTTTTTCAAGATGAATATGCTTTACAGAAACAAGATCGTATTGAGAATGGGGAAATGCGTTGGCAAACGGTAGGAATGATTGCTAATGTTGCTACTCTGTTGGTTGCCCATACTTGGTATGATGATTGTGGAGATGAGCATATTCGTATTATTTCCGCACGAAAAGCAACGAAAGGGGAGAGAAAAATTTATGAGCAACATCGTTACCAAAACTATTGATTTAAAACAAAAAATAATGATAAATAAAACAATGCAAGATGAAATCAATGCGTTGGCTGCGTTGCCTGATGAGCAAATTGATTGCACAGATATTGCAGAAACTTACGCTCAAGATTGGCAAGGAGCGATACGAAATCCTTTGTATAAACCAGTAAAACAATCCACTACGGTACGCATAGACCAAGATGTCTTACATTGGCTTAAATCAAAGGGCAAAGGCTATCAAACGCGTATGAATGATATTTTAAGGCAAGCGATGCTCAAAGATTTATCGTAAACGTTGATGATAAATGATGGATTAAAGGTTCAACTATGATTATCCGTGATAAAAGCAATTTATTCCGCCTGCTTTTTGCATGGCATGGTACGATTTTACGCCAAATTTTACCTGCGATTATCATTGTCATGCTACTGTCTGGGGCAATTGCTTTGGTGTTGCATTATCACTTTTTGAGCCATATTCCCAAAGTGCCTGCCATTGGTTTTACCATTTTCGGTGTAATTTTGTCGCTATTTGTCGGCTTTCGTAACAATGCCTGCTATGACCGTTGGTGGGAAGGTCGCAAATTATGGGGAGCATTAATCGCCAATATGCGACATTTAGACCGAGAAACGGTCGTACTTAATCCACAACGCCGTGTATGGATGTTGCGTAAAGCGATTTTATTTGCTCATCTGTTACGAGACCGATTACGTTATCAAACTGCTCACCCGACTGAATTTTTAGCTTTTGATCATTTAGCTGAAAGTGAAATGAGTGAATTAAATCAGCAAATAAATGCACCCCAATATGTTTTGCGTGCTATGCAAAAAGAACTTGCTCAAGCCTTATATGAACAAGAAATTAGCGATATTTTATACCGCAA
Organism: Acinetobacter sp.; assembly: GCA_030523805.1. Lineage (GTDB taxonomy): Bacteria > Pseudomonadota > Gammaproteobacteria > Pseudomonadales > Moraxellaceae > Acinetobacter. The sequence goes on from JAUNHS010000185.1 coordinate 2,326, forward strand.
TATTAGCGTGCATTTGGTGGAATTGGGCAATGTACAAGCAGGTTGCGACCGTATTGCCA
>JAUNHS010000025.1:0-2382 GCA_030523805.1 Acinetobacter sp.
GCAAGTTCAATCGCACGAGCAACGTATTCATCTACAGTGTGAGTAACCAATTTATCTAAAGGTAAGCCTAAACGACCGAATAAACCTTCATCAATATGTTCGTGTACTTCAGGACCTGTTTTACAAATACCGACTAAACCTAAAGTAACCATATCAATAATACCGTTCGTATTACCAAATGGGAATGGGTTAATTAACATATCGCATTTATGTAATACAGCAAGGTATTCATGATAAGGGCGATGTGAATATACGCTTGCATCATCACCTAAATAAGTTTTGATAAAGCGAGTAACATAAGGGTGCGTAATACCCATAGATTGACCTAAAGCAAAATGGAAGTGAACTTTGACTTTTGCACGATCACGAATGGCTTGACACGCTTTTAAGAAGTATGGATTGAGCTTCATTGTCGTAGAAGCAATACCGATATTCACGACTTCAGGATTTTCACGCAAACGATATTCTACATTGGTTGGTGCTAATGCGGAAGGAACGTATGGTAAAGCATCTTTTGGTAAGCGTAATAAGGTTTCGCTAAAGCAATCTTCAGAGCCTACATAATCATCTTCTACAATCACATAATCAATAAATGGAGAATGTGTTGTACCAGGGTGACCTAAAGCAACTGTTTGTACAGGTGCGATTTTGGTATTACTTAAGAAAATTGGCGTTAAATCCATACCGATACTTGGCATATACAACACAGCAGGTTGTGCTTTTTCAGCAATGGTACGAATGCTTATCATTTTATCGTAGATAGAGTTTTCTTTGATGCAATGGAATTCATCAAATACATCTTGACCTGCTTGATCAACAGCTTCATTACCACAACCGATTAAGTAGAAATGCTCTTTTGCAGCAATCATTGATGTAGAGTGTGTGCGGTAAATAGAGTGAGCACTATGGAAATGTTCTAATACCACCATCATCACAGGTTTACCGTTGATACGACCAATTTTGCTCACATCACGGTCTTGCCAGCCAGCTTCTAATAAATGCTTGCGGATAACAATATTCAAACTTTCTTTCACACGGTGTTTGTCAGCATCAATATCATAACTACAGTGCATATATACATCGTGTGAAATATTGGCAGGAATTTTATTTAAATTAGGGAAAGTTTTTAATTTTTCTGGGAACCATTTTAAAATCGCCCCACGTTTAGAAAATGCGGCTTCTGTACCAATAAAACGTGGCGATTGTAATGCAAAGCACAATGACGCACATAGTTCGGCATCAATATTCCATAAAGCATCTAAATTTAATGGAATATTTGATTCTGGTAAGTAGAGAATACAGAATTTACGCCATACATTGAGATCTTTTGCTAAATGGATATTGTTCGGATCACTTTTATCAGGATTTGAGTTATATGTGCGTAAAATATGATCGGCATTAACAAAAGGTGAGCTTGCAAAAATTAAAGCTAACCAACGTTGGTAAACCATAAAACGTTGAAAGCCAAAGTCAGAAACAGCAAAATTGTTCTCAGCATTAAATAGTGCTGTTGTTGCCGTTGCTACACGAGTACAAAAGTGGATTGCTTGTTCATCTGAAGAGAAAGCCAATTGAGCAGGGTAGTTACACTCAATATTTTCAAAACCACCGAAATTTGAGTCTAACTGATTAAGAATATTTAACAATTCTGTGCAAGATGTTTCCGCATCTTTTGCTGCAACCGCTTGTTCAAAGCGAATAACACTGGCTTTTACCTGTTCTGACATGATGATGCCCCTAAATAAAAATGAAGATTGATGAAAGTAAATCGTGTATTGGATTTATTTTCATTGCATATGTTGAGAAATTGGCAGTATTATAATATTTTTTTTGCATTAATCCTATACGATAAATAAAAATAAGAGAAATAAATCACAAAAATGATACGAAGCCGACCGATTTTTAGATTTTTGTTTACAATAAATTTGTGATGAATGCTAAAATTTAGTGTATGTTATTGATTAAAGCAACTTTTATGTGGAGCAATATGAAATGAAGATGATGACATTGGGCGTATTCGGTGTGTTGATGGCAAGTATGTCGCTTTCAGCCTGTGCAGAAACAACATCAACAGCATCGCAAACGGTAACGGCAGCAAATACAGCATCTCATCAAGTGAAACGAGAAGCTGGTGTGTGGATTGATGTGCGTAGTGCCGAAGAGTTCGCTACAGGGCATTTACATGGTGCATTAAATATTACGCCTGCAGAAATTGCTGAACAAATTCAGCGTGTTGAACCAAATAAAGATGCTCCAATTCATTTGTATTGTCGTAGTGGTCGCCGTGCAGAAGTGGCACGTCAAACTTTGCTAGATATGGGCTATCGCAATGTGAAAAATCATGGTGGTTATGATGATTTAATCCAACAAGGCGTGCGATAA
>JAUNHS010000025.1:2482-17916 GCA_030523805.1 Acinetobacter sp.
CAATGTGAAAAATCATGGTGGTTATGATGATTTAATCCAACAAGGCGTGCGATAAACCATTTTACCTAGCCATTTAAATATTGATGAAGCCATGACTTTAAAAAAGTGATGGCTTTTTATTTGGGGGAAAGCAATCAATCGTTATTTACAGCCATTTTCTAATATTGCAAAAAACTCTTGACTTGTTACTTTTGGCGTGTCATCAGCCAAGCTGTAATAGTTGGCTTTGTGGTCTATAAAGATTTGCGATGATAAATTAAATTCCACATCATTAAACAAACCTGCCGATACATAATAATCTTCTGTACCAATGACACGCACATATAAATGCGTGCCACAAGTTTTACAAAATGCTCGCTCAGCCCATTCGCTAGATGGATAATGCGTGATGTGATCGCTATTATCAGTTTTAATGCCTTGGCTTAAAAAGGTAAACTCAGCCGAACCGCTCCAAGTGCGACAATTTACACAATGGCAAGCGTTTAATTGATGATTTTCACTCGTTTCAAGCGTTACTGCTTGGCATAAACATTGACCTTTCATGGTTGCTCCTGTTATTCAAATAGTGTTGTTCAAAAAGGTTTAGTTGCGATTTTTCAAATGGTGCTTACGCCCATTCGTTGCAGTATAGCATGATTGTTCATTTACATGAGTGCATTTTGAGTTGTCAATAAAGAGCATATTTTCTATAAAAAATACGAAAAAATGCCACAAAATTATAAAAGTAGAGTATGATTGTGCAAAATTATTTTTGGGTCTATTTATGTCAGCATTTTTCGCAAAATGGCGTGCTTATACAGGCGATTTAAATCATCAACCTGTTCGCACCGATGAATATTTACCACCACTACAAAGTATCGTGTTGGGTTTGCAACACGTTTTGGCAATGTTTGGTGCGACGGTACTTGCACCACTTTTAATGGGGTTTGATGCCAATTTAGCCATCTTGATGTCTGGTGTGTGTACCATCTTATTTTTCTTGATGACAGGCGGTAAAGTACCAAGTTATTTAGGATCTAGTTTCGCCTTTATCGGTGTGGTGGCGACGGCAACCGCACACGCTACAGGTGCAGGGGCAAATCCAAATTTATCTTTGGCATTGGGCGGCATTATGGCGTGTGGTATTTTGTATGCCATCATTGGTTTAATTGTGATGGTTACAGGTACACGCTGGATTGAAAAATTAATGCCACCAGTGGTTACAGGCTCTGTGGTGATGATTATCGGCTTAAACCTTGCTCCTGTAACGGTTTCTGCTGTAGCGAATAAACCGTTTGAATTATGGATGACTTTAGTTACCGTATTGAGCATGGGCTTAATTGCTGTATTTAGCCGTGGCATTGTGCAGCGATTATTATTACTATTAGGTTTGGTGTTGTCTTACATCATTTATGCGATTGTGGCAAATGGTTTAGGTTTGGGTAAACCGATTGATTTTAGTGTAATTCAACAATCGGCATGGTTTGGCATTCCAAACTTTAGTAAACCGACCTTTGATGTGAATGCCATGTTGATTATTGCACCTGTCGCATTTATTTTAGTGGCAGAAAATTTAGGTCATATTAAAGCAGTTGGGGCAATGACAGGGCAAAATTTAAGCCCACAATTAGGCAAAGCCTTTTTTGCTGATGGTGTGGCGACCACCTTGTCGGGCAGTTTAGGTTCTACAGGTATGACCACTTATGGTGAAAATATTGGTGTAATGGCAGTTACTCGTGTGTATTCTACGGTGATTTTTGTTGTAGCTGGTATTTTTGCCATTTTCTTGGGTCTATCGCCAAAATTCGGTGCGATTATTCAAACCATTCCAAGTCCTGTTTTAACAGGGGCATCTATCGTGGTATTTGGTTTAATTACCATTGCAGGTGCGAAAATTTGGATTGATCAACGTGTTGATTTTTCTATCAATAAAAATTTAATCGTTGCATCGGTAACGTTGATTTTAGGTACTGGTAATTTTGGTTTGATGATTGGTGATTTCAATTTAGGTGGCATTGGCACGGCAACGTTTGCAGCAATTTTCTTGCATTGGTTGTTGAGTTTATCTGATGCCAAAACAGCATCATCAGCTGAAGAAGAAAATAAATAAACCATCGTATTGCTGAATATTTTTAGCAATCATTGGTACATAAAAAAAGCACGTTGAACACGTGCTTTTTTGTTGGCTTTTATTGGTGGAAATGCTAAACAAAATTTAACAGCACCAAACTAAATGCCAATACGCCCATACCAGAGACCAAACCATAAACCGTTTCATGCCCTTGAGCAAATTGCTTGGCAGTCGGCAATAATTCATCTAAAGCAAGGAAGACCATCACCCCACCAATAATGCCAAACACCCAACCATAAACTAAATCGCTCATAATTGGTGCAAGTACGGCATAGCCTAAAATCGCACCCACAGGCTCGGCTAAACCTGAAATAAATGTAGCAATAAATGCAGATTTTTTGCTTTGCGTTGCCATATACACAGGCAAGGCGATGGCAATGCCTTCAGGAATATTGTGAATAGCAATGGCTACAGCTAATGGTGCACCTAAAGTTGGGCTTTCTAGCGTGGCAAAAAAAGTCGCCAAGCCTTCAGGTAAGTTGTGTGCTGTAATGGCAAATAAAGTCAGCATACCGACACGGTTGAGTTTGCGTGGATCTAATTTATTTGCCGTATCTTCCAGCATGATATGTGGATTGGGAATAAACCGATCAAGCAAAATAATGGCAATCATACCGACAAAAAAGGCGGCTGTACCCAGTGCAAAGGCTTGTTCCGACACTACGCTATGTGAAAATGAATCCACTGATTTGGTGAGAATTTCCGTGAGTGAGACATAAATCATCGCTCCTGCGGAAAAGGCAAGACCAAATGCCATGACACGGTAGCTCGGCTGTTTAAAAAAAAGAACGAGAATCCCACCAATGACCGTTGCTAAGCCTGCAAGCAAGGTAACACTTAATGCGATGAAAATCTCGTGCATCGAGAAAGTCGTCATAGATTTTTAAAGCATAAAAATGAAAGCCACTATCATAATAGATAATGACTCTCATTTAAATAGTTAAAATGAAAATTTAATCATCATTAGATGTATCAGGATGTTTCATCAAATGCAGGATAGATAGAACCAATCCACCCCACAGTAAAATGATTGAAATCATCATCATAATAATAGCAGAAGTATTCATGTTTGTTCTCCTATCGGTCTTTAAATTTACTAAATAGCATACTTAAAGCACAAATGGCAATACAACCCCAACCAAATGTAAACAATAAACCAGCCGAATAGCCTTCATAAGGTTTGATGATTAAGTTGTACACTGCCAAGATTAAGGTTACACCAAGTACTAATGGCGTAATGAATGTTAGGGTAAATTTCCATGTTGCACCGACTTTTACGCTAGATACAGTATTGATGTGTTGAGCCAAATCATTCATTACGCTACGCTTGAACCACGATACAAGAATAATAGATACTAACGCACCTGTAACAATACCAATATTGTTTACAAAGTGGTCAATAATATCTACCAATTTAATCGCATTGGTGGTTGAGAATAGGAAGATAGACACAATCGCACTTGCACCACCAATCACAGTAACGGCTTTGCTACGAGACCATTTGAATTTGTCTTGTACAGCAGCAATTGGCACTTCTAGAATACTTACCATAGATGTTACGCCTGCTACGAACAGTGATGTAAAGAACAATACACCAAACGCATCAGCAATAAAGCCATCGCCTAAAGTAGAAACAAGTTTAGGGAATGCAATAAAGGCAAGACCAATACCGCCACCTGCAACGTCTTGTACACTAGAATTGGTTGCGACAGCCATAAAGCCTAATGCGGCAAATACACCAATCCCTGCTAAAATTTCAAATGAGCAATTGGCAAAGCCGACAATTAAGCCTGAACCTGTTAAGTTAGTTTTTGGTTTTAGGTACGATGCATAAGTTACCATAATACCGAAACCAAGCGATAATGAGAAAAATACATGACCAAAAGCAGCGAGCCAAACTTTATAATCAGCCATTTTTTCCCAATCTGGTGTAAAGAAGGCATTTAAGCCCACCACCGCACCGTCTAGGGTTAAAGCACGGATAACGAGAATAACAAACAGGACAACCAATAATGGCAAGAAAATACGGTTGGATAATTCAATCCCTTTTTTCACGCCACCGTAAAGAATGATGAGAATTAATACCCAAACGGCAACCAATGGCCAAAATAAATGGCTAATAAAGCTCATTTCAAAGCCAGTTGCTTCTGTTGTTTGTAAGAAAGAAGAGAAGAAGAAGCCTTTGGTATCTTCACCCCAAGCCTGCCCAAATGAGAAGAAAATATAACTTCCTGCCCAAGTCAGTACGCTGGCATAATACAAACCAATGAAAGTACAGACAGCAACTTGCCACCAACCTAAAGATTCTGCAGGGCGAGACAATGCTTTATAGGCTTTTGGTGGTGTACCATTGCTACGATGTCCAACAGCATAGTCTAAGAATAATAAAGGCAAACCAGCCGTTAATAAAGCTACCAAATAAGGTACAACAAATGCACCGCCACCATTTTCATAGGCAACATAAGGAAAACGCCAAATATTTCCCAAACCAATTGCCGAACCAATCGCAGCGAGAATAAAGCCTGAGCGTGCAGACCAATTTTCACGAGTATGCGACATAAACACCTACCTTGAATACAATGGGAATGCAATCATCAATTGTTTTATCTCTTTTCCCATGTAATCGTCGTTTTATAAATTGTTGAAATATACGTTTTAATCAAGTGCAGAAACACTAGAATATCAAAAGTATAACGAACTTTTGATAAATTAAAAATAGATAATCTTACAATAATTATAAAAAAGTCAAAGTAATAGTAACGTTTATCGTCATGTTTTAAGCTGTGCCGATCTATCGGTTGATGAATTTTCATCAAACATAGTCCATTCTGAGATTACCAGTCATTTGAGATAATCCCTGACAACGACTATAATACGCCAATTTTTATACACGTGGAATTTCACATGACGGATGTAATCCAACAACTTGCACAAGAACTCAACATTCTCCCAGCTCAAGCCGCAGCAGCCGTGCAACTGATTGATGATGGTGCAACCATTCCTTTTATCGCACGCTATCGTAAAGAAGCCACACAAGGCTTGGACGATACACAACTTCGCCAATTAGACAGCCGTTTATTGTATTTACGAGAAATGCACGACCGCCGTGAAAAAATTATTGCATCATTACAAGAACAGCAAAAACTCAATGACGATTTATTGCACCGTTTACAGCAAGCCAATAGCAAAACCGAATTAGAAGAATTATATGCACCGTACCGTCCACGCAAAACCAGCAAATCAGCAAAAGCCAAAGCCGCAGGTTTAGAGCCATTTGCCTTAAAAATACTGGAGCAAAATCGCACGCCAAGTGAAATTGTCGCAGAGTATGATGCCACATCATTTGATGCACAATATGCCGATGAAGCCAGCCAATTAGATGCAATCCAACATATTTTGATTGACTTATGGGCAGAGCAAGCGGCATTAACCAGTCAATTAAAACAACGTTTTGCCAAAGTCGCCTTACTGAAAAGTAGCTTGGCTCAGCCTGAGCAAGCTGAAGCAGGCAAAAAATTCCGTGATTATTTCCAGTTTGAAGAGCAATTACACAAAGTGCCATCGCACCGTTTGTTGGCGATTTTACGTGGTAAGCAAGAAGAGATTTTAACGCTAAAAATTGATGCAGAAAATGAATTGTATATCAATGATATTATTCAATATTTAAATTTAGAACACATTCAACCGTTAGAGCGTCGCCAATATTTACAGCAAACAGCAAAACTGTTTTGGTTGGGTAAAATTCGTCCACAAATAGAAACATCTCTTTTAACGGAATGCCGTTTACAGGCAGAGCAAGCGGCGATTGCTGTATTTTCAGAAAATTTACGTCATTTATTGCTATCTGCACCTGCAGGTGGGCGTTGTACGCTGGGGGTAGATCCTGGTATTCGTACAGGTGTAAAGTTGGCTGTGGTTAATGATGCAGGCGATGTAGTGGCACATAGCACCATTTATCCTTTTGCTCCTAAAAATGACAAGCAAGGAGCAATGGCAGAAATTTTGCGTTTATGCCAGCAATATCAAGTGCAACTGATAGCCATTGGCAATGGCACAGCAAGCCGAGAAACGGAGCAATTAATTGCTGATGTGTTGAGTGAAAATCCAACGTTAAACACGAGTAAAATCGTGGTGAGTGAAGCTGGGGCTTCGGTGTATTCTGCGAGTGAATTGGCTTCACAAGAATTGCCACAATTAGATGTATCTATTCGTGGTGCAGTGTCTATCGCCAGACGTTTGCAAGACCCTTTGGCAGAGCTGGTGAAGATTGACCCTAAATCCATCGGTGTGGGGCAGTATCAGCATGATGTCAATCAAAATGATTTAATGCACGCTTTACACGCTGTGGTGGAAGACTGTGTAAATGCTGTGGGCGTAGATGTGAATACGGCTTCGCCAGCGATTTTGTCGTACATCGCAGGTTTGAATAAAAATGTGGCACAGCAAATTGTAGAATATCGCAAAACCCATGGTTTATTTAAAAATCGTCAGCAACTGAAAAAAGTTCCACGCTTGGGCGAGCGAACATTTGAACAAGCTGCGGGCTTTTTACGCATTCAACAAGGCGATCAACCTTTGGACGCATCGGCAGTACACCCAGAAAGTTATGCTTTGGTAGAGCAAATGGCGACTGCGTGCCAAAGTAGCGTACAGGATTTGATTGCCAATAGTGAAATTTTACGCAAACTCCATGCCGAGCAATTTGTATCCGAGCGTTTTGGTTTATTAACGGTGCAAGACGTATTGGCAGAGCTGGAAAAACCTGCACGAGACCCACGCCCAGAATTTAAAACAGCAAAATTCCGTGATGATATTACCGAGCTAGAGCATTTGCTAGATGGAATGCAGTTGGAAGGCGTGATTACCAATGTAACGAATTTTGGTGCATTTGTGGATATTGGCGTTCATCAAGATGCGTTGGTACATATTTCAGAATTGGCAGACCAATTTGTGAGCGATCCACATCAAGTGGTAAAAGCTGGGCAAATTGTACAAGTGAAAGTATTAAGTGTAGATGTGGAACGTCGCCGTGTGAATTTAACCATGCGACAAGCGACAGCACGTAAAACATCAACAGCAACGAAAGAACGCTCACCCAAGTCCGTATCGCAAAAAGCACGCCCATCACAGGTGAAATCAGAGCAAAAAGTGGGTGCTTTGGGGGCATTGCTGTTACAAGCTGGTGTGAAAAAGTAGTTAAAATTTACGTTTGCTGAACAAAAGTTCTGTTAAACTATGGCTTATTTTTTGTGTATTTCATTATGGAACTTATTCAATTTATTTTGCACATAGACCAATATCTTGCAGTGTTTTTACAAGATTATGGCGTGTGGATTTATGCGATTTTATTTTTAATCGTGTTTGTAGAAACGGGTTTGGTGGTGATGCCATTTTTACCTGGCGATAGCTTGCTGTTTGCTGCTGGGGCATTGGCAGGTGCAACGGGACAGCTGAATCCAGCGTTATTGATTGCATTATTATTTGTTGCTGCGTTTTTGGGCGATACGTTGAATTATCATATTGGTAAATATATTGGCCCGAAAGTGTTTGAGCGAGAGTCTAAATGGATTAATCGTCAGCATTTGATGCGTACGCAAGCCTTTTTTGAAAAGCATGGTGGTAAAACCATTATTTTTGCACGCTTTTTACCTTTTGCTCGTACCTTTGCTCCGTTTGTAGCTGGGGCAGGTAGCATGAGTTATAAGTATTTTATTACTTATAATATCATTGGTGGGTTTTTATGGGTGGCATCATTTATTTTGCTAGGTTATTTCTTTGGCAATCAACCTGTGATTAAGCAGAATTTTACTTATGTGATTTTTGGTATTATTATCTTTAGTGTGTTGCCGATTGTGATTGGCTTTTTAAAAGAAAAGTTTGGGAAGAAAGCGAACTGAATAAATTGCTAAAAATGAACCTGCCATCGGCAGGTTTTATTTTTTGTCAGCCTTGGCAATAGAGTGTTTAAAGTATATTTATTATTGAGCAAAGATTTTATAATATATAGCTATAGGGTATAGTATATAAGGAGTTATAAAAATGAAAACACTCACAGGCTCAGATTTGAAAAGTATATTACATTCTAAACGAGCCAATTTATATTATTTAGAATATTGTCGTGTCATGCAAAAAGATGGGCGAGTACTTTATCTTTCGGAAAATAATAAAGAAAATGTGTACTATAACATTCCTATTGCCAATACGACGAGTTTATTATTAGGCACAGGAACATCTATCACGCAAGCAGCGATGCGACTTCTTGCAAGTGCTGGTGTGTTAGTTGGTTTTAGTGGCGGTGGTGGTACACCATTATTGATGGCTAATGAAATTGAATGGTTTACACCACAGTCGGAATATCGTCCGACAGAGTATATACAAGGCTGGCTTTCATGGTGGTGGGATGAGTCTAAACGTTTACAAATGGCAAAAAAGCTACAATTCGCTCGCCTTGATTTTATGTATGATGTGTGGAATAGGGATAAAGATTTTAAGGCAATGGGATTTCATAGTCAGCATGAGAAAATCATTGCACTACAACAAAGCTATAGAACATTGCTGACAGCACAAAATTCAGTACATGATTTATTGGCATTAGAAGGGCGAATGACAAAAGAGCTTTATAAAATTGCCATTCAGTGTACGCATTATAAAGGTTTTCATCGTGATCATCAGGGCATAGATAAAGCCAATCAATTTTTAAATCATGGAAATTATTTGGCGTATGGATTAGGTGCAACAACTGCTTGGGTGTTGGGCATTCCACATGGTTTTGCCGTGATGCATGGCAAGACACGACGTGGTGCATTGGTTTTTGATATCGCAGATATTGTGAAAGATGCCATTATCTTACCCCTTGCGTTTATCTGTGCAGTGGAAAATTTAAAAGAGCAAGAGTTTCGTCAAATGTGTTTATCTTATTTTACGGATTATAGTGCTTTAGATGTAATGTTTGATACGGTGAAAGATATGGCATTATGCCAAACATTTGATTAGACGGAGCAAAATGAATGATTGTTACCTTTATTTCAGAATGTGAAAAGAAAGCACATAAAAGAACGAGAATGATATTAGATGCATTTGCTCAGCGTATTGGTGAAAAAACTTGGCAAACCAACATTACCGAAATTGGACTCAATACAGTTTATGATTTGTTAAAACAATCTGCTAGTAAATCTACTGCAGTTGCTTGTCATAAAATTGCTACACGCCACCGTACCGAATTGGTGTGGATAGTGGGCAATAAATCTAAATTTAATGCACTAGGTGCTGTACCTGTGAATCGTACTTCTAAGGAGTTAATGATGAATATTCCAATCACGAAAGATTTTTTTGCAAATACGCATGGACAATTATTAAGTCATCATTTATTTGCTGTTGGCATGGTCGCATATCATATTATCAAACAATTAGAGATCAATAATGAAAAATTGGCACAATCAGCGTTTATTGCAGGGATTTTTCATGATTTAGGAAAAATAGATGCACAGTTTCAATCGTGGATTAGTAAAAAAATGACTAAAAACCATGATATTCAACTTGATGATGATGGTGTACATATTAATGGTAGCGACAAAGGATTTAGCAAGTTTAGTTTTGAAAATCACCCACGACATCATGAAATTTCTTGGATTTTGGCATTATCGTTATTAAATGGAAATCAACAATTAAACAAAGAACAACATAAGCAAATTTTGCATGGCATATATTGGCATCATACACGGCCATATCGTACTAAAAATGAAGAATATTTTGAGAAGGCGACTGGTATAGATAAAAAATGGCAAGAATCATTACAATCAGAGCAGGGTTATAATATTCAAGAGAGTTTGAGCTTTTTATTAGATGATGTGAAACAAATAATTCAATGTTATGGTGATGAAATAGGTGATTTATTCCCAACATTACATATGCCTTATCAGTGTATTAATGAAAGCAGTCCAAATTATAAAAATTATGACGAAATCAGTGATAGTATTGATGATTTTATCAAAGAAATTAAGCCAAATGCACTCAATAATATTGTGCGAATGGCAGTGATTTGTGCCGATAGATGGGTGTCTGCACTCTCAGCAGAAGATTTAAAATCGTATATTGAAGAAAGAAGTTTAATCCACTTGCTTGATGATAAATTCTTATCAAATGCAAATACGTTGCTGACAGATTGTATTAAAAAGTGCTTAGACGGTTTTAAAGAAACATATCCTAATAGCGAACGTAATACGATACAAAGTGAAATTGCTAAAGAATTATCCGATATTAAAGAAAAAGCTGACTTTGATGAACGACATAATATTGCCGTACTACAAGGGCCAGCAGGTTGTGGTAAGACAAAAATCGCTTTGGAATGGGCTTTGAATACGCATACTAAAAAAATCATTTGGGTGTGTCCACGTGTGCAAGTTTGCTTGGGCTTGTTGCAAGATTTAACACAGCGAGAGTATTTGCCAAATTGTAAAATTGAAATTTTTACAGGGGAATATAAAAAGATTGTTACATCTGCTGTAAATTTTGATGATGTAACCGAAACATTGCCAAAAGATTATTTTACAGGCGATATTGTGATTACAACCATTGATCAAGTGGTCAATAATATTATTTCACATCAAAAAGTAGTGGGTTTATTTGATTTTATGCAGTCGCATATTGTCTTTGATGAGTTTCATGAAGTCATTGCTACACCTGCTTTCAATTTACTCTTTGCAGAATTGATTGAAGCTAAAAAATTGCGTGGAGCAAAGGCTGATGTTTTATTGGTTTCGGCGACACCACAGTATTATTTTGTTAATCATGTTTTGCAAATTGATCAAACGGAAATTGTGCGTATGCCTAGTTTTAACCAAACAGATTATCAGCTTGAATTTGATTCTTACGATGAAAACACAGCTAAAAGTCCACTGGTTTTAAATCAAATTAATGATGATAAAACGACTTTTGTGATTCATAATACTGCTCAAGATGCTCAGTTGGGGTTTTTACTGCATCAAAATAATGAAAATGCAATTTTATTGCATTCTAAATACACTCGCCAAGATAAAAAAGAATATTTTAATCAAGTGTTTGATAGCTTTAAACAACATGGGAGCAAAAAATATCAAATTTTAAGAAGTGGGCCAATTACTCAAGCTGCATTGAATATTTCTTGTGAGCGAATGTACAGTGATTTCACTACTGCTGAAAACTATTTGCAGAGATTGGGTAGGTTGAGTCGGTTTGGTGAAAATGAGTGCAGTATTTATACTATTGTTTATCCAAAAAGCATAGATACTAAGAAACAAACCAGTTCTTGTGCAAAATTTTTGGCAAAATTAAATACTTGGCAAAGCAGTTTAGCATGGTACCAATTTTTAACACGTGCTTTGTCAGAAAAAGGCACTGATACGATTAAATTAAATGATTTGTATAAAATATATGAAGCATTCTATGCCGATGAAGATTGTAAAGAAAAAATCAAAGGCGATATTGAAAAGTCTTTGCAACAAAGCCGAGATATTATTAATCAAAAAGTGATTGAGCCGAGAAGTACACCAAGTAAAAATAAGAAAAGTACAGTAAAAATCTCTAGTGCATCTTTACGTGGAGATCAGTGCTTTGTACAAATGGCAGTCTGTGAAGTAGATGATGTGTTGCAACCTACTTTTATTGATGAATATGCGTATGATGAAAATATCAGCCATGATGGAGTGATGATTGGTTTAACGGAAAGTGTGGATAGAATAATGGGCAGTGATCATGACGATAAAAACTTGGTAGAGTTTATGCGTAAAAAGCACCATAATATTATGCAAGCAAAATACCCAAATGAAACTTTTAAATCGGTCAAAAAAGCATTTGAATTGTTAAAACAAGCACGCTCACCTGAAAATCCGATTTATTTAAGTTATACGGAGCAAGACTTACAGGTTGTTGGTGGATCACAAGAACGCCACCCATTTGCAATGTATTATCTGAAAACGTGTAGGCAGAATGTCGGCATAATGGCGATAGATCAATTACAGAAAATCACAGCTATCAATGGAAAAACGTAAGCTTATGTTTCTAGCCGAAAGCAAGAAAAAACTGTTATTATGGCAAGACGAAAGTAATTAACTTATTTTATTGTGAAGACTAAAGGAGATGCATATGAGCATACAAAAAATCACTGGTGTAAAAAGTGTAGATTTTAAAATCACAGCGTATGGTTATGGTGTGGTAAACTGGAATGGCCCGACCACATTAAGTAGTGAAGGTCGTACGGTGGACAATCATACCTTACCTAAATTGCGTGGTTATAGCAATTTGACTGGTAAAATCAAAGAAGAAACGGGTTATAAATACAAGAAAGAAGCGACTGATATTGATTTTAAGCAAACACCATTATATATCAGTCAAAATTGTATTCGTCATCATTTATTCCGTGAGCAAGCATTTGATTTACACTTTGCCAAAGAAAAAAGTTTAGATCAAGTATTGGCATCATTAACAGGGCTGATTCGTGGTTATGTTGTGCCTGCGAGTCAATGCAAACGCACCAGTCCATTGCTATTGGAAGATTTTATTGATGAATTAGGCAATGGTAATTTTGAGCAATTTGGCCGAGCAGGTGAGCGAGATAGTTCGTCATTTTTCTCTAAAACGACATTTGGTGATACTAAATACACTGCTTATGGCTCTATTAGTATTGAGCAATTACAATTTATTTCATTGGATCATAAATTTGATCGTTGTGCTATGGTGGTTAAAGACGGTGAAGGTGAAAAAATTGCACAAAAAATCCAGGATTTTATTCAATCATTAGATGAAAGCCGTACGCCAAAGGCAACTTTTCATACCAATTATGTGCGTCAAGGTACAATCTATGAGCAAGGCGAAGTAGGTATTTTGCTTGATGAAGTTGCGATTGATATTTTAGTCAATACCACCTTACAGCTTATAAGAGAATTATTCATTCGCCAAGCCAAAGGCTATATGTACGTTGATGATGTACAGGTGGATTATAACGATAGCAATAAAATGATGCGAATTAAACGCTCGCCAGAGCAAGTCAATCCACAAAAATCAAAGGATTACGCAGTTTATTTTGCAGCCAAATAAGGAGCTATTATGCGGATTAAGATTTGTTATGAAGCGTCTTGGCGTAATTCTTTTTTAGATGGCAGTAATGATGAACCCTTACCTAAAAAAGGGCGAAATTTTATTGCTTCTATTGAAGAGTTGAAAAAAGTAGAAAATTTTCATCAGCGAAATGTTACGCATAATACGGTGATGGGGATTTTGTGTCGTTTGATTGGCGATCAGCGTAAACTTTATCAAACACGTCAAAGTGCTGACTATTATTTTAAAAATTTAGAAGACAGCATTTCATTTTGCGATACGCCTACGGTAATTAGTCAAGAAATTGCTTATATTCGCAATATGAAACTGAATGATGACAAAAACTCTTTTACAGGTATGATTAAAGTGAATGATCCGATTTTTTTATCGGATTATTCTGCCCAGTTTTGGGGTGTATTAAATTTGACGCTTGAAGAGTTGTGTGATTTTATTCTTGATGAAAATTACACATTTCAAACATCAGATGAATTTAAATTAAATCCCATTGATATTCTAAACAAATTGGAAAGTATCAAAAAGTTAAAGCCAATCGCTTATGAAAATCAGATTAAGCAAGCATCTGATGTATTGGTAAATCATTTTACAGATTATAAGCCACTTAATGCTAAACAATTACAGCTTATTTTGCCGATGTATTGCTCAGCATTATATTTGCAGATGAAGCGTCTTGAGCAGAAAGGTTATGATATGAATACTGCTAAATCTCCACAAGGATTAATTAGTGGTATTTCTAAAAATGGTTTTACGCCAAAAGACTTTATGGGTAAATATACGACGGGTGGCAAAAAGTTGATTTATGGCAATCCATATTTTCGTAAAGAATTTATAAAAGGTGAAGGCGAAATAAAACATACGCTAACCAAAGCCAGTGGACAACTTGAAATTACGTTGGACATTAGCACCGAGCAAGCGAAAGAGCTTAGAGCAATGATTGATGCTGCAGGTGTTTCTAGCTTTTACTTAGGTAAAAAAGGTTTGGCGTATGTAGATGAAATTCGCTTAAGCTAATCATGGTAAGTATATAGGAGAACAAATGAAATATTATCAAGAACTAACTTTAATCCCTAGAGATGGCATGACGATTTATACGCTGTGGAGCAAGATTTATAATCAATTACATATTGCATTGGCGAATGTTGCGAATACATATGCTATAAAAAATATTGGTGTATCTTTTCCACATTATAGATGTATGGAACGTGATGGAGAAGCGTTTGCAATGATAGGGGATAAATTACGCATTTTTGCACAGCATCGTGATGACTTAGCAAAATTGAATATTGAGCAATGGCTTGAGAGATTGCTAGACTCTGTGCATATCTCATCGGTTAATGAAGTGGGGAATAAAGCGACAGGTTATGTTGTGGTAGAGCGTTATCGTAAGCCGAATATGAAAGAGCAAGCACGTCGGTTTGCTGCCTTTAAAGAAATCGCTTTTAAAGATGCATTGGAGCATTGCTTTAAATATAAGCGAAGAGTGCAATATCCGTTTATTACTATGTACAGCCATACAAATAAAAAGCCTTACCAATTGTGTATTCATCAAACGCATGTTGAGCAGGCTGTTAGTGGAGAATTTACAGTTTATGGTATCAATAACTCAGGTGGCAATTTAAATGAAAAAGCGACTGTGCCACATTGGTAATCAGTCAATGCTATGTCTGAAAATATGAAAAAAGGGTATAAATGACAAATTTATACCCTTTTGAGTTAAAGTATGATTACTTTGTAACTTCAAACGTTTGTACAGGATATTCTACATCAGCAACTTTTACTGCGAATTGATAAGTGCCGACAGGATCAGTTTTATCAAATTTCCAGCATTGGCTTACAGCACTATTATTGATACTTTTTAATGAAGATTGCACAATGTGTTGTAATCCATCAGCTGAAGTTTGCGAGCGAGATTTACTGTGTGAAAAACTAGTACGAGCAGGAGAGATGAAAAATTCTTCCACATCTACTTGGTGGGGTAAAGTTAAATCAAAAGCATGCCAACATAAACGCTCATTTGGGTTTGAAAGAGAGATGCTTTGTTTTGTGGTTGGCTGTAAGGATTTACCTGTATCAAGGTAAATACTTAGCATTAATTTTGGCTCAATGTTATTGGGTGCTAATTGAACGGCTGGAGTAGTGTTTGCAAACGCACTACTTGTTGCAGCCAAAGCCAATGCGGTTAAAAGGAATTTTTTCATGGTCAAACCTATTATTTAGATAAATTCATCACTATTTT
>JAUNHS010000186.1 GCA_030523805.1 Acinetobacter sp.
GTGAATTAAAATGCCGTGTGATTGACCGTACAGGTTTGATTTTGGATATTTTCGCTCAACGAGCGAGAACGCATGAAGGCAAATTACAAGTAGAATTGGCACAGTTGGATTATCTTTCTACACGATTGGTGCGTGGTTATGGGCATTTGAGCAGCCAAAAAGGGGGCATTGGCTTGCGTGGGCCAGGGGAAACGCAATTAGAAACTGACCGTAGATTGCTTAAAATACGAATTCATCAGCTGAAAGAGAAGTTAAGTAAAGTTCGCCAAACACGACAACAAGGGCGAGCGGCACGGCAAAAGGCGACCATTCCTACTGTATCGCTTGTGGGCTATACCAATGCAGGAAAATCTACATTATTCAATTATTTAGCTCAAAGCGATGTATATGCCGCAGACCAATTATTTGCGACTTTAGACCCTACATTACGCCGTGTAGAATGGCAAGGGCTAGGCACGGTGGTGTTGGCGGATACGGTGGGTTTTGTACGAGATTTGCCGCATTCTGCTGTAGAATCATTTAAAGCTACCTTGGAAGAAACTTTGGAAGCCACGCTATTGTTGCACGTGATTGACCATCATAGTAGTGAAAGTTTGGAACAAATAGATGTGGTAGAAGGTGTACTCAAAGAAATTGGAGCAAATGCACCCTGCTTGCGTGTGTACAATAAAATAGACCAAACAGGCGATGACCCTAAAATCCACTACACGCCAGATGGTGTCGCAGAACGAGTGTATTTATCGGCACATACAGGGCAGGGTATGGATTTGCTCAAGCAAGCCGTGCAAACGCATTTGGCAGGAGTGGTGCAAACTTTTACACTCACATTACACGCCCAGCATGGCAAATTACGTCATCAACTTTATCAATTAGATGTGGTGGAGCAAGCTCATTATCAAGATGATGGACGTTTAATTTTACAAGTGCGTATGTCGGCACGCCTTTTAAAACAAATGATTTTGCAATTACATTTGGATTTAGATGAATTGCTTGGCGAGCAAGCACAAGCATTTAAGCCAATAAAAGAACACTTTGAACAATAAAAGAGAAAATAATCAGTATTTTAGATGAGAATAACACTAGACAATCGGTAAAAAAATATTAAAATGAAAGGCATTGATTGTCATTTTTTAGAGAGATAGAAAGGACAACGCCATGTTTAAAAATATAGATTATCCTGCATGGATTGGTACTATTGCACTCATTATTCTCTTCCGAGAAGCAAGTGTGTGGATCACATCACAATTCGGACACCCAGAGCTTGGAAATTTATTGGGATTGATTGCATTATTAATCGTTTTAAGTACGGTACGTGTGCTGTGGAGCATTCCTGCTCGCTTAATTGATACTACCAATAAACTCATGCGAGAAAGTGGTTTTGCCTTTGTGCCACAAGCGGCGGGGTCGTGTTTTGCCATTTTTGTGTTGGGCGATGATTTATTGCTCTTTGTCATTATTCTGCTGGTCAGCACCTTGTTGCCGCTGTGGGGTTATGCCAAATTGGCTAAACGTTTTTTATAACGATGAATTATAAAGGAATTGCACAATGTTTGACGTATTATTAGCCTTTATCATGACCTTTATTGCCTATCTTTTGGCAAAGCCGATTAATCGCAGATTTCCACAAGTCCCTGTATTGGTCATTGCGATGATTTGGGTGGTGATTTTCCTATTGGTTTTCCAATACGATTATAAAATGTATAAACAACACGCTGATGACTTATTTTTACGCTTACTTGGCTATGTAACCGTGGCGTTGGCAATTCCACTTGCCAGCATGAAATACGACGATTTGCCCAAAAAAGCATTAACGTTGATGGTGCTATTTGCCACTACGAGTGCTGTGGCTTTACCGATGGGGTTGGCGTATCTCTTTCATTTAAATCATGATATTTTTATGGCATTTGCATCTCGTGCGGTAACGACCCCGATTGCTATTAATATTGCGACACTGATTCATGCTTCAGTAGAGCTGTCGGTATTAATTGTGATTGTGTCAGGTTTGATTGGTTCGGCATTTTCATCGGTTGTGCTACGGCATATTAATGATGAACGTGCATCGGGTTTGGCTTTGGGCTTGGCGGCTCATGCCATTGGCACAGCACAAGCATGGCAACGTAGCCCAGTCGCAGGGCGATATGCTGCTTTTGGCATGGCGATTAATGGTGTAGTTACTGCAGTGTGGTTGCCTGCATTTATTTTGTTTTTACAAGGTTAATCAAGGCTAACGAGCCATATAAAAAAGCCCAACATGTAGTTGGGCTTTTACTTTGCAAAACGTTTAAATCTTAAGCAAAAGTTTTAAAACGCTCTTCATCAGCAATAAACGATTTCTCGCCAGCAGGTGCTTCAAC
>JAUNHS010000187.1 GCA_030523805.1 Acinetobacter sp.
ACTGAAATCATGATATTCCCCTGTGTTTTTGCTGTGGTTGTGTGTGGTTATTATATCATTTTGCGTTTTGTATGCGTGTGGGAAACGACTAATGTATAAGCAAATAAAAAGCGATTGAATGTTCAATCGCTTGAGAATGTATTTTATCTGTTATTTAATTCACGATAAGCATTACAACCTTGTTGTAAACCTGCATCACAGGCTTTGCCAAAATTCTCTTTCGCTATAACCAAACTTTTCTTCACTCCTACGCCATAATAATACATGTGAGCAATATTATGATAAGCCATCGCATTTCCTTGATTCACTGCCTTTTTATACCAACTTAATGCTTGTTGATGGTTTTGACGTACACCTTGACCTTCTGAGTACCTTCTCCCTAACTCTAATTGAGCATTCGCATGACCTTGCTCTGCAGCTTTTTTAAACCAATCAACAGCCTGATGATAATCTTGTTTTACACCAACACCATCACGGTATGCAATACCCAACTCATATTGAGCATAAGATAATCCTTGAATTGCCGATTTTTTAAACCAATAAACTGCTTGATGATGATCTTTATTTAAACCATTACCGTTATTATAACTAACACCTAAATTATACTGAGCAACAGCATGATTTTGTTCTGCAGCTTTTTGATACCAATATACAGCTTGAGTATAATCTTGTTTTACACCATGCCCATATTCATATAACCAACCAAGCTCCGCTTGAGCTTTTGCAATATTTTGGCTAGCTAATTTACTATAAATCTCAAATGCCTTTTGATAATTTTCTGACTTACGATAAACCATCGCATTTTCTAACTCTGCTTTTATATCCACATCTGCATAAACACTTGTACTCAATCCCATACTCAATATTAACGCTGCAATCAATTTTTTCATTACAAACTACCCCACAAGTTAAAACTACAGCATATAAAACAAACACTCCAAATGCAATACCCTTTATTTTCTCCTGTGATGAAATTCATTCACACAATCAATCAAATTTATGGCATAATGACAATAATTTATAATGATTTTCGGTATTTTACTCATGAATTTAGAACGGGTTGATTTAAACTTACTCATCTACCTTGATGTTTTATTAAGAGAAAAAAATGTTACTCGTGCTGCCGAGCAGTTGGGCGTTACCCAACCTGCCATGAGTAATATCTTACGCCGTTTACGCACCTTGTTTAACGACCCTTTGCTCATTCGTTCATCAGAAGGTATGACCCCAACCGAGCGAGCATTGGAATTACAACCACGCATTCGTGATGCTTTGGCTGATTTATCTATGATTTTAGAGCCACGCACCGAGTTTCGTCCGTATAGCAGTAACCGTATTTTCCGTATTATGGCATCGGACTATGCCGAAGCAACGCTCATTCCACGCTTGGTTAAAGCCTTACGCTCTGAAGCACCAAATGTGATTTTGGATTTTCTTACGCCATCGGACGTTTCTTACCGAGATATGGAGCAAGGTAAAGTAGATTTGGCAATCAACCGTTTTAATGAAATCCCGCAAAGTTTCCACCAAGTACTTGTATGGCGTGATAGTTTTAGCTGTGTACTCAACCAAAGCCACCCTGCGGTGAATCATTTAAACTTAAAAAATTATTTAGATTCTCAACATATTTGGGTATCCAAAACAGGTATGGGCATTGGCGTAGGCGTAAACCCTGAAAAGCAATCAGGCTTAGGCTGGGTAGATCAAGCCCTTGAGCGTATTGGGCAAAAGCGTGAAATTTCGGTCTTTACTCGCCATTATCAAACGCCTGCACTATTGGCACAAAATGTAGATTTAATTGCTACATTGCCGACACGATTGGCACGTTTGCACCAGCACAATCCAAAATTGGCGATTAAAGAACCACCATTTTATATTCCAGAATTTGAATTAAAAATGGCGTGGTGTCCGTTGTTGCATCATCACCCTGCCCATCGTTGGTTGCGTCAGTTGATTTTATTTGTCGCTCGGCAAATGATTGATGAAGAGCAACGACAAGTCGTTACACCGACCATACACGCTCCTGTGAGTTCGGCTTAATATCGCCTATATTCACCCAAGCATGACCAATGAAGGATTTTTAAGCCATGAGTTTAGTACAAAATTTATTCATTATTAGCTTACTGATTATCGGTGCAGGTTTTTTATCGCTCACGGAAATTGCGTTCGCTGCCGCACGAAAAGTCAAATTACAGATTTTAGCTGAATCTGGCGATGAGCGTGCCGCTCAAGTGCTAAAAATCCAACAGCAATCCGCTGACTTTTTTGCAGCTTCACAAATTGGTTTAAATGCCATTGCCATTTTGGGTGGTATTTTGGGTGAAGGGGCGTTTCGTCCCTATTTTGCTCAATT